>LFRS01000082.1 GCA_001512435.1 Halothermothrix sp. DTU029 | reverse complement strand
TCCTTTCTTGCCCTCTTCCGGGACATCAAACGGCCGGCTCCATGGTTTACAGAACAGAAGGTCTCATATATATCATCGGTACCCACTACCACATAGGAACCTGTACCCATGCTTCCCGGGATTATGGCCGGATGTCCTGTATCCATGTAACACTGGGGATTTTCCTCATGGCCTCCGGGCAAGGCCCGGGTAGCTCCCTTTCTGTGTACCAGGAGCCAGCGGCCGTTATATCTCTCCTTTTTGGCTATATTGTGGGCCACATCATACAAAATATTAAGGCCCAAATCAACTTCGGATTTCTTCAACACCTCAACAAAGGCCTCCCGCACAAAATGGGTTATTATCTGCCTGTTGGCAAAGGCATAGTTAGCCGCAGTCGCCATGGCCTTCAGGTAATTCTGGCCATCCTGAGAATAAATGGGTGCACAGGCCAGCCCTTTTTCCGGAGCCCGGGTCCTGTTTCTCTCGGAGTTTTCCCACATAATCCTGGAAAAATCCGTACAGATCTGATGACCAAAACCCCTGCTGCCGGTATG
>LFRS01000158.1 GCA_001512435.1 Halothermothrix sp. DTU029 | reverse complement strand
GGGCTTTCCAATATACCGGCCGGGAAAACCAGCAGCAATCCCCAGGAAAAATCCCTGATTATCAGTTTAAGGGGCTCCGGATTTACTCTATCCTGGCGATAGAAATAGATGACCCAGAGGATACCGGGTAAAATAGAGACCAGGAATAATTTTAGAAAATATATCTCCACACCCCCTTTTTTATTGTTTTACTCCATATCTTCAATTTCCCCCTTCAACAGGACCCTTATGCTAAAAGAATCTGCTAATTCCTGAACTTCCTCATTAAAAAAAGGGTGCTCCGGAAAGCACCCTTTGAAATTACTTCATTCAATTTTATATTGACCCTATTTTAGTTATCAGGAGTCCAGTTCTTAACTCTCCACTCCAGCTGCTCCTGGTAATACTCCAGACGCAGTTGCATATATGGACGTGTACGCTGTACATATTCCTTCCAGATTGCTTCAAACTCATCCGGGCTGCTCATAACAAGTCTTGGCACATATTCATTCAGAAGGTCACTGTGTCTTGTACCTTCAACATGAGCAGGTGAACCTGTTGGAATAGTTATTGTCCACAGTGGATAGTATGGTACTTTTTCCCATGGTTTTGGTGGGTTATAGAACTCGGTAAAGGATTTAACACCATAAGCATCCATAACTTCTTTCTCCGCAGGTGTAGCTGCAGCATAGATCATGCTGAGCTGATGGTCTGGTACATAGCTATTACCATCTTCAGCAACACCCAGAAGTCTTGGATATAAGTCAAGGAAATAATGTCTTCCAAATACGTCTCTTACCCAGTTAGGATCTCTAAACAGTGCTAACTGTTCTTCGGTACGATAGAACATACCATTTTCGTCGACTTCATAGTGCTCGCCTTCAATACCCCACTGGATTAACATCTGGTTAGCTATCAGATAATCCCAGAACTTGATTACACTAACCGGATCTTCACAGGCAATTGAAATAGCGAAGCCCTGTGTCTGCTGGATATATGGTGTATCACGCATGTACTCTTCCACCATCTCATCAAATACGATTGGGAAAGGTACAAGGATGCTATCTGGATCGTCTCTGTTTAACAGGTCCTGAGCCTGCTGTATTACCCAGTGCTGGGCAAAGGTTGCCAGAACACGACCGCTGGCTAATCTTTCAATATACTGGTCATAGTTCAGGATGAACATTTCCGGGTCAACAACACCCTTGTGATACATTTCATTGAGCTTCTGGTAATAGTATTTTTCTACTGTACCAGTATGATATGGCCTGACTTTAAATTCACCGGCTTCTCTTGGAGCAACAAAACCACCTTCATTTGGATAACCCATTAAATGTGCAGGAATATTAGTTGTACTGTAGGTAAAGTTGCTATCAAATGTTGTTAACCATCCGATAGTAGGCTGTCCCTTATAGGTTGGATTTTTCCTCATATAGTTTTCAATGAGTTCAAACAATTCATCAAAAGTCTTAATTGTAGGCCAGCCAGCATCTTTCAGAACTCTCTTGTTGATATAGAAACCAAGTTCTGGATATCTGGTGTTACCTGGATCAATCGGATAAACCTGTTGTGGTAAAAAGTAAATATGTCCATCTGGAGCTTTAATCATGTCGAAATATTTTCCAAAATATTTCTTAATATTTGGTGCATGTTCTTCAATTAAATCCTCCAGTGGAATATAAGCACCAGCATCGACTAATCTCTGGGTATAATGACCTGCATCCATGATGTCAGGATACTCACCACTGGCGATCATAAGACCCAGTCTTGTTTCTAAATCACCAACGAGAAATTCCCTCTTGATTTTTACACCGGTTTCTTTCTCGATGATGTCGCCCAGTATTGTAGAACCAGGATAATCAGGATAGTTGGCTGTACAGATTTGTGTAAATACCTTGTACTCCTGGGCTACAGCGAGAGCACCAAAAGCCATAACCAACACAAGCAACAACAATAAACCCTTAAGCTTCTTCAAACTATAAACCCTCCTTTTTTGTTTCATGACCTTCCCCCCATTTGTCGGACACTGAGTTTAGATATATAATTAAACTCAGGAGGTG
>LFRS01000073.1 GCA_001512435.1 Halothermothrix sp. DTU029 | reverse complement strand
ATAATCAGGGATTTTTCCTGGGGATTGCTGCTGGTTTTCCCGGCCGGTATATTGGAAAGCCCCTTTGGCCAGTGGTTAAGGGCAGGAACTCCACCTTTAAAATTGTTTCTGGCCTGTATCCTGGCCATTGGTTTTATCGAGGAAGGCTTAAAATCCTATGCAGTTTATGCCTTGCATTATAAGCATCCTGACTTTGATGAAGCAATAGATGGGACTATTTATGGAGTTACCCTGGGCCTGGGTTTTGCCACCTTTGAAAACCTTTTTTATACCATTCTCTATGGATACCAGGTAGGCCTGACCAGGGCCTTTTTGACTACCCTGGCCCATGGTGCCTTTACAGGGATCTTTGGTTTTTATTTGAGCAGGGGCAAGAGGGAGGGAAAGAAGGCCAAAATCTGGCAGGGCTTTTTCCTGGTAGCCTTTCTCCATGGACTTTATGATTTTCTGATAATCAGTGCTTATATAAATATTTATACTACTATTATTATTATAGTCCTGCTCCAGCTATATTTGGCCAGGCTTTTCCAGGAATCCAGAAGGGATTTTAAGGTCCATTAAAGCAGGGATTGCCCGGGAGATTAGAGAAAGCTGATTTAGCTGTAATAATTGCCCGGGCAATACTGGCCAGGATAAATTTTTCCTCAATAAGATGAATGGTGGTGATAAAATGTATCCCTGTAAGCATTATGGGCAGAAAAGTTTAAAGGAAGCCTTAGAGGAAATCTACAGGAAACTTTATAGTGAATTTGGCCCCCAGGGCTGGTGGCCGGCAGAAAGCAGCTTTGAAGTTATTGTAGGGGCCATTTTAACCCAGGCAGTTAATTGGAGCAATGTAGAAAAGTCCATACAGAACTTGAAGGACTATAATCAAGGCTTAACTGGCAAGGCAGAAGTTACCCTGGAGCTGGTGGACAGGCTGGACCAGGAAAAACTGGCTGCCCTGATCCGGCCCTCAGGTTACTATAACATGAAGGCCAGAAAACTAAAGGCCTTTACCCATTTCCTTCTTGAGGAATATGGAGGGAGTTTAGGGGAGATGTTTAAAGAAAGCCTGGAGGATTTAAGAGGGAAGCTCTTAAGGGTTTATGGGCTGGGGCCGGAAACAGCCGATAGTATTCTACTTTATGCTGGTGGATACCCTATATTTGTCATTGATGCCTATACTAAAAGACTTTTTAGCCGCTGTACTTTAACAGAGGAGGAGGTAGATTATCATTACTTACAGAAGCTGGTAATGGATAATTTCCCACCGGAAGTGGAAAGATATAATGAATACCATGCCTTAATTGTAGCAGCCGGGAAAAATTTCTGTAAAAAATCCAGGCCTGACTGCCATAATTGTCCCTTATCAGGATAAAATTGTGGATAACTTTATGAAAAAGAAGAAAAAACTACAGAAATAAGAATGTAGAATTTGCTGGAGATGCTGTCAAAAAAAGTATAAAAATACCAGCCTGTTGACATAAATCAACTTTAAAGTAGAGCTTTTTAGTTGAAATTGCCTTATTAGCGATGTTTTCGGGAAAAAGGTTTAAGTTGGAGCTAGAAAGTTATCCACAGAAATATCCACATATTAACAATTATTTTGCTTTAAGGTTCAGAAAATATATCAAAAAGAAAAAAACCTTCCCTGTTGGAAAGGTTTTTGTCTTTTGTGGTCTGCCCGCCGAGATTTGAACTCGGGACCTCTTGCTCCCGAAGCAAGCGCGCTGCCAAACTGCGCCACGGGCAGGTATTAACTTTTTGGCTGCCTCTTTACTGGAGACAGTTCTTTATTAACCTTATTTATTATATTACTTCTCAGCCCTTTTGTCAATGGAAAGCCAGGCTTTCTCTATGAAGAGGAAAGTTGCTCTTTTTTTAATTTTATCTGGAAAAAAATGTTGACAGGGGCTGGTTTTTATGTTATATTTACTTTAATAAATTAAAGTATTAAAATAATAAAGTGAGGTTTCTAGCCATGAATAAGAAGAATAATATCCTGAAATCACCGACAGGCATGAAGGCTTATCTGCCTCAGGTAGCCCTGGAATTGAAGGAACTGGAAGAGGGAATTATTAAAAGCTTCAGTCTCTGGGGTTATCAACCGATCCTGACTCCTACAGTAGAGTATCTGGAAGCATTGAAACTAGGGATGGGGGATGCCCTGGAAAAGGGCCTCTATAAGTTTATTGATTATGAAGGCAATATCCTGGTTTTGCGGCCTGAAATGACAGCCCCCATTGCCCGTACCATTGCTACTAACCTGAATGAACTTGACTTACCCTTGCGTTTATCCTATTCTGCTTCAGTTTTCCGCTATGAAGAACCCCAGGCAGGGAAAAACAGGGAGTTCTACCAGTTGGGGGTTGAACTGATTGGGGTGGAGGATTGTGCTGCAGATGCAGAAGCCATTATTCTGGCTATTGAATCCCTGAAAAAGACCGGATTGGCAGATTTTAACCTGGATATCGGCCATGTAGGTTTTCTCAATGGGATCATAGCAGAACTGGGTTTAAATGCAGAGATGGAGTATGCAATCAAGACCTATTTTAATAAGAAGGATTTGGTAGGCCTGAATAATTATCTGGCAGAATTAGAGGTAGAAGGAAGGGAACTCCTGGGGGAGATCCCCCTCCTGCGGGGTTCAGTAGAAGTCCTGGAAAAAGCCAGCCAGCTGACTAATAATCAGGTGGCTCAGGCAGCCATTGCTAATCTCTATCAGATTTATAGCTTTGTTGCTGATTATGGGCTGCAGGATTACATTACCTTTGACCTGGGCCTGATCAGGGGTTTTGATTATTATACCGGGGTTGTTTTTGAAGGTTTTACCGGAGACCTTGGTTACAATCTCTGTGGTGGGGGCAGGTATGACCACCTGCTGGAAAGGTATAGCGGGGTAGAGATCCCGGCTATTGGTTTTGCCCTAGGTCTGGAAAGGATCTACCTGGCCCTGAAGAGGCAGAAGCGGTTCAGAGGGCAAAAGGCAGGAAAAAACCTGATTATTTATAAGGAGGATTCAGCCAGATTGGCTTTTAAGCTGGCAGGGATTTTAAGGGAACAGGATCTGGTGACAATCATTAGCCCTCTGGCCCTGTACAAAGAGGAGGCTCTCCTGGCAGCTAAAGGGCAAGACCCGGCTCTTCCAGAGGGAGTAGAACAGGTCTTTTACTTAAAGGATGAAAGGACTTTGCTGGTCAAGGATTTCCTCCAGGAGAGGGAAAGGATTATTAATATAGAGGGTACATGGGAGGAGAAGATATGGGAGAAATAATAACAGCCTTACCCAAGGGCAGGTTAATGGGGGTAGTTGTAGATATATTAAAGGAAGCCGGCTTTATTTCCCGGGACCTGAATATAGAGGAACTATCCCGGAAACTGGTCTTTAAAGATGAGGAGACTGGTAATTCCTTCTTGTTGGCTAAACCAAAGGATGTGCCGGTTTATGTAGAACATGGGGCAGCAGATATAGGGATTACCGGGAAGGATGTTATCCTGGAACATGGTAAGAGGATCTACGAACTGGCAGATCTGGAGGTAGGATACTGTCAATTGGTAGTAGCTGTACCAGAAGAGAAGGGGATCAAGAAATTAGAGGAAATACCTGAATATAGCCGGGTGGCCACCTCTTATCCCAATATTACCCGGGAGTTTTTTCAGCAGAAGGGTATACAGGTAGAAATAATCCATTTATATGGTTCGGTAGAACTGGCTCCCCTGGTGGACCTGGCAGACCTGATTGTTGATATTACTTCAACAGGAACTACTTTAAGGAAAAACCGTTTAATCCCTATTGCTACCATTACAGAATCTACTTCCCGCTTAATAGTTAATAGTGTCAGTTATAAGACCAGGTATGACTTTATCAATGGCTTAATGGCAAGACTGAAGAAATAAAAAAGAGGTGAAGGATATGGAGATTTTTAAATATCCCCGGGATAAAGAGGGGATTGAAAAAAGGAGATTAAAAAATACCTTTGATTTTCAGGATGAGAGAAGCCGGGTAGTTGAGGAGATTATTAAATCAGTAAAAGTTGAAGGAGACCAGGCCCTTTTTAAGTATACCAAGGACTTCGATGGGGCAGAGCTGGCAAGCCTGCAGGTAAGCCCGGAGGAAATTGAAGAAGCTTACCAGCTGGTGGGGGAGGATTACCTGTCTTCCTTGAGGAGATCCATCGAAAATGTAGCCAGTTTCCATGAAAAACAGTTGCGGAAGAGCTGGTTTGCCTATGAAGGAGGAACCGTAGGACAGCTTTTTATCCCCCTGGCCAGGGTGGGTGCCTATGTTCCTGGTGGCAGGGCAGCCTATCCTTCCTCTGTTGTTATGACTGTAGTGCCGGCCAGGGTAGCCGGTGTAGAGGAGGTAGTGGTGGTTTCTCCTCCAGATAGTGATGGCAAGCTAAATCCCTATACCCTGGTAGCAGCCAGGGAAACCGGGGCTGATGAGATTTATAAAGTAGGGGGAGCCCAGGCTATAGCTGCCCTGGCCCTGGGGACAGAGACTATTCCCCGGGTAGATAAGATTGTAGGGCCGGGAAATATCTTTGTAACCCTGGCCAAGAAACTGGTCTTTGGCCTGGTGGATATAGATATGTTGGCTGGGCCCAGTGAAATACTGATTCTGGCTGATGAGACTGCCAATCCGGATTTTATTGCTGCTGATTTGCTTTCTCAGGCAGAACATGACCCCCTGGCTGTTTCTACCCTTATTACTACAGATGAGAATCTGGCCCAGAGGACTCTGGCAGCTGTAAAGGACCAGTTGGAAAGCCTGCCCAAAAGAGAGATTGCCAGTACCTCTCTGGAAAACAATGGCAGCATAATAATCGTGGAAGACCTGCAGGCTGGTATTGAACAGGTTAACCTTTTTGCTCCAGAGCATTTTGAATTGATGGTGGCAGAGCCCTTGAAATATCTGGGAGAAATAAAAAATGCCGGGGCTATCTTTATTGGGGATTATTCTTCAGAACCCTTAGGAGATTATATGGCTGGGCCCAACCATGTCTTGCCAACCAGTGGTACAGCCCGCTTTGCCTCTCCATTAAATACTGATGACTTTTTGAAGAAAAGCAGTTTTATCTATTATCAGGAAGCAGAACTGGCAGCTGTTAAGGATGATATTATCAGGCTGGCAGAACTGGAAGGGCTGGATGCCCATGCCCGGGCTATTAAAATCAGGTTTCAATAGGGGCAAAAAAGAGAGATAAAGCTGTTAATTTCAGATGAAAAGGAAGGTGTTAGCAGGTGAAAGAATTTTTTCCCATGGTGGAGATAGAGAGAAAGACGAGGGAGACTGAGGTCAGGTTACAATTAAAGCTTAAGGGTAATGGCAATACAGATATTGATACAGGGATAGGTTTTTTCAACCACATGTTGGAGCTTTTTGCCTATCATGGTTTCCTGGATCTGGCTTTAAATGTCAAGGGAGACCTTTATGTAGATGAACACCATACAGTGGAAGATGTGGGGATAGTTCTTGGCCAGGCTATCAGTAAGGCCATCGGTGACCGCAAGGGTATCAGGAGGTATGGTGATGTTACCCTGCCTATGGATGAAACCCTGGTCCAGGTAGTACTGGATCTGGGCGGCCGGGCCTATTACCAGGATAATTTGCAATATAGCCGGGAAATGGTGGGGGATTTGCCAGTAGAATTGATTGAGGAGTTTTTCCGGTCCTTATGTAATAATGCCGGAATGAATCTACATATTTTGATGCACAGGGGTGGGAATAACCACCACCTCCTGGAGGCCTGTTTTAAGGCCTTTGGCCGGGCCCTGGACCAGGCCTTAACCTATGAGGAGAGATTGGGGAACAAGCCCCTTTCTACAAAGGGCAGCCTTTAATACTGAAGGTAAGGGAGAATTATACAATTATAAATATACAGCGAGGTGTTTTATGATGGAGATTATTCCAGCAATAGATCTGAAAGATGGCCGCTGTGTCCGCCTGGTGCAGGGGGATTATGAACAGGAGACTGTCTATAGCCAGGAACCGGTGCAAATGGCCAGATACTGGCAGAATCAAGGGGCCAGGCGGTTACACCTGGTGGATCTGGATGGGGCCAAGGATGGGAAACCTGTTAACCTGGAGATTATCAGGGAGATAATAGGGGTACTGGAAATCCCCATTCAACTGGGTGGTGGGATCCGGTCCCTGGAAACCATAGATTATTATCTTGCTGCCGGTATAGACCGGGTTATCCTGGGAACTATTGCCCTGGAAAAGCCGGAAATAGTGAAAGAGGCCCTGGAAAAATACGGGGCAGAGAGGATTGTAGTCGGTGTTGATGCCAGGGATGGAAAGCTGGCCATTCAGGGCTGGCTGGAGACCAGTAGCAGGACAGTAGAAGAGATGATCCAGGAGATGAAGGAACTGGGTGCCAGGACCTTTATCTATACTGATATCAGCAAAGATGGAACCCTGAAGGGGCCGGATCTGGAAGGTTTAAAGAAGTATAATCAGATTCCCGGGATTGAAGTTATTGCTTCTGGGGGAGTATCCTCCTTTGCTGATTTAAAGGAACTGGCCGGAATAGGCATAAAGAGTGTTATAGTGGGTAAGGCCTTTTATAGTGGTGCTTTAGATAATAATATCCGCAAACTGGATCAGGAATTGGCAGGAGGGAGGTAGGAATTCTGATGGAGAAGAAGAGAATTATTCCCTGTCTGGATTTAAAGGATGGCCTGGTGGTTAAGGGGGTTAATTTCGTGAACTTCCGGCAGGAAGGTGACCCCCTGGAGCTGGCCCTTTATTATGACCGGGAAGGGGCAGATGAGCTGGTCCTGCTGGATATTACAGCCACTATGGAGAAAAGGACTATTTTCCTCCAGACCATCAAGGAGATTGCCTCCCGGGTAAGCCTCCCCCTGACTGTAGGTGGGGGTATCAGGACTGTAGAGGAGATAGGGAAACTTCTGGAAGCCGGTGCCAGGAAGGTCTCGATCAGCTCTGCTGCTGTAAATAATCCTGCCCTGGTTCAGGAAGCCGCTGCAGCCTTTGGTAAAGAGGCTATAGTGGTGGCCATAGATGCTAAAAAGAGCAGGGCCTTATTAGCAGAGGAAAAGAATCTTAGCGGGGATAGAGAAAATGAAATAGGAGCTGAAAATATTAAGTCTGGCTGGGAAGTTTTTATCCAGGCTGGTAAAAAGGCTACCGGTATGGACCTTGTGGCCTGGGCCAAGAGGGTAGAGGAACTGGGGGCAGGAGAGATCTTGCTTACCAGCATGGACAAGGATGGGACCAGGGAGGGCTATGATCTGGATTTATTGCAGGCAGTTACTGGAACAGTTAGTATTCCTGTTATCGCCTCAGGGGGAGCAGGGAAACTGGAAGACTTCCGGGATGCCTTCCTCAGGGGCAAGGCTGCAGCTGTCCTGGCTGCTTCAATCTTCCATGAGAGGGAGTTCAGGATAAGAGAGGTAAAGGAATATCTGCAGGCTGTGGGTATTCCTGTCCAATTATAAAACTGGCCCTGCCCTGGGTGATTACCGGGAGGGATCGGCTGGTGACTGGACTGCCAGGTATAGTTTCCTGGTGTTGAGTTCCCTATTGGCTGGCCTGGTAGCTTCTTGTGAAATTAATTTATGGAAAGGATTTTAATAAAAATTAGAGGTGTCTATTATGAAGGAAAAACTGGGAAAGCTTAAATTTAATCAGGAGGGCTTAATCCCTGCCATTGTGCAGGATATCAATAGTAAAGAGGTCTTGATGTTGGCCTATATGAATGAAGAGAGCCTGAAGAAGACCCTGGAGACAGGAAAGGCTGTTTTCTGGAGCCGTTCCAGGCAGGAACTCTGGGTCAAGGGAGAAAGCTCAGGTAATTTTCAACTGGTTCAGGAGATAAAGCTTGACTGTGATAATGATACCCTTTTATTACTGGTGGAACCAGTGGGTCCAGCCTGTCATACAGGTGAAGAGACCTGTTTTTATCGTGAAATTATGCAAAAAGGTGTTCTCCTGGAGGCAGGCCTGGCGGATAAGCTTACTGCTTCCGCTTCAAGAGAGGGCAGGGAGGAATCTTCCACTAAAGGGGGGTCTCCCACTGTGGAAGAGCTGGAAAAGGCAGCCTTCATCTATAGTTTATATAATCTGATTGCTGGGCGAAAAAGAGAGCCTGTGGAAGGTTCCTATACCAATTATTTATTTAACCAGGGTGTAGATAAAATCTGTAAGAAAATCGGGGAAGAAGCTGCAGAGGTTATCATAGGTGCCAAAAATGCTTCCAGGGAAGAGATGGTCTATGAAATCGGGGACCTTATCTATCACCTTTTGGTCTTATTGAATCTCTATGAAATCCCCCTGCAGGATATTTTTACAGAATTGGAGCAGAGGAATAAATAAAAGACAGGAAAAATACTACTTCTGTTGAATGATAATGAAGATAGCAAATGGTAATGAGTAATCAGTAGATATTAACTTATCATTAGTTAATAGTCAGTAATTAATCACAATGTAATTAATCACAATAATTAAAAGGGGAGTTTATTTATGGGGGAAAAAAGAGAGAAAAAGGATTCAGGAGAGAAGAAAATAAGAAAGTATTTTAATTTTATAAGCAAATTACTTGTCAGTACAGCAGTTGGTTTTCTGTTTGGCTTATTCGTGGTTTTATTAATGGAAAGATTCAGCCTTTTTAAGAAAATGCAAGAAATTAATTTTACTTTTCTATCTGCCCTTATATATATCATGCTGGCTCTATTTATCAATATCAATATCCATGAACTGGGCCACCTGGTATTTGGGAAACTGGCAGGCTATAAATTGATTTCTTATCGTTTTTCTATTTTTACCTGGAATAATGAGAATGGAAAGATGAAATTGTCCCTGCAATTTAACCAGGCTTATAGCGGTTTATGTGCCATGATACCTCAAAAAAAGGGAACAGCAAAAATAGCAGATCTGCTATTCTATGCCGGAGGAATAATCTTTGAAATGCTGTTTTCTATTATCTTCCTGATCGCTTTCTTATATACGGAGGGTTTCTGGGCAGCCCTATTTTTCTTTACAGCTATAATAGGTTTTGTAACGGGAATAATTAATCTAATACCCTTTCAATCTGCCAATATACCTTCAGATGGTAAAATAATCTGGAGTTTCCTTTTCAATAGGTCTGTGGCAGACGAATTAATTGAATTAAGCGATCTGGGTTCCCAATTGGTTGCCGGTGTTCCGCCAGCTGAACTAAAAGTATCCCTGGCTGCTACTACAGAGGAACTGGATAGTAATGATCTTAGTTTTGTCTACCTTGCCTACCTGAAAGCCCTGGATGAAGATGATCAGGATACTTACCAGGAAGCAGCCAGGATATTGGAGGAAAATATAGCCCTCTATCCCTCCTATAGTTTACCGGGAATCTATTATGAGATCTGTTTTACAGCCTGTATTTCCGGTGATGAGGAGAAAGCCAGGGAATATTATCAAAAAGTCAGAAAAACACTGGAAAAGGACAGAGATATAAATGGTTT
>LFRS01000046.1 GCA_001512435.1 Halothermothrix sp. DTU029 | reverse complement strand
TCCTGGGATGAAGTCTTACCCTTTGGTTATGTAAACCAGTATGGCCTTACCCTGGCCACTGCTGGCTTCCTGGTTGCCGGTATTCTGGGAGTTTTCATGCTCAACTATTTTGTTAGAAAATATAAAATACCAGTAGCCAGATTAAACCGGATTAAAGGACTGCAGACAAAGGAATTATCCCTCTCTTCTGTAAAAGAAATAAACTTTTTTGATATGCTTACTGTTCAGTTTGTCTGGATTGCCATCATCTATCTGGGTACCTTTCTGGCCATTAAGTGGTCAGGAGCCTTTTTATCCCTTTTTGGGTCTGTAGGTGAAACCATTGCCAGCCTGGTTAAGGGCTTCAACTTTTTATTCGGTATCCTTCTGGCAATAGTATTTAAAAAAATTCTCCAGTTCTTTGCCAATAGGGGACATAGGGCAGAGCCCTTACTGGACTCCTATTTATTGAATAATGTCTCTTCATTATTTTTCAATATAATGATCACAGCTTCCATAATGGCCATTTCTGTTGAAACCATCAAAGAGTATTGGGAACTCCTCCTGGTTGTTGCCACTGTTGGTGCCATTGCCACCTATTTCTTTACTATCTGGTTGGGCAGGAAAATGTTCCTCCATAACACTAATCATTATATACTGGCCATGTTTGGTATGCTTACCGGTACTGCCTCAACCGGCCTGGCCCTACTCCGGGGTATTGACCCGGATTTACAGACTGATGTGGCCAAAAACCTGGTCCTGGGCAGCGCCGTAGCTGCACCTTTAGGATTTCCCCTGATGGCTATCCTGGGGATACCTATCATTGGTTTTACTACCAATAATCCTATTTATACTTATATCACTTTCATTGCCATCTTCCTCTATATGGCACTTCTAATGGGAATTGGAATAATAAAAACAAAAAAGGAAAAAGTCACACCTGGCCAGGGATAAGAAAACAGGAAAACCCCATTTTTTAGAATGGGGTTTTTTATTTTTAGTTATTTATTATATACATATAAATATTTAGTTAAAGTAGCAGGAGTAATTCTATCAATTTACTCCTGCAATATTTATCGCCCTTCCTGGCAAAGAAGCGTAAATCCTCCAATGCCTTTTAAATGGTATGAAATTGCCCATTATCCTGACTAATTTATCTGCTGCCTGATAATTATTTATCTCTAATTTTAAAAGAAGCCATAAAAGACTATATCCCCTCCTGATTAACCGGTTTCCGATAAAGCAAACATCCTGAAATTCTGATAATACTCCTTGCTACGTAGCTGAATCTTCTTTCGGAGTCCGTTAATATGATGAAAATTCTCCAGGAGAAGCTCAACTATCTCACCATCAATTTTATTATCCTTCACCTGTTCTCTAAAAAGATCTATTATCTCTTTTTTACTCATCCCTTTACAATAAGGCCTATCTTCTGATATAGCTGTAAAGATATCGGCAACAGTCATTATCCGGGATCCTGTAGATAAATCGTTGGCTCCCAAATGAAATGGATAACCTGTCCCATCCAGTTTCTCATGGTGATAGGCTGCCCACTCCTTTAAATGGGGTAATTCATCGATATAATCAAGGACCTGATATGTATAATAGCTATGAGCCCGCATTTTCTTCCATTCATCCTGGCTTAATTTACCCGTCTTATTTAATATCTCCGGTGCTACTGCTAATTTACCTAAATCATGTAAGTACCCGGCTATTTCCATAATAACCTGGTCTTCCTCTGAAAAACCCATCAGTTTTGATAGCTCCTTTGCTACTATTCCTACACCAATGGAGTGGGTTACAGTAAAAGGACTGCGGAAATCAATGATATAACTGATAATCTTACTAATATCTAAAATTTTATCTATTTCAACCAGATCATCAAATTCCAGGATGGCTTTATCCTGTACACGATTTATAGCCGTAGCTGATTTTAAATCAAGAGCAATATACTCTCTGGAAAGTAAACCTAATAGAGCCTCTACAGCTTCTGGCCAGAAAATGCTGCCTGAACCATCTTCAATTATCCTGGCTATTTTATCACTATCATTATAAATATCATACTCTTCTGACAAAAAGGCAAGCTGGTCAGCCAGATGTAAAACATTATATTCTGAAGGAAGACTCCCTGCATATCTATTCCAGTCTGTATGATGATACTTTATAATAGGAGCTATATCCCTT
The DNA here is from genome assembly GCA_001512435.1 of Halothermothrix sp. DTU029. GTDB lineage: Bacteria > Bacillota > Halanaerobiia > Halanaerobiales > DTU029 > DTU029. The sequence continues at coordinate 2,076 of LFRS01000046.1, read as the reverse complement.
AAAAGATCTGCTTCATTCAGGAGATAATAACCAATATAAGCATGAGAATTTTTGGGGTCATCAAAGGTAAAATCATGTATATTGACATCCCTGATATAAAACACCCCAATGTCATGAATCAATGCTGCCATAACCAGATTTTTTAGATCTTTTTCATTCAAATTCATTTCCTTAGCTATTTGATAAGTCAGGTAACTTACTTTTTTATGATGACTAACTACAGTGTTACTGACAAGATCAATTACTCCCGATAAAGCCAGTAATATTTTTGCCATTGATATTTTATTCATTTGAAACCTCCCTTGTACAATTACTGTTATTACTTCTACTAACTTTTTTGTTTTTAGTAAATTTTTTTCCCTTGCTAAATAAAATTATATTGTGTAAGAATCTTCTCCCTCCCCGTGTATTGATCCATATAATACTCATAATAAGATAGCGCTAAATAAGAACCAGCAATATTATAGACATTCTCAAAACCCAGTTCCTGTAAGGCCATGACTGCAAAATAACTGCGCTGGGCTGAACGACAATGTACATATACAGGCTGGTCTCTGGGAATCTCGTCAAGCCTGTCCCGTAATTCACTTAAAGGAATATTTATAGCGTTTTTGATATGCCCTGTCCTGTATTCCCCTTTTTCCCTTACATCTAAAATAAAGGCATCATTTTCTACCAGTTCCCTGATTTTACTGACAGGAACCTGTTTAAATCTACCATGTAAAAGATTCAAGCCTACCAGGGCAGCTTGATTTACAACATCTCTGGCAGTACCAAAAGGTGGTGCATAACACAATTCCAATTCTTTCAGGTCCTCCAGGCTTCCATCCATTAAAATCATTGTAGCTATAACATCTATTCTCTTGTCCACATTACCCTTGCCAATAGCCTGGGCTCCCAGGATCCTGCCTGTTGGATACTCAAAGAGTAATTTAAAATGCATTGGGTTACTATCAGGCATCAGGCCTACCTTATCTCCTGTAATTATATAAACAAAATCATAAGGGATTCCTGCATCCCGGGCTGTCTTTTCATTTAAGCCCGTACAGGCTGCATTAATATCAAAGACCTTTACTACCGATGAACCTATTACCCCATTGTTGCGGTGGGGAATATTATAGATATGATCTATTGCTGCCCGGGCCTGTCTCTGAGCCGGGCCAGCCAGAGCCAGTCTTGTCTTTTTTCTGCTTAGACGATGATAGACCTCAATAGCATCACCTATAGCGTAAATATCCCTGTCATTTGTCAAATAATTACGGTCAACCTTGATACCACCAGTCTCCCCTATTTCCAGGCCGGCTTCCCTGGCCAGGTCTGTCTCCGGAAAGACACCAATAGCCATAATTACAGCCCTGGCAGTAACCTTTTTACCTGATTTTAACTCTACTGAAGCACTGTTAATTTTCACAACAGCATCATTCAGGATGAGATTAATACCATGATCCAGGATCTCCTTATGTAGAATCTGAGCCATATCATAATCAAAGGGAGACATGACCTGATCAAGGGCTTCGATAAGTGTAACATTTTTTCCTGCCAGACGCAAGTTCTCTGCAACTTCCACTCCAATAAAGCCACCACCAATAACGGCAATATCCTCTATCTTGTTAAAGTCTAGATAGTCTTTTATCCTACTGATATCTACTACATTTCTAACAGTAAAAACATGTTTTTGCTCTACCCCTTCAATACTGGCCGGGACTATTGGTCTGGCTCCAGGAGACAGGATCAGCTTATCATAGCTCTCTTCGTATTCTTCACCAGTCTCTAAATCCCTAACCAGTATTTTTTTCTCAGCCCTCTTAATTTTTATAACTTCATTATTAACCCTGGCCTCTATATTGAACTGCTTTTTAAATTTTTCTGGACTCATTAAAATCAAATCAGCACTATTCTCTACTATGCCACTCAAATAATAGGGTAATGAGCAATTGGAAAAAGAAACATGTGGACCCCTTTCAAAGATTATTATTTCTGCCGCTTCATCCAGCCTCCTTGCTCTGGCAGCAGCTGAAGCTCCCCCGGCAACTCCCCCCACAATTAAGATCCGTTTACCCATCAGACCCCTCCTTT
>LFRS01000059.1:6341-6789 GCA_001512435.1 Halothermothrix sp. DTU029 | reverse complement strand
GTACAACAAACGTACCTGCTCACTTAGCTGGTTATCCAAATGAGGGTGGCTTTGTTGCTCCAAAAGAAGGTGGCAAGTTTAAGGTTAGACCATATCATACTGGTTTAGTAGAAAAATACTACTACCAGAAACTTAATGAAATGTACAACAAAGGCGTAGTTGACCCAGAAATGTTTGTTATCAACTATGACCAGTATATTGAAAGATTGTCATCAGGTCGTGTTCTGGCAACCTTTGCTCAGCACTGGGTACTGCAGCAAGCTCAGGACATCTTAAACCGTGACGATCCAGATAGCATCCTTGTTCCATTCCCAATCGTATTTGACGAAACTGTAGAAGAATATATGCGTGATACTCCATATATCCAGCAAACACAAGGTATGGGTATTACAATCGCCTGTAAAGACCCTGTTAGCGTAATCAAGTACTGGGACTATCTGGTAGCTAA
>LFRS01000059.1:5230-6232 GCA_001512435.1 Halothermothrix sp. DTU029 | reverse complement strand
AGCATGATCTATCAGGCAGCTACACCTGCTGAAAAAGAAGTTATGGATGCCTATGGAGTTAAGTCCTTTACCGAATTCTACAACCCACCGAAGCCATGGGAAGAAGTACCATACTATCCAATCTGGACAATCACAATCCCGACAGGTTCACCTGCTCATATTGAAGGTACAAGACACAGCGATATGCTGAGAGAATATGTACCGAGACTCGTTATGAGCGATCCATCTGAGTTTGAAATGATTTGGGACGAATATGTAAAACGTACTCGTCCATTATTGCAGCTGCGTTTGGAATACATCCAGGAGCAGCTCGAATGGAGAGTAGAAAACTGGGGTCCCAAAAACCTGTAAAATAAAATAATCCCAGTATCAAATGAAGCATTTTAAAAGGGTGCTTTTCGAAGCACCCTTTTATAAAATTCATAAGGAGGGGGTAAGGCCTGTGAAAAGCGAATTATCAGTAGATCCAGTAAAGATAAAGAAAAAAGATACTTTCCTTGCAAAACTATGGGAACAGAGAGCCTGGGTTATGATGTCTTTCCCATTTATAGTTTATGTAATTATATTCAGGTACCTTCCCGTTGGTGGTTGGTTAATGGCCTTTCAGAATTATTGGCCAGCCAGAAGCTTTTTTGATCAGACCTGGGTTGGTTTCGAAAACTTCAAGGTTCTCTTCGAGGACCCGGTGTTTTTCCAGGTATTACGTAATACAATTGCAATAAGTGCTATTAAACTGACTTTAGGTATGTTTTTTGCTATTTTATTGGCTCTGATTTTAAACGAAGTACGAAGTATTAAATTCAAGAGAATTACCCAGACTATTTCATATCTACCTTATTTTATTTCCTGGGTAGTTGCGGCTAACCTGGTACGTGATTTGCTTGCTACTGACGGAATTATAAATGAGATATTAATGTTTTTTAATATTATAGATAAACCGATCATGTTTTTAGGTGTACCTGAATTATTCTGGTGGGTAATTGGTTTTTCCCATGTCTGGAA
>LFRS01000059.1:0-5199 GCA_001512435.1 Halothermothrix sp. DTU029 | reverse complement strand
ATGATAGATGGTGCCAGCAGATTGCAGAGAATCAGGCATATTACACTTCCAGCATTAAGACCAACAATAGTTATCCTCTTGATTCTTAATATAGGACAATTGATGAATGCTGGTTTTGAACAGGTTTATCTATTGCAGAATGGTAGAGTTATTGAATATGCGAGGATTTTTGAAATCTTTGAACTGGATTTCGGCTTGAAGATGATGAGATATTCCTTTGCTACAGCAGCAGGTATTTTTAGAAGTGTTGTAAGTATTATACTGGTATTTTCCGCTAACTATATAGCAAAACGTCTTGATCAGGAAAGGTTATTCTAAGGGGGGAAAGGAAATGTCAAGGAGATTTACAAGAAGAAGTACGGAAGATATCTTGCTTGATGCATTTGTCTATATTTTTCTCATCTGTTTAATCGTAGTTACTCTCTACCCCTTTTTAAATACAGTTGCCGTTTCATTTAATGATGGGTTAGATAGTTTAAAGGGTGGAATATATCTCTGGCCGCGGAAATTTACTACCTTTAACTATAGGATGTTGCTGGCTAGGCCGCAGATCTATCAGGCTGTTAAAGTTACACTTGCCCGTACAGTTTTAAGTACAGTTTTAGGTGTTTTTTCTACAGCGATTTTGGCCTATACTATCAGTAGGAAAGAGTTTGTTTTGAGGAAGTTTATTTCTACTATTTATGTAATTACCCTGTATGTTAATGGTGGATTAATTCCAACCTATTTCGTTTACCGTTTTCTGGGCTTGACCAATAGTTTCTGGGTATATATCTGGCCTGCTATCTTACATGCTTTTAACTTGATAATTGTCCGGACTTATATCAGTGGGCTTCCTGAAAGTCTCATTGAATCGGCTAAAATAGATGGTGCTGGAGAGTTTACCATATTCTTAAGAATAATCTTCCCATTGATTAAGCCTGTACTGGCCGTTGTAGCTTTATTTACTGCAGTAGCAGCCTGGAACTCCTGGTTTGACGTTTTCGTTTACAACCCGATGAAACCAGAGTTAAGTACTTTAGCCTACGAGCTGCAGAAGGTTCTGGCCAGTGCCCAACAGATGTCGACCTCTATGGAATTGGCTATGTCCAGGGCAGCTGCAGGTGCTAATGAGGTTACTCCAAGAGCCATCAGGGCTACCATGACAGTAATTGTTACAGTTCCCATTGCCTGTATTTATCCTTTCTTACAGAAATACTTTGTTCATGGCTTGACCCTGGGTGGTGTAAAAGAGTAATCCCGGGAAGAGGAAAAAGCGGTTTTATTGAAAAAATAAGGGACATTTGTTATAATGAAATGTAAGGTTTGTAATCTTTGCAGAAAGTACGTTTTCATTATAGCAAATGTCTTTTTTTATTTTCTGCAGAGTAATTATAAACTTCTGTTTTAAATTATAAATTAACAGGAGTAACTGATGAGAAAATATAATTTTTTGAATGATATTAAAGTAAAGCATAAATTGATCCTGGTCTATCTGGTATGTGTTGTTACGCCAATCATTGCAATTAATCTGATTTTCTATAATAATACAGTGGAAAATGTCAAGGTTACCTATGAGAATTATTATCGCCAGTCAACAGAACAGGTAGCCAAGTTAATGGAAAAGGACCTTAATTTTCTTATAGCCCAGGCCAATAAGATTTACATGGACCAGCAGTTATATGAAATGCTGGATCATGATTATGAATCAAACCTGGCTTTTGTTGAGACCTATAATAATTACTTTAAGTCATATCTATATTTACACGGAGAATCCTATCCCCAGATTAATAATATGACAATCTATACAGATAATCCCACTATTTTGAATTCTGCAAAGGTCAGGAAAATTGATAATGAGGTCAGGTCTTCTGCCTGGTATAAGGGGGTCTTGAGTTCCCTGGATAAGAGATATGTCTGGTATGGAGACCAGGAAGTAAGGGGAGACCAAAGTGTTCTTACACCGGTCTCGGTTGTCCAGATTTTAAATCAATACCAGGGCATAGATAAGTATTTAAAGATCTTAAAGGTAGACCTTTATAGTGGCAATATAATGGAACTGATCAGGTATGAAAACTTACGTGGACAAATATTAATTGTAGATGATGACCGCTTATTATTTGCAGGAAAACTACCAGAAATAGACAAGGACCTGGCTGATTATCTATGGATGAACCAGGAAGAGATTGTAGAAGGCAGAATTAACAGGTATTTTAACTGGAAGATTATAAATATAATGGATCATCAGGACCTTGAGTTGGCTTTACAGGAACCGAGAATCAGGATAGTTCTTCTTACCTTAATGAGTTTATTCCTCTCCTCTTTCATTATTTTTCTTATCTATCGTTCTTTTTATCAGCGTCTTAACGCCCTATCAGAACATGTCAGCACCCTGGATGGGGGGAATTTTACCAGTCAATTTCCAGGAATACAGGGTAAAGATGAAATCGGCAATTTAATCAGGGCCTATAATAGAATGGTCAGGAAGATTAAAATCCTGATTACTGATGTCTATGAAGCCAAATTACAACAGGTCCAGATTAAGTTGGAAAAGCAACAGGCTGAATTAAGTGCCCTCCAGAGCCAGATTAAACCTCATTATCTTTTTAATACCCTGGAGTCTATCAGGATGAAATCCCTGGAAAAGGGAGAGACAGAGACAGCGGAGATAATTAAGTATCTGGCCCGTTCCTTCCGCCGGATCTTAAATTTTCAACAGGATTTTATCACTGTGGCTGATGAGCTTACCAGTGTCAGGGAGTTTCTGGAGATACAGAAATACCGTTTTGGCAATGAATTTGAATATGAAATAGATATAGAAGGACCAGCCTTGCCCATTAAGATCCCAAAACTGATTTTACAGCCAATTGTGGAGAATGCCTGTATCCATGGCCTGGAGAAGAGTGAATATAAAGGAGAGATTTATCTCCAGATCAAAATAGAAGGGGATAAATTGCACTTTATCATCCAGGATAATGGTATTGGGATAAAAGAAAAGAAATTAAAGCAGATCCTGGCTAATCTGGATTCTGATGAGGGTTTAGATGGAAAGATGGTTGGGATAAAGAATATCTACCAGCGCTTAAAGTTATATTATGGAACAGAATTTGACCTGAGAATAGAAAGCAAGGAAGGACAGGGTACTTTAGTACAATTGCTGATTCCTATGGAGGTATAAGTCCAATATGTATAAAGTGATGATTGTTGATAATGAACCGAATATCAGAAATGGCCTGCGCTATGTGATAGATTGGGAGAAAAATGATTTTATCATCAGTGATCTGGCCAAAAACGGCAGGGATGCCCTGGAGAAGTTAGAGAAAAATCCTCCTGATTTGATTATTACCGATATTAAGATGCCCGGTATGGATGGTTTAGAGCTTATCAGATTTATCAGGGAGGAACTCCAGGATGATCAGATGAAGTTTATTATCTTAAGTGGATATGATGAATTTGATTATGCCCGGGAAGCAATGAAATACAATGTCCGGGCTTACCTCCTGAAACCTATTGATGAAGAGGAATTGATAGGAGCCCTGGAAATAATTAAAAAGGATCTGGCCCGGGGTAATCCCTATGAGTATTTTTATCATGAGAGAAGGGAAAAGCTCTGTGAGAAGTTTACAGAAATCAAGGAATTTGATAATTTAATTGCTGTCATAGAACAGAATAGCAATGAGGCTGGAGAAATCGTTGAAGAGATAATTGCCTATTTTAATGAAGTCAGCCTGCATCCCCGGATCATTAAGATCCACCTGGATAATTTTATCATCAAATTATCCACTATCCTTAATAATATGGGGGGTAGTATAGATAATATAATCAAGGATTACAGTTTCTTTAAGACTACTATTAGCAGTATGGATATAAGTGAACTGAAAAAGGAACTGTTGGACTTTGTTGCTGATAGCATGAATTATATTGAGGAATTGAAGAAAAACTGTGGCCTGATCAACAAGGTATTGCTCTATATTAATGATAATTATGGTGAAAATTTAAGGCTAAAAGACCTGGCAGAGAAGTTTTATATCAATACTGCCTACCTGGGCCAATTATTCAAGAAGGAAACCGGGTCCAGTTTTTCCCGTTATTTGAATGAAATCAGGATAGAGAAGGCAAAGGAGCTATTAAGAAGGACAGACCTCCACATCTACCAGATAGCCGAAAGGGTTGGTTATGGAAATTCCGATTATTTTATAATAAAATTCAAGGAATTTGAGGGTTGTACACCCCTGGAATATAAGATGAAATTTTAATAATTAATAGCCTTCCAGCTTTTCCCCTGCACAGGAGCAGGGGTTTTTTCATATTATATAAGGGTATAGAAAAGAGAGTATATTGGAGGGTTATTAGAAATGGGTAATTTTAAGGTAGAGATATTGGAGACAAACCTCCTGATTATTGGAGGTGGGACTGCAGGCTGTTTTTCGGCTGTAAAGGCCAGGGAAAAGGCAGCAGACCTGGATGTATTGATTTTGGAGAAGGCTCATATTGAGCGTAGTGGTTGTCTGGCGGCAGGGATGAATGCCATCAATGCCTACATAAATCCTGGAGAAAGCCCGGAAAGTTTTGTCAGGTATGTCAGGGCAGATGCCATGGGTTTAATCAGGGAAGACCTGGTCTTATCCATGGCCAGGAGGCTCAATGAGGTTGTAGAGGAAGTGGAAAGCTGGGGCCTGCCGATTATGAAGGATAGAGAGGGGAATTATCTGGCCCGGGGTAGATGGAATATCAAAATCAGTGGGGAGAGGTTAAAACCCATCATAGCCAATAAGGCCCTGGAAGCAGGAGCCAGGGTGCTTAACCGGGTTCTGGTAACCGATCTTCTGGTAGAAGACAATCAGGTTAAGGGGGCAATAGGTTTCAATATCAGGAAGGGGGTCTTTTACCTGATCCAGGCCAGGGCGGTCATAGTTGCTACCGGTGGAGCTGCCGGTATCTATCGGCCCAATAACCAGGGTTCTGCCCACCATAAGATGTGGTATCCACCCTTTAATACAGGAGCCGGTTATGCCATGGGAATCAGGGCCGGGGCAGAGATGACCTCATTTGAGATGCGTTTTATAGCCTTAAGGACAAAGGATGTGATTGCTCCAACAGGGACCCTGGCTCTGGGCTTTGGTGCGACCCAGGTAAATGCCAGAGGAGAACGTTTTATGGCTAAAAAATATGCCCATCTGGGGGCAGAAGGTGCACCAACTCCCTGGCGGGTTTATGGTC
>LFRS01000144.1:8063-8395 GCA_001512435.1 Halothermothrix sp. DTU029 | reverse complement strand
CCCTTATCCATCATGATGGTCCGGTTGCCCATCTCCAGGGCCATTTTCATATTATGGGTCACCATCAAAACCGTAAGCTTATTCTTCTCGACAATCCGCCGGGTAAGCTCGATTATCTGCTCTGCGGTCTTCGGGTCCAGTGCCGCAGTATGCTCATCAAGGAGCAAAATCTCCGGTTTCCCCAGGGTAGCCATCAGCAGGGTCAAGGCCTGGCGCTGGCCGCCGGAAAGCAGTTTCACCTGGTCATCCAGCCTGTCCTCAAGGCCGAGATCCAGCCAGCTCAAAAGCTCCCTGAATTCATCCCGCCTGTTCTTGCTAATACCTAATTTCAA
>LFRS01000144.1:5096-8021 GCA_001512435.1 Halothermothrix sp. DTU029 | reverse complement strand
GGGGTCCTGGAAAACCCTGCCCACAAAGGGGGCCCTTTTATGGGAAGGCCAGTTGCTGACATCAATACCATTTATGGTAATCTTTCCATAATCCGGTAAATAGGTGCCGGCCACCAGGTTCAAAACAGTAGACTTTCCGGCCCCGTTACTGCCGATAATGGTTACGAAATCGCCGTCCTTTAACTCCAGATCAATACCATTTAAGGCATGGTTCTCATTGACCTTTCCATAGTTAAATACCTTATGGACACTCTCCATCTTAAGCATTGTACTCACCCTCCTCCAGCAGGCGCTCCGCAAACTCATCCTGAATCATAAATTTCCGTAGTGAGGGTGCTCCCAATGCCAGTATGACCAGGGCAGCAGTAACTATCTTCAGGTCCGTTGCATCAAAGCCGAGACGCAGTGAAATGGCTATGGCAAAACGGTAGATGACCGAACCGAGGATGACCCCAAAGGTAGCAAAAGGTATTTTACTGGTCCGGACGAAAACCTCGCCGATAATTACTGAGGCCAGGCCCACAACAATCATCCCCATGCCCATCTGGGCATTGGCGGAAGAATAATACTGGGCCATAAGGGCACCGGAAAGGGCAACCAGGCCATTGGCAAGGGCCAGGCCCAATATCTTGATCAGGTCTGTATTTACTCCCAGAGTCTCTATCATCACTGGATTATCCCCTGTCGCCCTGAGGGCCATACCCAGTTCAGTATGCAGGAAATAGTCCAGCAAAATTTTTATTATCAAAACTATCAATATAAGGGTTAATAATACTACATAATTAGAACCAAATAACCACTCAAATGCATCAAAGATCTTCCTCTCCCTGAAAAGAGGAATCAATGATCTCCCCATTATCCTTAAATTAATCGAATATAATGAAGTCATTGTTAAAATTCCAGCCAATAAACCGGCAATCTTCAACTTGGTATTAATGATTCCGGTAATCATTCCGGCAATGGCTCCAGCAATAAAAGCTATAATGGTTGCCAGAAAAGGATTGTAACCTGCTACGATTAACTTTGCTACTACGGCTGCTCCTAAAGGAAAGCTTCCTTCTACTGTAAGATCCGCAAAATCCAGAATCCGGAAAGTCAGGTATACGCCCAGAGCCAGCAAAGCAAAGGCTATNNCCCCACCCCTGCGGGTGGGGCCTTTTCCTATCCATAACTCATTAATATGTTAATTTTCGTATAAATTTATACTCTCTAACTGTCAATACATATTTAATTGTTAGTATAAATTTCATCAGCATTATTTAAAAGCTCCTCTGGAATTACTACTCCCATAGCCTTCGCCGCATCTATATTAAGGACAAGGCGGTAATCCTTCTGGCTTTCGATAGGCATATCCTCCGGCCTTGCCTCACCATTCAGGATCCTGAGAGCCATCTCTCCAGTCTGCCGCCCCAGGCGGTAATAATTTATTCCAAGAGTACCAATAGCACCACGGACTACGGAATTCTCTTCACCAGCTATTACCGGTATCTTATTATCTTCGGCAACCATAATTACAGATTCAATGGTTGAAACAACTGTATTATCGGTAGGAATATAGATTGCATCTACCCGCCCAACCAGAGAATTAGCAGCAATCAATACATCTGTTGAAGTAGAAACACTGGCTTCAACTATTTTTAACCCCATTTCAGCAGCAACTGCTTTAGCTACTTCTACCTGTACTACAGAGTTGCTCTCACCGGGATTAAAGATAATTCCAACAGTCTTCACATTTGCTGCCAGCTGTAAAATTAACTCAAACTGTTCCTTAATAGGATTCATGTCATTGGTACCAGTAACATTGTTACCAGGTCTTTCGGCACTCTCTACCAGGCCGGCATCTACTGGATCTGTTACTGCAGTAATTAAAATAGGAATATCCTTAACAGCATTGGCAACCGCTGCAGCCGAAGGAGTTGAAATTGCCAGAATCAAATCTGGTCTATCCAGGGCAAACTTCTGAGCTATGGTATTTGCATTGGCTACCTCTCCCTGGGCATTCTGGATATCATATACTACATTCTCCCCTTCAACATAACCATTCTCTGCCAGTACCTCAATAAAGCCCCTTCTGGCTTCATCCAGAGCCGGATGTTCTACAATCTGGGTGATGGCAATCCTCACTTTTGTGTCAGCCAGTACCACAGAACTGATCAGCATTAGAAAAACCAGCAAGAACACCAGGCTACCACACTTTACTCCACTTCTCGCCTTCTCCATAAATACACCTTCCTTGCTTTACTTTTTAAATAGTTATCAAAATTATAACACGGCTAAAATACAGTGTCAAACATAAAGGAAACTACAAAAATCTTGCTTTTCTGAACAAAGATAAATCCTTAAGAATAATATAAAAAAAGAGGTGATTAATAATGAAAGCAAAATCTCCCTTCAGGGATTTAATCCTGGGAACAGAAACCCTGGTCCCCCTATTAAACAATAAATTGGTTAAATACATAAATTTTGATAATGCAGCAACTACACCACCTTTGAAAGTAGTTATGGATTCTATTAATAATTTTGCCCCCTGGTATTCATCCATACATAGGGGCAAGGGCTATAAATCCCTTCTCTCTACGAAATTATACGAGGATTCCCGCCAGCTTATAACAAGCTTTGTCAATGCCTCCCCAGAAAAAGATATCGTTATTTATGTAAATAATACTACAGAAGCTATAAATAAACTCTCCCACCGCCTCTGTCAGGAAGAAAAGGAAAAATGCGTTATCTTGTCTACTGAAATGGAGCACCACTCCAATGATCTGCCCTGGCGGGATAAATTTACTCTTGACTATATAGCAGTTAACCAGGCCGGCCTTTTATCCCTGGAAGATCTGGAAGGAAAACTGATCCAGTACCAGGGACAAGTAAAACTGGTTACAGTAACAGGGGCTTCCAATGTCACCGGCTATATTAATCCCTTGA
>LFRS01000144.1:4150-4940 GCA_001512435.1 Halothermothrix sp. DTU029 | reverse complement strand
GTTATTGCCCTGGCGGAAGCCATCAAAAAACTCCAGGAAATCGGTATGGAAAGGATTGCTGCCTATGAACGGGAGCTGACCCAATATACCCTTAAGTATTTAAAGGAGATTCCAGGCATTAAATTATACACTGATCTTTCAGTTGATAAGAGGGTTGCCATCATCCCCTTCCAGCTGGACAATTTAAGTCACGAAGACACAGCTGAGATACTGGCCACAAAATATGGTATTGCTGTACGCAATGGTTGCTTTTGTGCCCAACCCTATATTCAAAAACTACTCCAGGTTCCAGCCAGGGAAATAAAAAGACATATAAAGAATCCCCGGGCCCTACACCCGGGGCTGGTCAGAATAAGCTTTGCCATGTATAACCAGAAAGAAGAAGTAGATTATCTCCTGGAAGCACTGGACACAATAGCAAAAAAATGAATAATAAGAAAGGCTATAAGGGTATAATCCGGGAAATAAGGTAAAATCTATAAATATAATAAAAAAAACAAAGGAAGAAAATTAAAACCAAATAAAGGGGACCAAAGATGACTGAAGCAAAAGGCAAAAAAATCAATATTCTCCTTTTCAGTGGTGAATATGATAAAGCCCTGGTAGCCTTGATCCTGGCCAATACCGCCTGTAGTTTGGGTATGGAGGCTACTGTCTTTTGTGCTTTCTGGGGTTTGTGTTTATTGAGAGACCCGGAAAAAATAAGCCTGGAAGGAAAAAGTGACCTGGAAAAATTATTTACAATAATGACACCTAAGGGAGCTGAAGAACTACCTCTTTCCAGGATGAA
>LFRS01000144.1:0-4130 GCA_001512435.1 Halothermothrix sp. DTU029 | reverse complement strand
AAAGAAGAATTCTTACCTGAAGTAGAGATAATAACAGCAGAAGATTACCTGAAAAATGCCCTTGACTCAGACCTTAGATTATTTATTTAAAATTATTAGGTTATTTATCTAAAATTATCTAAAAAAATATAAAAAATTTCTTTTTTCCCCTTTACAAAGACAAAAAACTATGCTATCATTTAATTAACCCCTTATAAGAACATAATGATATAAGAAAGGTGCAGTAGATATAAAACTAAATCATATTACTGTCTATAAGGGGATAATATAAACTTTTTCATTTTATCCTCCTTTTTTTGTATAAAGGGCCAACAATCTTGTTGGCCCTTTCGGGTTTTATAGGTCTATATTTTTTATTGCTGGAACCCTGCAAAGGGTAGTCTTACAAGTACCCTGGTCCCATGGCCCGGACTACTGAAGATCTCCACCTGGCCATGGTGTTTTTCTATAATCCACCTGGCTATAGCTAAACCTAAGCCGGCTCCTTTCTTTTCTGAACGGGATTTATCTACCCGATAAAAGCGTTCAAAGATATGGGGGAGGGCTTCTTCCGGTATACCAATACCCGTATCTTCCATTGTTAAAAGAGCCCAATTATCTTCTCTGGCAAGGCCTATTCTCAATTCGCCCCCCGCCGGGGTATACTTAATACCATTATCTATAAAAATCCGCAACATCTGCTTGATTAATTCCCTGTCAGCATTGATCAGCATTTTTTCCAACCCTGTAGTAGAGACCTTTAATTTGTCTGTAATTAAAAGGGTCTCCTGAACCACTTCTTCTATCAATTCATCAAGATAGAACTGGCTTTTATTAATACTGATCTTATTGCCATCACCCCGGGCCAGAAACAAAAGGCTTTCCACCAGGGTCTTCATATTTGCTGCTTCCTTCTTTATTGCCTCAATAGCCTCATCCCTGACAGCTACTTCCTCTTTGCCCCAGCGGTCCAGGAGGTTAGCATATCCCTGTATAACCGATATAGGAGTCCTCAATTCATGGGAGGCATCAGAAACAAATTGGCGTTGCCCTTGAAAAGCCTTTTCCAATCTGTCCAACATGGAATTAAAGGTTCTGGTCAATTCTGTTAACTCATCTTCCGGACCACTGATCTCCAATCTCCTGCTAATATCAGAACCACTGATTTCTTTGGCTGTATCCATAATAGAGATAATAGGCCGGAGGGTTTTCCTAGTAATAGTATGGGCAGTTATAATAGCAGCAAATGCCCCCAGTAAACTGGTAACTGTGATAACCAGAAGAAGGGAGCGCAGAAAACTATATTCAGAGGTCATCTCCCTGACCAACTGAATATAACCAATAAAGATTCCCCGGTCCAGGATAAACCTGGTAGTATAGATAAAGCTCCTGTCCCCAATCTTTAATTCCTGGTAGCCTTGAGTTACCGGGATTTCCACATCTTCCAACAGGTTAGACTGAAAACGGATATTCCTGTTAGTAGAAAGAACCCTGAAATATATATTTCCTTCACTGCGGCTGATCTCTTCCATCAAGTCTGTATCATAATAATTATATTGCAGGAGGCGGGTGGAAAGGAAATTCATGGTCTTGTCCAGGCTGTTACGGGCATTATTTTTAAGAAAATAATTTAAGCCCAGATAGACAGCTGTGTTTAAGAGTAATAAAACTATTATAAACATCAGCAAATAAATACTGGTTAACTTGCCGGAAATAGTCTTTCTCCAGGTTAGAAATTTCCTCATTCCTGATCATCCCTTATGACATAACCAACCCCCCGGACAGTTTTTATCAATTTCTGTTCAAAGGGATCATCTATTTTACTCCTCAAATAGCGGATATAGACATCAACAATATTGGTCTCACCCAGATAATCATAACCCCAGATATTACTGAGAATATCCTCCCGGGAAAGGACAATCCCCTGATTCTCCACCAGGTAAACCAGTAAATCAAACTCCTTTTTGGTCAGTTCCACTTCCTGGTCTGCCCTTTTTACCTTATATTTGTCTGTATCAATCTCCAGATCAGCAATTAGCAAGACATTATTATCTTCTCTTTTTTCCCTTTCCTTTCTTCTCAGTAAAGCCCTGATCCTGGCCAACAATTCTTCAATGGCAAAAGGTTTGGTAATATAATCATCAGCTCCAGTATCCAGGGCTTCTACCTTTTCTGGAACAGCATCTTTAGCTGTCACCATAATGACCGGTATATCAGAGAACTTCCTTAACCTGCCACAGACCTCTATTCCGTCCATTTCTGGCAACATTATATCCAGTAAAACCAGATCAAATTCCTCTTCTTTCAGCAGTTCTAAGGCCTCCCGTCCATTATGAGAAACCTTAACAGCATATCCTTCATGATCCAGCTCCAGTTCCATCAGCCGGGCTAGCTGTACCTCATCTTCGACAATTAAAATCCTGCTCGACAATTATCCTCCCCTCCTAAGTCTAGTTTATCGCCTCATCTATCACTGCCCCACCAAGACATTCATTGTCCTGATAAAATACGACAAACTGGCCAGGAGTTATGGCTTTTTGTGCTTCTTTAAAGATTACTTCACATTCATTTCCTTTAACCTTTACTTGAACCTCCTGATCTTTCTGTCGATATCTGAACTTAGCCTTACAGAAAAACTCACTTCCTGGCGCTTCTCCCTTTACCCAGTACAGATCAGAAGCGCGTAATCCGACAGAAAATAAAGCAGGATGATCCTCTCCCTGGACCACATAGAGAATATTTCTTTTTAGATCCTTTCCTGCCACGAACCAGGGTTTTCCAGAACCATCACCAATACCGCCACCCAGACCCAGGCCTCTCCTCTGGCCAATGGTATAATACATCAACCCATCATGTCTGCCTACGACCTTATCATCAAGGGTCCTCATCTCTCCTGGCTGAGCAGGAAGATAATTACTCAAAAACTCCNNCTTAAAATTCCGCTCCCCAATAAAACAAATACCGGTACTATCCTTTTTCTCTGCTGTTTTCAGTTCATACTTCCTGGCTATCTCCCTTACTTCCTCTTTGGTGAGATGTCCAATAGGAAACAGGGTTTTGGCCAACTGCTCCTGGCCCAGGGTACAGAGGAAATAACTCTGATCCTTATTATCATCTTTACCTTTTAATAAACGGTGATAACCATCCTGATAATCTACCTGGGCATAATGGCCTGTAGCCAGGTAATCAGCATCTATCTTCATGGCATAATCCAGAAAGGACTTAAATTTAATCTCCTTATTACAGATCACATCAGGATTGGGGGTTCTTCCTTTTTTAAACTCGGCCAGAAAATATTCAAAAACCCTATCCCAATACTCCTGTTCAAAATTCACTGTATAATAAGGGATACCAAGCTGATAAGCCACCTTTTTTACATCTTCATAATCCTCGGTAGCTGTACAGATCCCATTTTCGTCTTTTTCATCCCAATTTTTCATAAAAACGCCAATAACCTGATAGCCCTGTTCCTTCAGTAAAAGAGCTGCAACAGAAGAATCGACACCTCCAGACATTCCGACAACAACCCTTGTATCTTCCGGTCTTTTAGACATACTCTTTATCGACATATTCAACCACCTTTAAGTTTTAAGTTATTCATGGTATATCTACATTCTTTTTTCTGCCCAGAAATAATGACAAAGTTATAAAATGACAATATAACAAATAACCACATGATAATAATAACATTTTATCATAAATTATCAGTAATTTCCATGTTTCCGCCTGTTGGGCTCTTCATAAAGGGATCCTGTTTTGTCCCTATTTATATAATACCATAATAACAGGCTAAATAACTACCACCATAACACTTATAACCGGCTAAACCATAAAATTTTTTCTTACATAAAATACTGAATTAAAACAAAAAGCAAATCATAATTATTGAAACAAATCGAATTGCTCTAACCTTATCAACCTACTTTAATCTTAAAGTGAGAAAAATGTAAAGGGGGTTGCTTTAAGTTAATCGCCATTATCCGCAACCCCCATTTTCTACAATTTATTTCCTGACTACAAACTCTGCAATAACTCTTTACTTTGCTCCAGAAACTGATTTGTATAAAGATTATAGTAATAACCTTTTGCCCTCATTAATTCTCTGTGGTTCCCCTGCTCGATTATCTTACCATCCTTGATAACCAGGATAC
>LFRS01000149.1:2010-2305 GCA_001512435.1 Halothermothrix sp. DTU029 | reverse complement strand
AGTGCTTTTTCCCGGTCTATCCCGGCATTCTCAATCTCGTCGATGAGGATTATGGGGGATGAGCTCAGTATGGCAGTATCGGCAATCATCAGGGCCCGGGACTGCCCGCCGCTCAGGCTGGTAATAGGTGTATGCCTGGAGAATTTCTCTCCTGCCAGTTCATTGGCCTGGACGATAATCCTCTCGACCATCTCCTTTTCATTCTCGACCAGACGGCTTTCGGCATGGAGATAAAGGAATTCCTCAACAGTCAGGTCCATGACAAAATTCATATTCTGGGAGAGCTGGGCTACCA
>LFRS01000149.1:0-1949 GCA_001512435.1 Halothermothrix sp. DTU029 | reverse complement strand
CCTGCTCTTACCTGAACCTGTTGGTCCAACGATGGAGACAATCTCCCCTTGCCTGATGGTAATCTCAGAAAAGTTTTCCCTCTTGCCATCCTTGTCCCTGCCTGGCAACAAGGTAAGGCACTCCACCTCATCCCTGGCCAGTCCCAGGAATTCCTGCATATTCCTGATAAAAAGCCTTAATTGTTCCAGAAAATCCCCTACAGCTATTACCAGGTCTTCCTTTTCTTCAATAGAGAGTTTCTTATATCTTTCATTTATGGTTAATCCCAGCTGGTCAAGGGGAAACTGCTGTTCCCTGAAAAATGATTCTGTATAAGGGTGTTTTTCCAATATTTCCTTTATTGTCAGGTTCGCTAATTCCTGTTTATTAATCATTTCCATCACCCAGGTTTATTTTCTTTACATTTCCTAATTGATATTCTTCACCAATCACCGTTTCTCCCAGACAATAGGAACACATAGCCGAAGGCATGGAAAAACGCAATCTTTTGCCCCTTACTGTCACCAGGTCCTCTTCTTCATCATAAAGGAGAGTAGAAAATTCATAGGCCCCCTGGCCTGTTAAACCATTAATATGCATCACCATTGCTTCCGGGTTTACGGCACTGACCCGGGAAGCAAAGACTTCCCTCTCAGCCTGGGAAACTATATCCCCCTTGGTAATAACTACAATATCCGCTGTCTTTAACATAGGGCCAATTTTACGTGGTGTATTAATACCACTGAGATTATCTATAACACAGACTGCCTTAATATCTTTTATATAGGGGGAACAACGGTTACAGAGGCCGGCACTTTCTGTAATCAGAAGATCCAGGCCTTCCTTCCTCCCCCATTGGACTACTTCCTCAATATTACTGACAAAGAAATGGTCAGGGCAGAGGGAACCAGATAGTCCTTTTTTTACCGGTATATTCTCCCTGGCATAAAGTTTATCATCATCTGTATAAAGGCAGTCAAATTTAACCACACCGGTTTTTATGCCCCTTTCTCCCAGGGCCTTAATGGTTTTTAAAATAACTGAAGTTTTCCCTGAAGAAGGTGGTCCTGAAACTGTCACTAGATTCATCACTCTACCTCCTTAACACTTTTATGGAACTTAGCAGTCAGGTCTTCAATCAATTTACCCGGATCTTCCTGGCGGAGAAAATCCCAGCCTGGCCACATAAATCTGGCTCCTGCAGGCACTTGATTCTCTATATCTTCCAGGACACTGGGGAATAATCCCTGGTGGGCAAAAATTTCTCCTGTTTCCCTGGAGGCAAAGAAATCCACCAGGGGCTGGATTGCCGGGAAACTATCCCTTTTTGTCAGCATGAAAATAGGGCTGATTATGGCTCCATCGGCAGGCCAGACAAATTCAAAATGAGGAAATCTCCTGGCCATTCTGGTAAAGAAATAGGGCATTATGGTCACTGCAGCTTCACCGGATTTTTTCCGGCCACCCTCTTTAATCATCTGAGCCGGGTGCTGGGCCTTTAACATAGACCTGCCCAGTCTCTCTATCCCCTCTTCACCATATTTTTTATAGATATTTATTAAAATAGCATTAAAGAGATCAAAATCACTGACCGGTAAACTGACATCACCGGCAAATTCCTCTGAAAGAACATCCTCCCAGGTTTTTGGTATACTGCGTTCACCTAATTCTTCCTTATTAACTAAAAAGACAGCAGGAACAACAGCAAGAATGGAATAATCCCCTTCCGGATCCAGCAGATCAAGCCCCTGTTCTGTAAAAATCCTGTTTAAATTCCTGATACCTGTATTGTCTTTAAATAAACCCTGACGGCGGTAACGATCCATTAGTCTCCGGTCAAAGAAGAGGTCAAAACCAGCAGAAATAAAGATATCAGCCAGTTCCTCTCCATCTGCCCCCCCTCTAATCCTTTCCTCCAGCCAGTCCACTCCCTGGGAAGCAGCCTTTAGATCAAGGCTAACATGATTAT
>LFRS01000130.1:27079-69894 GCA_001512435.1 Halothermothrix sp. DTU029 | reverse complement strand
GGCTAAGGCTTCAACTACTTCCCAGCTTACACCAATACCGGCATTGGCACTGGTAGACCAGCCAGGAGCACCTCTACCTGCAACCCTGTTTTCATCAGCAGGGAACTGGAAGTCAAAGTAATTAGCAATCTGATTGTTTTCAAAGTCGTAAACAGTACCTACGCCAACTTTAGCTCCACCAACATAAGAAGCATAAGCTCTGGAGTAGTAAGGATCGCCTTCATAATCTTCGTTAACCCAATCTTCTGCAAAGGCATCAGCATAAAGGAAGTCTACCATGCTGACTGGAATACCATGGTGGAACTTGCTGTCACGTAAGCCGTAAACACCTTTAGAGAATGATTTTTTACCTGGGCCAACTTCAACCCATTCTTTAGTAGCTGAATCATACATAAGAGCATTAGCTGGTACCTCAACATGGCCAACCAATTCGCCCTCTTCATCTCTGGTTACATTGCTCTCTACATCAATTGGATATACTGTAGCAAACTCAAACATACCAGATGCAGGACTTTCAAAGGCTGGTGCATCATAAAGTGGTTCTACAATATACCGTGAATAGGTATCATTAAATCCATCAGGGCCTACAGGGTCCCAGGCACTCATGAAGAGACTACCTTGGGCTGAGAACTGAGTAGCTCTGACAACTTTGTCCTTGGTATCGGCAGTAACCAAAGTATACTTGGATAAGCCATCACCAAGACCATAGGCAAAACGCTCATTAAATCTATCTTTGTTAGCAACAAAATATTGGTTCTGATAACAGAGGTAAATACGGATACCATCTTCCAGGCCAAGTTCCAGACCCTTCAGAGCCAGATCCCAATATTCTTCCTCTGTCAGGAATTTACCATTATAAGCTGCTTGAGTTAATCTATCGATTTCCTCATTTTCGTATTTCCAGCCATCAGAGAAACCTCCAGGCATATATCCATACCACGGGGCATACATCTGGGCTACAATATGTTCCCAGAAACGTCTGGTTGCACCAGCACCCCAACCTTCTGTATAAATGGTGTATTCCCAATTTTCAGGGCTTCCACCATAAACTACAGGAGTACTCTTTGTACGATCCCAGAGTAATCTTTCTACTCTAATTCCTGCTTTCTCAATCTGCTGGCTGATATATTCACCAGCTCTTAATCTACCATTTGGATCGTCAACTCTGATATAGAACTTTATTGTTACGGGTTCGCCATCATAGGTCCACCATTGACCTTCTTTTTTCAGTCTTCCCTGGTTCTCTGGCAGAGCAGCTGCTTCTTCCATGGCAGCATTGATATCTGCAAGAGCTCTTTCTTCATCACCTTCAGGAGTAAAACCAAACTTGGCAGCCAATAGATTGTACCTATAGGTTCCTGGCTGTCCCGGAGTAGCCATGGTATACATTACTCCCCCAGCACCACCCAGGATTTCGTCAACTATATATTGCCTGTTAATTAAAAAGTTCATGGCAAATCTTACTTCCTTCATGGCAAAGGGGTTAAATATAGTTTTTCCATCCTTCTCAAAGGTATATGGTGCTACATTTGGGTAAGGGTTAATCTGTAGGCTCCAGCTTCCAGATGGTACATCATAAATCTCCAGCTTGCTTAAAATGTCTGGACTGAGACCACTAATTATATTTCCATCAACACCATAATAGAAAATATCAGTGGTTCCTGCTGCTACGTCGTTAATACCAATGTTCTCGTCCATTCTGACGTCAAAATAAACCTTGTCTGGTACTGGCCCCTTTTGGGCGAAGACAAGTACTGACATCATTAGTACAAGAAACGCCACCAAACAAAACTTCAAACCTCTCCTCATAAAACAAACTCCTCCTCTACTTTTTATATATTGTATATTATATATCCTTTTATTCATTTTTTCAACTGTTACTTAGAATTTTTATTCTCTGGTGATTTTATAAGTACTTTATTATCTTCTTTTTCCAGTATAGCCTTATCTTTTATGCCCAGTTCTTTCAAATATTCCTCCGGTATCTGCAGCCTGCCGGCAGAGTCTACCACAACATATTTGCTATGGGTCTCATCCCCAGCAGCTGTATAATCTATATTACTATAATCCAGATCTATATTCCGGACACTCTCTGTGCTTATTTTACCATCCCGGATTTCCACTGCCCTGTCTACAGCACCAGCCAGACTACGGTCATGGGTTACTACAATTACAGTTGTCCCATATTCCCGGGAAACCCGTTTGAAGACCTGAAATATCTCTGCACCTGTTTTAGAATCCAGGGAGCCGGTGGGCTCATCACCCAGCAATATGGCTGGCCGGTTGGCCAGGGCTACTGCTATGGCTACCCTCTGCTGCTGGCCTCCTGACATTTCCGCCGGTTTATGACTTATCCAGTCTGAAAGCCCTACTGCTTCCAACAATTCCCTGGCCCAGGCCTTATCCTGGCCCTGGCCCTTTAATATCATCGGCAATTGTACATTTTCCAGGGCAGTAAGATAAGGCACCAGGTTTCTACTGGGATTTTGCCAGACAAAACCAATAGTATCCCGCTTATAGAGGATTTTATCCCGATAGCTCATTTTATTGATATTCCAGCCATTAACGAAAGCCCTACCCCCTGTTGGAGTATCAAGACCACCCAATATATTCAGTAAAGTGGATTTACCACTTCCACTACTACCAATTATCCCTACCATTTCCCCCTTCTTAATCTTCAGTTCCAGGCCCTGTAAGGCAAAGACCTCTTGATCTGCAATCTTATATATTTTCACCAGGTTTTCACATTCTATAATGTATTCATCTTTTATTGTAGCCAATTCCTGTTGGCTAAAGATATTATTATATATCCTCTTAAAAAGACCACTGACTCCTTCTCCAGTCTTAGTAGCAGGCAAGGCTATACCTCCTCTCCCAGTTTGATAGCTTCATGGAGCTTTAACTTGATTAAGATAAAGGCCAGGATCAATAAACCTATTATCAGGGAAATACCCAGGATAATCAGTATATTACCTATATCACTTCTCTGGATAACGATTCTAAAGCCAGGTACAACTCCCTCCAGATTCTGGCTGACCTGTAAGAAGGGTAAAAAGATCTGGCTGACAATCACCCCAAAAAGAGTACCCAGGCCAAAGCCAAAACTAACAGTCAGGAACTGTTCCAGAGAAAGTATTGTTACTAACTGGGATATAGATAAGCCAATTGCTCTCATGACTCCAAACTCCAGCATTCTTTTTCTCAAGGACAGGAAATTGTAGAGGAAAAAGCCCATAACAGTAATCAGGACTGCTACTGCAAAGCTAATGGATAAAATACCGAAAATACCCATCCGTTCCGGGTTTCTTCTGCCTTCAACCAATCTGTTTCTAACATCCTTAATATTGGTAACATAAATCCCTTCTTCTGTTAATTCATCAACAATGGCCTGTAAAGAGGCATCCTCTTCCAGAGACAGCCAGACATTATAAGGCTCTATTATATACTGGGCCTGAACAAAATCTAAATTAGCCACCAATAAGGGAAAAGAAGAGGGATAGATGGTTGGCCAGTAATCTATTACTCCAGCAACAAAGAAGTCAATAGCATTAAATCCTATCCTGAAAGAAACTGTCTCCCCTAATTTTAACTGGTTTTTCTCAAAGAACTCCCGGTTTACCAGTACTGCATCCTCATAATCAATTAATAGATTAAGATAATAGTAGAGATGTTGTTCTGTCAAATCATCCCTGAACCAGCTAACATGGGCAAAATCTACCGGATCTATAGCCATCAGGGTCCCATTAGCCAGATTTCTGCCACCTATACTGATATTGCCTCTCCTGGTCAAGACCCGGGCTGCATTTTTAACCCCACTTAATTCTTTATGGATATGAAAGGGGGGTTCAAAGATTACTTCCTTATCACTGCTGACCAATTGACCCTCTGCAGTATAAGTCGGTGTATCAAAATGCCATTTTTCTGTCAAAACAACATCAGCCCCATGTTCATACATCAAACTATCTATGAAATTCTGTTCCAGGGTTCGGGCAATAGATGAGCTGTAAATTCCCAGTGAAACAGTCATGATGATAAAAAAGATCAAAGGTGAATATTGGCCGGAGTTCCTGAAAAATTGCCGCAGGGTAACTGTTAAAGATACTTCCGGCAATTGTTCTACAAAAAAGGAGAAAAACCGTATTAGCCAGGGCATGACCCTTAAAGATATGAGGCCAGCAGTGGCCAGGAATAAGACAGGGATCAGGAACAACATTGGATCCAGGATATGCTGGCTCCCGGCACTGGCTCCATTCTGTAAATTAACTATCTGCTTGCTTAATTCCCTATAACCATAAATACTGAAGATAAGAAAAAACACATCTAAATAATACCTTTGCCAAAAGGGTTTCCGGTTTTCCCGGGCAATTTTCTGCTTATAGGAAACGATACTCTCACCAGCTGCTGGAACTACCAGAAAGAGACAGCTGCCCAGGGCTGCTGCTATAGTAAGGAAAATATAGTAATGGGCATCTGGCGGTATAATCACCGGCAGTGGCTCCCGGGAAACAAAATCAAGAAAACCAGCAGAAGCACCCATTAAACGGGCTATCAACAGGCCCAGTTGAGGCCCTGCGAAAATAGCAAAGAGTCCCAGAAAGCCCCATTCCAACAAATAAGTCACTACTATCTGGAAGATACTGCCCCCTCTACTTCTAAGTAAGGCAATCTCATTACTCCTCCTCTTAATGGTCAAACTGGCTGTCAGTATTATGTAATAAAAAATCATCCCTAAAACCGGCAGGCTTAAAATTAGCAGGAGCTTTTTCAGGGCTGCACCCTGTTCGATTAAAGGCTCCAGGCTGAGTATGGATGATTGGTTAATCCTGATGGTATTGGAAATATTCCTGATTTCTGTTTCCAGTCTTTTGAACTTACCAATTATATGGTCCAGCTGGTGATAACGAACAGGTTCATAATCCATGTTCCAGAACCAGGTATATTTGTAAGGACTGGTATCATCCCTCTTAATCAAGTTTTCAAAGACTTCCTCTGCTATAAAAAAAGTATTGTTAAAGGGGGGCCTTTCCACCCAGACCGGTTGATTGTAATCATCTTTTTTTACCCTGAAAATCCCCACTACCTTAAAATCCAGGTATTTTCTTTCCTCATACTTCCCGGTTTCCAGGGGAAAACGATAAATCTTATCCAGGTTAAGATTCAAATCATAACTGGCATTTTCATCAATAACTACTTCAATAGGTTCTCCTGCAAGAGGGATATCATTAGTAAACCATCTCCCGGAGACCAGGTCTACCCTTTCTTCCAGGCCAGTTAAGAAGGCAAAATCCATATACCTATTCCTGGTTTCCTCCAGGGGATCCAGTGGTAGAACAGGCTTTCTGTCTGTTCTACCTGTCTTGGAAAAATGTAATACCTCTGTACCAAAAACCTCTGGTACTGACTTTTGCAGTATTTTATCCAGCTGGAGATATTGCTCATAGGCTTCTTCCCGATCCCGCCACTGATTTTCAGATAACAAAGGATGATAGTCATACCATTGTTCATCACTGATCTGTATTGTACCTGGGGGATAATTACTGCTACTACTCCTCTGCCATCTTTCCAACATAACTGTCTGTAATACTCCATCAGTATAGATAGGAATACAGGAGGAGATTGCTACAGCAAGGACTAAACCTGCCAGTAAAACTATTTCCAGGCGCCAATTCTTTAAGATTTGTTTAAAGACCATCCAGAATACTGTAAAAATAGCCACATCTTCACCTCCTGATATTACCTGGTAATGATCTCCTGTCCTTCCTCCAAGCCTTCCAATATTTCTACTTTGGTATCAGTAGTAATTCCCAATTTGACATCTATTTCCCGGCGATAATCTCCGTCTTTGACTACAACAAAGGTCCTGCTACCATACTCCCTGATGGCTGCTGGAGGCAGTAATAGGGTATTTTCCCTTTCCTGAATAATTATAGAAGTTGGCAATAAGGCATTATACCTTAAGAGTTGTTCTGGTGATAGCTTAGCCTCAGCCAGGAGCTCTTCAAGACCAGTAATCTCCAAACGCACCCGTAAATCAGGCTGGCCTGGTGCAATCTGTGCCGAAGCTGATGGTACTCTGGTCACCTCTGCTGGTAACCAGTTATTTTCTCCAAACTGTATTTTTGCCTTTAAACCGGGAACAATTCTACTTAGATTCCTCTGGTTAACATTCATCTGTAACTCCAGCTTGCCAGGATCAGCAATGACCATGACTTCTGCAAACTCTTCTACCATTGCCGTTTCCCGGACAGACAAGGAGGCAATTCTACCATTAAAGGGTGCATAGATGGTAGAGGCATCCAGGATGCTTTCCAGCCTGTCTATTCTCAGTTTTGCCTTTTCGTAATCTATTTCTTTTAGGCGCAGGTCATAATCACTGACAAGGGTACCATGGAGAAATCTCATTCTTTCCAGTTCCAGTTCCATCTTCTCTATATCCAGCCTGGCCATAGCCAGTTCATTTTCCAGATCTCCTATCTCAAGTCTGGCCAGAACCTGTCCCTCTTCTACCCATTCGCCATAATCCACCAACACCTCTTTTACCCTGCCACTTTTGGCAAAATATAAAGATTTTTCATTTTTAGCTGCTACCCGGGCCAGGCCAGTAATTTCTTCTGCTATGTATCCCCTTTCTACCTTAACCACATTTATTCTCGGGGCCGGAGGATCTTTAAGCACCGGTGCTTCACTGACCCTTTCCTCCGGGAACAAAGAACAGGCACTTAAGAAAATAATGCTTATTAATAATAATAAAAAGATACTGAAAAATTTTTTTGCTCTTCTCATGATACTACCACTTCCTCATTAATAATTCTTCCATCCATTATCTCATAAATAAGATCACCATACTCCATAACTGCCGGGTCATGAGTAACCATGCAGATAGTTACTCCCCCTTGAGATAAATTTTTAAACAATTTCATTACCTTCATAGAGGTATTATGATCCAGCTCACCGGTTGGTTCATCAGCCAGGATCAGGTCTGGTTTGTTGGCCAGGGCCCTGGCTATACCTACCCTTTGTTGCTCTCCACCACTTAATTCAAAGATCCGGTGATCTGCCCTTTTTTCCAGGCCTACCATTTTGAGACACTCATAAGCCCTTTCTCGCCTTTCTTTCCTGGAAAAATGGTTTATACGCATAGGTAATTCTACATTCTCAAAAGCTGTAAAACTCTGGATAAGTCCATAGGTTTGAAATATAAAACCAATCTTTTTCCTTCTAATTCTGGTTAGCTCACTTTCCGGATATTGGCCCAATTCTTTTTCCTGGAAATAAACCTTTCCACTACTAGGCTGATCCAGGCCACCCATAATATTTAAAATAGTGGTTTTCCCCGAACCAGAAGGTCCTTTAATAATTACCAGCTTTCCGGAAGGAATTTTTAAATTAATATCTTTTAATGCTTCAACAGAACGGCTCCCACTTCGGTAAATCCGACTCACATCCTTTAATTGTATAAGATATTCGGGAATTCTTTCTGTCATCTTAAGCCACCTCCATTTCTGTAAAAATCTATGATTTATCCCCCATATTTGCCATTACCTTGCTTTCTACCTTGCTGATACTCTTCCTGGAAATCCGGGCCATCCAGTATACGGGTAAACTGATAGCAAGAAAGGGTAGTAAACTGGGCAAGAAATAAAATAGTATTGCCAGCAGAGCTAAACCAAGAATTATCTGGAAGACCTCCAGAGGGGTTAAAAAGACATAAAAGAGAGCATTTTTTATGATATACCGGATTTTTATCTCATATTTTATAAGTAGGGGAAAGAGATAAATTAAATCCAGGAGATAAAAAAAGATTAAAAGATAAATAAAATACTTAATTAAGATATTATTCCAGCCAGCACGGTTTCTAAAATAGTCCAGATCAATATATAAAACTATAGCAATTAATAAAAGTATCAGGCCGATGATATTGGCCCTGATAAAGTATTTTTTATAAAAATACCAGTATTCCTTAAATATCCTTATGTTCTCCTCTCCACTTAAGAGTTTATCCATTATCCCAAAAAGGGCAGCAGTTGCTGGCATGACACCAAAAATTCCCAAGCCCAGCAGCGAAAAAATTACCCAAAAAAAATTGGCTAAAACTAATTTAGTAAGCCATTCAGCTATTTTATATATATTACTTTCAGGATCAAATATATTAAAGTCCATCTCTACCTCCTTGAATAACAAATTCATTTTTCCACACTTTTTCACAATTAATAATTTACTTCTCTAAAATCATTATAATTCCTTCAATTAAATTAAGTTTAAATTTTTTTGCTATTCAATATAAAATTAGATATAATTTTTTATAGAGATAATTTATTAGATTCTATTTAAAGAAGGTTTATTTACAAATAGAAAGGAGAAGTATCAACTTTATGACTAATATCAGCAGCATTTTGAAGATTTTTTATAAACCTGGACAGGTCTTTAGAGAGACTAAGGATAATAAAATTAACTGCCTCCTCCCCCTTCTCCTCCTCATCCTGATTTATTTTGTAGCTTCTTATTTACTGGTTTCCACCCTCATAATACCGGACCATTTAAATAAACTGGAAACCAATACATATTTGAGCCAGGAAGAAAAGGATAAGGCCCTGGATTATTTCTTAAGTCCTTTTCATAATTTTTCCACATTCCTTTCTACTGCTTTCTCAAACCTTATTTATTACCCTATCTTAAGCTTTTTCTTAACCCTTTTACCTCTCTTATTTGGTGGAAAAGCTATTAAATACTTTAAGATCTTTTCTTCTGTAATCTATATAGGAATTATCAAGAGTATTGGTTTTTTATTGGATACTTATCTAAAACTTAAATATCTTTCCCTGGATATTGGTTTAAACCTGGCCTTGTTTTTTGAAAGCTCCAGTCTTTATTTAAATTCATTCCTGGCAAAAATAAATATCTTTGACTTCTGGCTCCTTATCCTACTGACAATATTATTATCTGTATATTATGAGTATAGTAAAAGAAAATCATTTCTGATCTGCTTTTCTTTCTGGACAATAATAAAAGTCATTTTGGCATATTTTGCCTATTTAAAAGAGATAATATAAACTGGCGATCCCGCAGAAAGGACTTGGTTGAATGGACAATCTTACTAACAAACTTAAAGAAGTATTATCTTCAGTTTTACCTATAACTATACTGGTATTATTATTAAACTTTACCATCTTACCTCTGGAAAGGTCCTTGCTTATACCTTTTCTTATTGGGTCAATATTAATTATTATTGGCCTGACGATTTTTTTGCTTGGTGTTGATATTGGCATTACTCCTGTTGGTAAACTCATGGGCTCAAGCCTGGCCAGGACCAATAAATTATGGGTCATTATAATTGCCGGGTTTATGCTGGGTTTTATTATTTCCATTGCTGAACCTGATCTTCATATACTTGCAGGACAGGTTGACCTGGTTAGCTCTGGAATTATCCCCAAGTTTAGTATTGTATTGGTAGTTTCTATAGGTATCGGGATCCTGCTCTTTACTGGTTTTATCAGGATACTTTATAATATCTCCATTTCAATCATGTTAACCATAATTTATCTAGTCATTTTTCTCTTGTCTTTATTCGTATCTCCAGAATTTCTGGCTACAGCCTTTGATGCCTCTGGTGCTACTACAGGAGCTTTAACAGTGCCCTTTGTCCTGGCTCTGGCAGCTGGTATCTCTGCATTGAAGAAAGATTCAAGATACTCTGAAGAGGACAGTTTTGGCCTGGTTGGTATTATTTCAGCAGGGGCTATTATCGGTGTTTTACTGATGGGAAGCTTTAGTGGGGTTAAAGAAATTTCCGGGGAATTAAATATAAATCATGCAAGTACTGGTTCCCTTTTATTACCCTTTATAAAGGAGCTAGGTCTTGTTACCAGGGATATCCTCCTGGCCTTATCTCCTTTTTTATTTATCTTTCTTACCTTTCAAAAAATTTCATTCCATCTGGACAAGAAAGCCTTTCAGGGAATTCTAAAAGGCCTTTTCTATACATTTCTTGGTTTAGTCTTATTTTTAGTTGGGGTAAATGCTGGCTTTATGGAAGTTGGTAATGTTGTTGGATACAGGCTGGCTTTAATGGAAAACAAAACAATCTTACTCATCTTTGCCTTCACAGTGGGTTTGCTGACAATATTGGCCGAACCAGCTGTCCATGTCCTCACTCAACAAATTGAAGAGGTTACCAGTGGTTATGTGAAACGAAAATTAGTTTTTTTTGCCCTATCTATTGGAGTGGGGCTGGCAGTAGCCCTGTCTATATTGAGAATCTTAAGTCCGGCTATACAATTATGGCACTATCTTTTGCCAGGCTATATTGTAGCAATAATTATGAGCCATTATACTCCTAAGTTATTTGTAGGAATTGCTTTTGATTCAGG
The DNA here is from genome assembly GCA_001512435.1 of Halothermothrix sp. DTU029. Classification (GTDB taxonomy): domain Bacteria; phylum Bacillota; class Halanaerobiia; order Halanaerobiales; family DTU029; genus DTU029. Next base: position 59,527 of record LFRS01000130.1, on the reverse strand, counting down.
TGGGGTGGCCTCTGGTCCCATGACTGCAACCTTCATCCTGGCCTTTGCCCAGGGAGCAGCCCGGGCCACAGAAGGGGCCAATGTACTCATAGATGGTTTTGGCATTATTGCAATGGTTGCCTTTACCCCACTAATAGCTTTACAGACCCTTGGCCTTGTTTTCAAATATAAATTAAAAAAACAGGAATTAAAAGAAGCCTAAATACCCCTTATCCCCGCTATACTTGAATAGTCACTTATTTATATAGTATAATATAGGTATTATGTACTTATAAAAGAAAAAATAAGGAGGTCATCCTGCCTGTTTCAAAGCCAGGATAATTTTACCCTAATTACTTAACAAATTAATTTTATAATATTATAAGAGAAGGAAGTGATGTAGATTTGAACATAATAAAGGAAAAATTTAAAGAAGGCCTCTCCGTAGTACTACCAATAGCAGTACTTGTCCTGGTTTTAAATTTTACTATAATTCCTCTGGAAAAAGCCTTATTAATTCGTTTTATTCTCGGTGTAATATTAATGCTTTTAGGCCTGCCAATATTTTTATTAGGTGTTGATATAGGAGTTACCCAGATCGGTAATTTGACAGGCCATACCCTGGCCAGAAGCAATAAATTCCTCTTTATTTTGCTTGCTGGTATTATTATGGGCTTTATCATTTCCCTTGCTGAACCAGGCCTCCATGTCCTTTCCGGACAGGTGGATTTTGTTTCAGCCGGTCAAATATCCAGAACGAGTATCCTTTTAACAACTGCACTTGGTATAGGAATCCTCTTAGCAATAGCTGCCTTGAGGATAGTCTACAATATAGCACTGGATAAACTCTTATTTATCCTCTATGGAATTATATTCATACTTGCTATTTTTGCCAGTTCTGAATTTCTGGCTATCTCCTTTGATGCTGCTGCTGCTACTACTGGAGCCATGACTGTCCCCTTCTTTCTTGCTATAGCTGCAGGGATAGCTGCCATGAAAAAGGACACACAGGCAGCCGAAAGGGATAGTTTTGGCTTAGTTGGAGTTACAGCAACAGGTGCTGTTCTAGCTGTTCTTATAATGAGTATCCTGGGGAAAAGCAGTATAGATGTAGCAGAACTTGAATATACACTACCCCATACTGATTCAATTATAGGGCCTTTTATAGTACAGATACCCCTTGTTCTAAAAGACGTTTTTCTTTCTATATTGCCAATCCTGGCTATTTTTCTTGTTTTTCAGAAAATATCTTTTCATCTGGAAAAAAAAGCCTTTAGAGCTATCTTAAAAGGCCTCATTTATACTTTAATCGGACTAATATTACTCTTAGTAGGGGTAAATGCTGGTTTCCTGGATGTAGGTAGTATTGTAGGATATGAGTTGGCTTCGATGGATAATGCTCCGCTTCTATTGATTATTGGTTTTATTATAGGTTTTCTAACTATACTGGCTGAACCCTCAGTCCACGTATTAACACATCAAATTGAAGACATTACCAGTGGTTCTGTAAGAAGAGTCCTGGTACTGGCAGCCCTTACTATCGGTGTTGGACTCTCTATTAGTCTTTCTATGTTAAGGATTATCATCCCTAAGATTCAATTCTGGCATTATATTATACCCGGTTACCTGCTTGTGCTGATTTTGACCCGTTTTACACCAAAACTTTTTGTGGGTATTGCCTTTGATGCAGGTACTGTTGCTTCAGGCCTGATGGCCACTACCTTTATTCTATCTTTTGCCCAGGGTGCTGCCGGGGCAGTAGAAGGGGCCAATGTCCTGGTCGATGCTTTTGGTATAATAGCAATGGTCACTTTAGTACCACTGCTTACAGTACAGGTGCTGGGACTGATCTTTAAAAAGAAATCAGGAGAAAGGAGCCTGGGAAAAGGTGAAGGATAATAAAATATTTGACCTGATCGTTACAGTTGTAGACTTTGGTTTAGGAAGTAAAGTAATAAAAACTGCCAGGGAAAGTGGAATTTCCGGAGGAACTATTTTTCTTGGTACCGGTACTGTAGATAATCGCCTCCTGGAAATTCTATCCCTGGATCATGTCAGGAAAGAAATTGCCATCATGGTTACTGAAAGTTCCGTGGCCTATGAAGCCTTGGATAAACTAAATGAAAAGTTTCATTTTGATAAACCTAACCACGGTATCGCTTTTATTATCCCTGTAAGCGAAGTTTATGGGACAAGGGATAGTGTTTCTGAAACTATTATAAAGAAAGACAGGGGAGATGAAAATACCATGTATAAAGCCATCTTTACTATTGTAGATAGAGGTAAGGGAGAAAATGTGATGGATGCTGCCAAAAGTGCTGGCGCCAAAGGTGGTACCATCATCAATGCCAGAGGTTCAGGGATCCACGAAACCGAGATCTTATTCTCAATGCCTATAGAACCAGAAAAAGAAGTAGTCATGATTCTGGCCAAAAATGAAATAGTAGATAATATTACAAGTACTATCAGGGAAGAGCTCAAAATCGATGAGCCCGGTATGGGAATTATGTTTACCCTGGATGTAAGTAAAAGTTATGGATTAAAAGCATAACAAGATAAAATAAAGTTTTAATAAAAATACAGGATACTTAAAAAGGCTGTTTTAAACAGCCTTTTTGCATTTTACATTATTCTGATTACTTTTTAAGCTTAACCCAGGACCAGGTCTACCTGGTTTTCCTCCTGCATGATCTCCAATGGAATCAAATTACCCTCCACCAATTCCCCATTTACTCTCAGCTCTTTTATACCAGTGCTCACCCTATCTGGATTTTTCACCTCAATATAAAAATCCTTATTCCTGAACCTGCGGTATATTTTATAGGATTCCCATTCCCGGGGTATAACTGGATCAACAATCAGGCCATCATAATCAGGCCTAACTCCAAGAATATACTGGGAAATAGCTACAAAGCTCCAGGCAGCAGTTCCTGTCAACCAGGAATTCCTGGCCCGGCCAAAATGATAGGGGTGTTCCTTACCGGTTATAAATTGACAATAAACATAGGGTTCCATGGTATATTGATCAGCTATATCATTATGTCTGGCCGGTAAATAGGAAAGATAATATTCAAAAGCCCTGTCTCCATTGCCTAACATGGCCTCTGCAATNNGCCCAGGTATTGGCATGGCAGAAGATGGCTCCATTTTCCTTAAGGCCTACAGGGAAAGAAGTAATTGCTCCTACTTCCTCATCATAGATTCTGAAAGCCGGATAGTTTAGTAAGAGGCCATGCTCTGTAGCCAGGTATTTATTGACACTCTCCATGGCTTTATGAGCTTTTTCATCTTTAAAGGCACCGGATACAACTGCCCAACTCTGGGTATTCAAAAAGATTTTAGATCCCTCACTTGCTGCAGAACCCAATTTCCTGCCACTATCCAGGTAAGCCCTGATAAACCATTCACCATCCCAGGCTTTACTATCTAGATTAGCCCTGATAATTTCAGCATATTCTTCATAATGCTTCCTATCTTCTTCTGCCCCTTTTCTTGCTGCTATCTCCAGAAACTCCTGGAGAGCCCTATAAAAGAGGAAGGTAGACCAGATACTCTCCCCTTCTCCCTTCAAATTAATACAGTCATTCCAGTCAGCAGCCATACCATAGAGGAACCCTTCCGGCCCCCTATGCTTCCAGGAAAATTCCAGGGCCTGTTTCAGATGTTCATATACAGTACCCTCTCCCTGGTCAGCATAGGGTACCCTTTCTTTAAGGAAATCCATATCTCCTGTTTCCCTTAAATAGGCACCGAGAGATAAGAGGAGCCAGAGGTGATCATCAGAGTAAATTTTTTCCCTGGGAACCCTATTATGGTGACCCTGTTCCAGTACAAGGGGTTGGAAATTGTGGATGGCATAACCCTCACTTAACTGGGCCCGCAAAAGGTGAATAAGTTTTTCCTTTACCTCACCCGGTATGGAGTGGACAACACCCAGGGTATCCTGATTGGTATCCCTGTATCCTATACCATCCCGGCCGCCTGCTTCATTAAAAGAAGCAGACCGGGACCAGTTAAAGGTCATATGGCACTGGTACTGGTTCCAGATATTTACCATGGTATTGACTTCAGCAGATGGGGTCTCACAACTGTAATAACTCATCCTCTCCTGCCAGTATCCCTGTACAGCCTGGAATTCCTTTTCAACAGCTTCTTGCTTACTATATTTCTCCTTATAAGCCTTTCCTTCTTTCTTTGCATCCCCAATACCGACAATAAATAAAAGCCATTTCTTCTCTCCAGGATTCAAGCTTAGCTTATTATGTAAAACAGCACAGGGATTACCCCCAATGGCTATAGAATTAAAACACTGGCCCCTTTCAACAGCCACAGGATTCCCCTCATGATGGTAATTACCTATAAAGAGATCCCGGTCTGTATCAAAACCCGAAACCGGTAAAGTTGAAGCCATAAAAGCTTTTGGTTCCTCTCCCCCGGCAAAAAGCAGGCTATAATCAATGATATCATCAGTATAATCCATCCTACAGGTATAGAGGATATACTGGAAGTTCTTTAAATCCTGCTCAATATTCCAGAAACAAAATTCTCCAAAGGAAAAAACAGATAATTCCCTTGTTTCTGTGGACCTGTTTTCCAATTCCAGTTCCCAGAATTCGATGGGTTCTTTTAAGGGTACAAAAACCCTGTAATTGCTTTTAATCCCTCTATATTCGGAAATAAACCTGGTATAACCCATGCCATGCCTGCATTCTGTCTTATATTCATTAAAATCTTTGGCAACAGGCTGCCAGCTGGCTGACCAGTAATCTCCATCTTGATCATCACGGATATAAATATAACGGCCAGGCCTATCCATAGGGATACTATTAAAACGAAATCTTAATAAACGTTGCAGGGCTGGAGACCTGTAAAAAGAATATCCACTGGCATTATTTGAGACCAAGGCACCATATTCAGGTGTTCCCAAATAATTAATCCAGGACATAGGTGTATCAGGTCTAGTAATAACATACTCCCTTTTTTCATTATCAAAATATCCGTATTTCACTCAAAATCACCCCATCTTTATTTAATCACTTGCTTATACCCCTTTTCATTCCTTTCATTCAATAAAGTTTCTTCATCCTTGCCTAAAATCCTTCTCCAGCTGAGAATATTTAATTAGGAATTGGTAAAATAAAAAAAGACAAGTAAGTATTAGCAAAAATCCTCATAATCATAAAAAATCCTCTTGTTCTTTCTATAAAACACCTCCCAGATGGCAATGTATACATGTATACATGTATTTTTATTCAATCTTTTTTGTTTTTTTTACAGTTTATTATTATAATGTAATAGACATTACTTAAGAAGGTAGGGATAACATGAGAAGAATCGAAGAACTTACCAGAAAAGAGCTTATCCAGCTCAAAAAAACAGTAGACGAGAAGTATGAAGGTTATAAAAAGGAAAAACTGGCTTTAGATATGTCCAGGGGAAAACCCTGTAAAGAACAACTGGATCTTGCCAGAGGATTTTTTGATAATATAGAGCCTCTAATTTCTGAAGAAGGCATAGATTGTAGAAATTATGGTGTCCTGACAGGACTTAAGGAAGTAAGGGAACTATTTGCCGCCTTGTTGGAAGTAGAAGCAGAAGAAGTAATTATAGGGGAAAATTCCAGCCTGGCTATGATTTATGATACTTTTGCCCGGGCCTTTTCTCATGGTGTGGCAGAAGGAGCAATTCCATGGGGAAAACTGGATAAGGTAAAATTCCTCTGCCCCAGCCCTGGTTATGACCGGCATTTCAGTATTTGTGAATTTTTTGGCATCGAGATGATTACAGTCCCAATAAATGAAGATGGGCCAGATATGGATCTGGTTGAAGAGCTGGTCAGTACTGATGAAAGTATCAAGGGTATAATCTGTGTGCCAAAATTCAGCAACCCAACTGGAATAGTCTATTCAGAAGATACCGTTAACCGTCTTGCTGCCATGAAAACAGCAGCTGAAGATTTCCGTATTTTCTGGGATAATGCCTATCTGGTCCATGACCTTTCTGATAAAAAACCTATCCTGAAAAATTTACTGGCAGCCTGTAAGGAATATAATAATCCAGACCGGGCCTATATCTTTACCTCCACCTCCAAGATTACCTTTGCTGGTGCAGGTGTTGCTGTCTTTGCAGCCAGTAAAAATAATATTGCTTATATGAGTAAATTATTATCCATCCAGACCATTGGTTCCAATAAAATCAACCAATTACTGCATTATAGGTTCTTAAAATCAGTAGACGGGATTTTGGAACACATGGAAAAACACGCCCGGATCCTAAAGCCAAAATTTGATCTGGTTCTGGATATTTTTGAGAGAGAACTGGGGGGACTGGGAATTGCTACCTGGACTAAACCAGAGGGCGGTTATTTCATCAGCCTTAATGTCCTGGATGGCTGTGCCAGAAAGGTTGTAGAATTAGCCAGAGAAGCAGGTGTTGTTCTGACACCAGCCGGGGCCACCTTCCCTTATGGCAAAGACCCCCGGGACAGGAATATCAGGATTGCACCCAGCTTTCCTCCTTTAGAGGAACTGGAAAAGGCCATGGAAGTGGTCTCTACCTGTATCAAGAAGGCCTCCCTGGAAAAACTGTTGGAAGAGAAAGAATCAGCAACAACTATTTATTGATTATTAAAAAACCGGCATTGAAAAAATGCCGGTTTCTTGTCTATCTTATTCCTCTTTGATTCTATTATTCTTTATAAGGAAATTCTTTCCCTACATAAAATATTCTACCCCTGCCGCAAAGATTTTCTGGTCTTTTTCACCAGGTATATTCCTGGCCACATTATCTCCTATCCGCTCTGAATGGGCCATTTTACCAAAGATCCTGCCATCCGGGCTGCTAATTCCTTCGATGGCCAGTATAGAACCACCAGGATTATATCTAAGATCATAAGTAGGATTTCCCTCAGGATCAACATATTGAGTTGCTATCTGCCCCTTTTCAATCAATTCCTTTAATACTCCTTCACTGGCCAGAAAACGTCCTTCCTTATTGGCAAAGGGTAAGACAAATTCAGATCCTGTTTCCACCTTGGCCAACCAGGGAGATAAGGTAGAAACAACCCTGGTCCGTACCATTGTTGAAACAAAGCGGCCGATTTTATTGTAGCTTATAGTTGGGGAATCCTGCCCTAATTCCCGGAACTCCCCGTAAGGTAGAAGGCCAAGCTTAATCAAGGCCTGAAAACCATTGCCAATACCGAGAATTAGACCATCCCTCTCCTCCAATAAGCTCATAACTGCTTCCTGAAGAGGAGGTAATTGAAATAAGCTGGCAATAAATTTCCCTGCCCCTTCTGGTTCATCTCCGGCACTGGCACCACCAGGAAGGGCCAATATCTGGGCTTCATTGATTTTCCTGGCCATAAGGTCTATGGATTCCTCCAGCATCCTTCTGTTCAGATTTTTGAAAACAAATTCCTCTACTTTTGCTCCTGCTTCCTGGAATTTATGAGCCAGTTCATATTCTCCCCCTGTTCCTGGGAAAACAGGAATAAAGACTGTAGGTTTAGCAAGCTTGCCTTTAGCCTTTTTCCTTTCCTCCGGGGAATAATAATCTATATTTAGCACCTGTTCCGAAGAACCAGTAAGGGTTTTTTCTGCCCTGGCTGGATATACTTCATCAAGAGGCCTGATCCAACTTTCCAGGGCTTCTTCTAGCCTTATTTCTACTTCTCCTATTTTGAGTACTGCTTCACTGCTGGTCTCTCCCAGGACTATAGCCCCAGCTATAGAGTCTGGTTCTACTCCATCCTTTAACTCCAGTATGATAGAACCATATTCAGGCAAGAAAAGCTCTTCCTCTTTTATATCTCCACTGAAGATATTCTCCTTGAAGGTAAAACCCAGATTATTGCCAAAGCACATTTTACTGATGGTGGCAGCCAGACCACCATATTGAACTGCTGATGCTGCCAGGACTTTTCCTTCTCTGATCAACTGGTAAACCTGGTCATATTTTTCCTTTAGATCTGTAAAATCCGGTAAGGAGTATTTATCCTCTTTCACCCTGAGCCAGATAACCTTGCTGCCGGCTTCCTTAAATTCAGGAGATATAACCTGATGGGCAGGAACTGTATTAACAGCAAAGGCAATAACAGTTGGCGGAACATCCAGATCCTTATAGGTTCCAGACATACTATCCTTACCACCAATAGAGGGAATAGCCAGTTCTGTCTGTACCAGATAGGCTCCCAATAAAGCGGTAAAGGGTTTCCCCCACTTAATCCTATCCAGGCCAGGGCTGCCGAAATATTCCTGCAGAGAAAGGCGAGTCTTTTTGTAATCTCCACCAAGAGCCACAATTTTGGCAACTGCATGGACAAGGGAATAAACCCCGCCATGGAAGGGACTCCACATGAAAAGCTCCGGATCATAGGCATAGGTCATTATACTGGCTGTATTGGCCTCCCCTTCCAGCACAGGTATCTTGGCCACCATTCCGTCTACTGGAGTCAGCTGTTGCTTACCTCCATAGGGTAGGAAAACAGTATTGGCACCAACTGTACTGTCAAAGAGTTCTGCCAGACCTCTCTGACTGCAGACATTCAGGGAAGACAGGTTCTCCAGCCAGGCTCTTTTTAAATCCTCTATATTATAAGGCACTTTCTGTAAATAATTGTCCCCCTCCTCCGGAGACACAAGGGTTACACTGGCCTCCTGGGTAACTCCATTGCTATTCAGAAAATCCCGGGCCAGATCTACAATCAACTGGCCCCGCCATTTCATCTGGAGCCGGCCAGTATCAGTAACTACAGCTACAGGTGTAGCCTCAAGGTTTTCTTCCCGGGCTGCAGCCAGGAAGGCCTCCAGGTTATCCTGATCGATAACTACTGCCATCCTTTCCTGGGATTCAGAAATAGCCAGTTCTGTACCATCAAGGCCAGGATATTTTACAGGAACAGCATCCAGATCTATCTCCAGGCTGTCTGCCAGTTCCCCTATTGCTACAGAAACTCCGCCAGCACCGAAGTCATTACATTTTTTTATCATTTTACTGACTTCTGGCTTACGGAATAAGCGTTGAATATTCCTTTCAATTAAAGGATTACCCTTCTGTACCTCTGCACCAGAGCTGGCCAGGGATTTTTCATCATGTTTGCGGGAAGAACCAGTGGCCCCACCACAGCCATCCCGGCCGGTTCTGCCACCCAGGAGAATAATCAGGTCACCTGCTACAGGGGACTGGCGGACTACATTTTCCACCGGAGCTGCAGCTATAACTGCCCCACACTCCATCCGCTTGGCCAGGAAGTTTTCATGATAGACCTCTGCTACCTGGCCGGCAGCTAAGCCGATCTGATTCCCATAACTGCTATAACCCAGGGCGGCCCCTGTGCTGATTTTCCGCTGCGGCAATTTCCCCTCCATAGTTTCTTCAAAGGGGGTACGGGGATCCCAACTACCACTTACCCGCATGGCTTGATAAACATAGGACCTGCCAGACAGGGGATCACGAATAGCTCCACCCAGACAGGTGGCTGCTCCACCGAAGGGCTCCATCTCTGTAGGATGGTTATGGGTCTCATTCTTGAACATCAGGAGCCAGTTTTCTTCCTTTCCATCTATCTCTACCTTGATCTTGATACTACAGGCATTGATTTCCTCTGATTCATCCAGGTCTGCCAGTAATCCTTTCCTTTTTAGTTCTTTCATCCCGATTGTGGCCAGGTCCATCAAGGTAATTCCAGGAATACGGGGGGAGGATACACCGGTATCCTTTCCTGTGTCACCTACCCTGCCATTTTCACTACTCCCTTTTTTCCTGTCACTATAGACAGCCTCCCTGCTTTCCAGATATCTCTGATAAACTTCCTTGAAAACAGGGCTATAGAAACCATCCCTGATCTCAATATCCACCAGTTCGGTCAGGAAAGTAGTGTGCCGGCAGTGATCTGACCAGTAAGTATCCAGTACCCTGATTTCGGTCAGGGTCGGATTGCGCTTTTCTCCCTGGAAATAAGTCTGAACAAAACGCAAATCTTCTATAGACATGGCCAGACCCAGGTCATTATGTAAAGACTCCAGCTCACTAAAAGTCATCCCGGTAAAATTATCAATACTGCCTACCTCTTCCGGATACCCTTCCTCCAATTTTAGGGAAAGGGGCTTATCCAGATTAGCCTCCCTGCTTTCCAGGGGATTTATACAATATTCCTTTATCTTCAGATACTCTGGCCTGGAAATATCTCCAGCCAGCAAAATTAGTTTTGCATAACGCAACTCTGGCTTTTGGCCTTGATTTATCAATTGCAGGCAATGGGCTGCCATATCAGCCCTTTGGTCATATTGGCCTGGCAAAGATTCAATAGCCAGCAGCTGATATTTATCAGGAATAATAAAATCTTCTTCATAAAAATCATCTACAGGGGTTTCAGCAAAAACTGTATTCCTGGCCTTTTCATAAACATCTGCTCCTATGCCCTCTATATCATAACGATGTATTACCCGGACTTCCTCCAGGCCTTTAACCCCTAAAAAATCCCTGAATTCTTTCAGTAAAGACTCTGCTTCAACGGCATATCCGGCTTTCTTCTCAACAAAAATTCTCCTAACTCCTTCCGCCATTTAAACCACCTTTCTCTGTTATTGTTGTAAGACTACCTTCCTTATACTAACAGAACTGCCCTTTCATTTATCACCCCACAGAAATAATTTACCTTTTATTATTCTCCACAATATTCCTAACTCCTTTAAATAAAATAGCAAAAAGTACAAGGATAATAATTTCAATTAAAATTCCTCTTTAGGAACCGGAGAGGTCACTGCTCCTGATTTCATAAATCTCACCTGGCAAGCTGTCTATAGTAATAACTCCTCCATCTCCCTGGCTTTCTCCTATTACTTTGTCCTGCAAATAAACCTTAATCTTTTCCCTGGTTCTAAGGTGGCAGATATTATCTCCTTCTACCTTAAGCCAGGCTTTAACAAGTCTATGGTCCTTCCATTCCATGCTTAATTCAAACCCACCCCTGAGACGGAGGCCTTTTACCCTGCCACTGGCCCAGGCAGATGGCAAGGCTGGCAGTAAAGTAATTAGCCCATCATGGCTCTGTACCAGCATTTCGGCTATAGCTGCAGTAGCTCCAAAATTGCCGTCTATCTGGAAGGGGGGATGGGTATCAAATAAATTAGGGAGGGTAGAGCATTTTAAAAGTTCCAGGAGGTTTTCATAGGCCAGTTCCCCTTCCTCCAATCTGGCCCAGAGATTGATGATCCAGGCCCTGCTCCAGCCAGTATGGCCTCCTCCGTGTTTTAGTCTCCTCTCCAGGGTTTTCCGGGCTGCCCTGGCCAGTTCCGGGCTTTTGCTAACAGAAATCTGACTACCAGGGTAGAGGGCAAACAAATGGGAGATATGGCGGTGGCCTGGTTCTGCTTCCTCATAATCCTCCAGCCATTCCTGAATCTGACCATATTTACCGATTTTTATTTCCGGTATTTTTTCCAGGCTTTTCTCTACTTCCAGAACAAATTCATAATCTTTTTTACCTGTAATGGCACTGGCCTTGATACAGGCATTAAATAGTTCAGTTATAATCTGAAAATCCATGGCTGCTCCCTTACAGAGGCATCCCTCTTCTCCATCAGGCAGGATATAGGTATTTTCAGGTGAAACAGAAGGACAGGTCACCAGATAACCAGTTGCCGGATCTTCAATTAGATAATCAAGGAAAAAGACAGCAGCTTCCTTTATGGTTTCATAGGCCTTTTCCAGGAACTCTTTATCACCGGTAAATTGGTAATGTTCCCAGAGATGGAGGGAGAGCCAGGCAGCTCCCAGGGGCCAGTAAGTTGCAGGTATATAGATATCCTGGGGGGCAGTATCAGCCCAGATATCTGTATTATGATGGGCTGTAAAGCCCCTACAGCCATACATTTTACGGGCTGTTTTCCGTCCATTTATCCGCATTCTCTCCAACAAGTCAAATAGAGGATAATGACATTCAGAAAGATTACAGATTTCTGCTGGCCAGTAATTCATCTGGGTATTAATATTGATGGTATACTTACTATCCCAGGGTGGGGCAAAACTATCATTCCAGAGTCCCTGCAGGTTTGCCGGTAAAGAACCTGGCCGGCTGCTGGAGATCAAGAGATATCTGCCAAAGTGGAAATATAGGGCCATTAATTGCAAATCCTCTTCCCCTTCCCGCAGTCTCTCCAATCTTAAATCAGTAGGCAAGAGGGACAGGTCTTCCCCTGTAGCAAGCCCAAATTCCAGTTCCACCCTGTCAAAAAGTCCTTTATAATCTCTAACATGATCTTCTTTTAGGGCTGGATAACCCTTTTCCAGGGCATTTCTGATTCTATCTTCACAGACCAGCTGGGGATCCTTATGGCGGAAGGAAGTCTCTGCCGCCAGGTATAAAACCACCTCATCGGCATTTTTCACAAGGAGGTTTTCCCCTATAGTCTCCACCTGGCCACCCTTATTTACTGCTTTAACCATACAGGAAAAGCTTGAACCTCCTTCTCCCCCACAGTGCCCCTTCATCAATAAGGAAGAGGAATCAAGGGCTAACAGCTGATCCAGCCATTTACTCCTATTTAGATTGAGGCGGAAGGAAAGGGCCCCCTCCTGGTCTGCCTTTATCTTCATCACAATTATTCCATCTACAGCAGAAGAAAATACCTCTCTTTCATAATTTACTCCATTACAGTGATAGGAAACCCTGGCCATGGCCTGGTTTAAATCCAGTTCCCGGTAATAGTTTTCATACTCAGCCCCTTCCCCTTTAAAGAAAATATTCATTTCCCCCAGGGTCTGGTAAGTTCTCTGTCCTTCCGGTATGCCGGAAAGGGCCAATTTAGCCAGCTCCTCTGCTTCCTGTAAACGGCCAGCAAAGATCAATTCCCTGATCCTGGGCAGATGTTGAGCTGCTGAGGGATTATTCCGGTCACGGGGACCACCATACCAGACAGAGTCTTCATTTAACTGCAGTTTTTCTTTAAAAACTCCGCCAAAGACCATGGCTCCCAATCTGCCATTACCAATTGGCAGAGCTGCATTCCAATCTTTTGCCGGTTCTTTATACCACAATCTTAAGTCTTTCTTTCCTGTATCCATTATTTCACCTCCAGGTATTTTAAGCCAGAGCCAGGCTGTCATTATAAGTATTAAAGACTCATTATCTTTCCTAAACCCTTCTTTAAATAACTTTGGCAAAAATAGTCTTGATACTCTCAGGGTCCACTTCCAGTAAATACTGTTTAAAAGAGAAGGTCTCTCTAAGCAGGTTTAATAATCTCCTTTCCTGAACCCTATAATTATCCTCCTGGGGCTTTTGATTTAATCTGACTATATAGTAAGCAGGATTAAAACTATTGAGAGTAATTAATCCTCTGGCAGCAAGATAAGATAAGCCAGCAGCAATGCTTTCTTCCATCTCTCCAGTTTTAGCTGCTATCTGATAAAGATCCAGCTGGCCCCCTTTTTTATTTGCTGCATATTTTATAAGGCTCCTGAGTTTTTTGATAAAAGTACTGGCATTATTTAGGTCTCCTTTATTATAGGCCAGGACAAGCCGGGCAGGCCTGTTGGCATAGATTAATTCTTTAAAGATAGCCAGGGAGGGTGGACAGCTAAGGAGGACCAGGGTCCTGAAAGAGCTACGCTGGTAACGGTTGATAACTTCTTTCCCCTGGATTTTTTCCAGGCCTTCATAATAATAAACAGCATCAGGAAAATCAGGAAAATCCCTTCCCTCTCCTTCCCAGTCCCGCAAATCAATAATTTCTAATTCCTGGCCCCTGCTTTCTGCAACAATTTCCGGCCTTTTTTCAGGTATTTCCAGGTGAGCATCCCGGGTACTGCTGATAATTTCCTCAACAAGGAGCTGTAATTCCCTTTTGCCCTGGAAATCATTAATTCCAGGAGAGTAAACCAGGTCAACTACAGGGGGGATTTCCTTTTCCCCAGCCCACCACCAGATAGCCGGATACTGAACACCATTCTGGGCCAGAAGGAGGCGGAGGTGCCTCTTGCCTGTTGTAGGCCGGCTATAAAGAACTTCTGTAGAGTAAGATACAAATTTAGGGGCAGGGTTACCCTCACCAAAAGGGGCCAGTTTCCTTAAGGCATAGTAATCCTCAAGGCTAATTTGATCCAGACTCAATTCTCCATCAACAGCAATCCTTCTTTCTACCTTTACCAGTTCTGCAGTTAAGCTCTTTTTAATCTCCCGTCTGAAATTAATCAGCTGGTCCAGGTCCAGAGAAAAACCTGCTGCTCCAGCATGGCCGCCATACTTTTTCAGGTAGAGACCAGTTTCCCTTAGGGCCTTATAGATATGAACCCCTGGTATAGAACGGGCTGAACCGGTAATAATCTTCTCACCCTCCTTCTGGCACATTAAGAGGACAGGAACCTGATAGTCTTCAGACAATCTGCCGGCAGCTATGCCAATTACTCCTTCATGCCAGTGGGGCTGATAGAGGACAATGGCTTCTCCTGCCTGGTAAGGAGAAAGCATTTCTCTGGCCTCTTTAATTAGGTCTTCCTGGAGTTCCTTCCGTCTCTTATTGGCCTCATCCAGCTCCAGGGCAAGTTCCTTTGCCCTGGCCTCATCGTCTGTCAGGAATAACTCCACCGCCAGATCTGCCTTCTTTATCCTGCCTGCCGAATTAATTAAAGGGGCCAGGCCAAAGGCAATCTCTTCTTCGGTAATATTATCCAGCTTATCTATCCCGGCTATTCTGTATAATTCCTTTAACCCACAGCGCCGGGTACCAGGTAATAAGGGTAGGCCCTTCTGCAGGAGGTAACGATTTTCTCCCTGTAAAGGAACCACATCAGCTACAATGGCCAGTACCAATAACTCCAGAAAACCCTCCTGCAGGTCCTCCCGGCCAAGTTTATCTAAAATTGCCAGGGCCAGAAAATAGGCTATCCCTGCCCCTGGCAGGTTATAAGCCTTGTGCTGGCTGTCCAGCAATTTCGCTGTCAGGATAGTATCTGCTGGAGGCAGTCTATCAGGTAAATTATGATGGTCTGTAATTATTACTTTTAATCCCAGCTCTTTAGCCAGTTTTACCTCTTCATAGTTGGATATACCACAATCACAGGTTATTATTAAATCTACCTCTCCAGCCAGGCCCCTGATGACCTCCTTATTCATTCCATAGCCTTCTGTAAACCGGTCCGGAATATGGTAGATTACATCTCCACCAAGTTTTCTTATAAGCTCTACCAATATAACCGTAGAGATTACCCCATCTACATCATAATCACCATAGATACAGATCCTGGCCCCCTTTTCAAGGGCAGCCAGGACCATTGCCAGAGCTTCCTCTATCTGCGGAAAAGCAGAGAATTCTGTGGCCTGGTAGTAACCTGGCTGGAGAAATTCCCTTACCTTATCTGCTGTATCAAGACCTCTCTGGAGCAGGATTCTGGCTAAAAGGCGGTTTCCTCCCACTTCCTCCTCCAGCCATTCCGGTATAATTAGATCTTTTTTATAGCAAATCTCCCTCTTCATAATATCCCCTCAAAGATACTAAACTTATTTAAAATCCTATTTCCTCAATACTTTCCCAATCCAGGTCCAGTTCCAGGTCATCTTCTTCCATTTCCACCAGTACCGGCCTTTTGTTAAAACAGATAGACCGGTACTCACAATAGAGGCAGATACTGTCATCATTTACTGCTTCAAAGTCACTATAGGCCAATTTCTTTATTTCTCTAATCCTTTCCTGTAAAAAGACTTTGTCTTCAAGAAAGCTCTCCTTATTATAAGGAATAAGCCTCTGTTCCTGGGGAAAACGGGGATTCCAGTAAATAAGTGCAAATTCTGTAGGGTCCTGGTCCAGAAACATATCCAGGGTCTCCTGGAGGACATAGAGATAGACCCTTGTCTGGAGGCTATAGCGGTAATCGATTTCCAGCCCAAAGGGCTTCCTGTTGGTCTTCCAGTCATAGATGAGGACCTTGCCCCTTTTTTCATCTATATAGAGCAAATCAAATTTAGCCACTACTTTAAAACCTGCTTTATTAACCCTGAGCTCATATTCAGGATAAAATTTATCTTCACTATTATAGGGACGGAAAGCCCTTAAATTGTCAAACCAGCTTTTTAATTCACCAGGTAATAATTTATCATCTATGGTTTCCCCCCTGCTATAATAACGCCAGGCCAGCTGGTGAAAAAGCTCCCCCTTTT
This sequence comes from Halothermothrix sp. DTU029, assembly GCA_001512435.1. GTDB lineage: Bacteria > Bacillota > Halanaerobiia > Halanaerobiales > DTU029 > DTU029. The sequence continues at coordinate 43,389 of LFRS01000130.1, read as the reverse complement.
CCAGCAATTCTTTCATTTCCTGATTTCCTCCCCAGTCCCGGGGCCAGAATAAGCCATCCAGATAACGGCGGCGAAACTTCAGGGGACATTTTTCAAAATAAAGTAAAGCCAGCTGGCTAAAAAACAGGTCATCAAGTTTTCCCGGCATAGGCCTCCCTCTCCTTTCTGATAAATTCAGCCAGAGCCTTGAAAGGAGCTGCTGGCTCAACTTGCCTGCTACCCCCATTATCAAATATTATTTCCTGATGGGCAGTCAGGAGGAGGTTCTTCCTGGCCCTTGTTATAGCCACATAAAGTAAGCGCAACCTTTCTTTGATAAACTCCAGATTGGCTTCTCTTCTGGGGTCTATTTTCCGGGGATCCCTTTCCCGGGAATCCCCTGCCGTCTTTTCGAAAGATTTAAGAGCTACTCCTTCTTCCTTGCCTCCTTGCCCCTTATTTCCTTCCCCTTCCAGTCCAGCTATTTCCTCCCTGGCTGCACTGGAGAAAAGGAGTTGTTTTAAATTGGCCCTGGCCACTGCCACTGGATTACTATATTCATCTTTCAGATAATAGTAATCAGAACGGAATCTATCATAAACAGTTGAAGGAAAATTGTCATCTGTCAGATAAAGAATATATACTGTATCCCATTCCAGACCCTTGGAACTATGGAGGGTAGTCAGGGTAACAAGTCCCGGCTCCGGTTCATAACTCTTCCGGTCATAAATCTTGCCGGCAAAATCCTTCCAGGAATCCTCCAGGCGGGGCAATTCTGCCACAATCTCCGGCAGCTTCCATTGGGGATTCTGATCCAGCTCACTTTTGATCTGTAAAGCCATATTTTGGGCTACTGCCAATTCCTCCTCTTTCAATTCCATCTGTTCGGCAATAAAGAGGATCAATTCATCTGGCGGCAGCTTGATACTGGCATCCAGCCAGAGGCGGAGTCTTTCCAGGACTCCTGAAAAATCATCCAGCAGGTCCTGGGGGATTATTTCCTTGATCTTTTCCTGCAGGAAGATCCCTCCCCCCAGGGGATAAATAAGATCTTCCAGATTGAATTCTTCAGCAATATTGTCAATAAAATCTAGCTGGACCTCCTCTTCCAGTTCTTCCACCGGAAATAAGCCCTTTACCACTCTAATGAAACTATCTTTTTCCAGCGGTTCTGCCAGAAACTTTAAGAGCCGTTTAAAATCCTGGATGGTCTTTAACTGTTCTGCACTCCGGTAGGCAGGGCTCTCATATTTAATCCCCAGTTCCTCCAATTCCACTACTAATTCCTCAATAATATAATTGGCAGGAACCAGAATTGCTACTGTATTTTCCGGATGTTCCTTGATATGGCGTGCTGCCAGCTGGGCCACCATTCTGATTTCCTCTTCTGAAGTAGAATAAAGCTTGCTGGCAATTGTATAATTATCAGTTACCGGATTAGGAAAAGGATCCCCTGCCTCTACCGGGTGAATATATTGTTCCTCCAATGCATCCCTGCATTCCCTTTGGGGGTGCTCCTCCCGGGACCACCTGACCAGGTAATTGGCCAGATTAATTATATCTACTGTGCTCCTGCTGGAATAGAGGATGGAGCACTTTTCAACAGCCTTACTGGCTGAATAATTACGGAATATTTGTGGATTGGCACTGGTAAAGGTACCCATGATAGCCTGGTTGGAGTCTCCTACCCGTAAGAGATTTCCCCCTTCTCCGGCCAATAAAGACAGGATCCTGGCCAGCAATTCATTGGAATCCTGGGCCTCATCCTCAAAAACATAGGTATATTTTTTTTGCAGCCTTTCCAGCAATAAAGGGTCTTTCTCCAGTAAATTCAGGGCCTGTCTGACCAGATCATCAAAATCCAGCAAGCCCTCTTCTCGCAATACCTTGGCATATTCCTGATAGATTGAAAGGGCCCAATCCAGATAGGAATCAGGCTGACAGTATTTTTTCAATATCCTGACTTTGTCCGGGTCCAGATCATAAAGTTTAAACCAGGAAAGCATGGCCTTGATAAAACCAGGAAAATCAGTCTCTCTCCATTTTTTCAGAGCCCGGTCATAACCCTGTCCTCCAGGAGAATAATCAAAGTATCTTAAAAAAACCCTGTGGTTTTCCCTTAGCCAGTTATCCACTAATAGCTGGATTAACCTGCCCCGTAAAGAGGAGTCAATTATATTAAACTCATCATTTACTAATAGGGCTTCCGGCTTTTCTTTTAAGATGCTGTAAGCCAGGGAATGTAAGGTCCGGACATCATAACCCCTATTTCTGGGTAAGCCCCTGGCTTCCAGAAAATCGCCTATTCTGGCCCTGAAATTAGCTACAGCTGAATTCATGTAGGTAACTATAAGAATCTTGCCCTTACCATTATATCCTTCTGCAATCAGATCAGCAGCCAGGTAAGCCATGACAGTGGTTTTCCCTGCCCCAGGTACAGCAGGAACTGCCATATAACCTTTGCGGTATTGGGCCACTTCCTCCTGCCCTGGTCGTAATTTTATCATCAGCCAACACTCCTCCTTATCTGCCTCTTCCTGAACAGGGGTCTATCTCCCTTAATTGAATATACCAGATTATATAATTGGATCTAAGAGATTATAGCAAAGAGCAAATTTCTGCCAGCCTATCTGGCCAGAAACCAGCCAGACAACTGGCCTTCCTGCTCCCAACCCCTGCTGTTTAGATAACTATCTGCCAGATAGATACCGGCAGTCACTTTACTTAAAATACTCTGCAAATAAGCCAGTAACTGCTCTTTCCGCAATTCCTGGTCCACTGTGTCATCCCAGTGGCTTTTTTTCCCCCACTGGGGTGAAAGTATATAGGGGTTAAATAACTCTTTAGTAGAACCCCTCAACCAGTTTTCACTGGAAATATCCAGAAGGAAGAGATATTTAACACTTTTTATCTCCGGGGAAAAGAGAAACTTATAGGGGGTTGTAAGGATAAGGGTTTCTTCCTCTGTATCATTATAAAGAACCTCAGCGGCCAGGGTACCATTATAGATGAGGTCAATAAAGTGCTTGCCGAGCTCTTCTTCCGGAATATCCTTAAAATTCTTTACTACCTTCTTGAATTTGGCAAGAGAATCAATCATCTGGCGGCAGGCTAATATATCTGCCTGTGTAGGGGATAAGGGGGAAAGTAATTCAGCAAAAACCAGCTGGAAAAACTCCTCCAGTTCCGGCACCTTATCCTCCTTTTCCAGCAACCAATCCCGGAGATAATCATATCTGGCAGAATTATCAAAACTTATCCTGGCCCGGAAATTGATATTATCCAGTGGCGGTAAAGCCAGTTTATTGGCAATAATCTCTTCAGCCAGGAGGCTGCTACGAACAGGATCCAGCTTCAGAAGAAGGCTCATGGTCTGTTGGAGAGAAGAATAATTTATATTCATTTTCCATTGGGGATTAGCTAAAAGGGTAAGGACAATCAGGGCCTGTGAAAAAGGGAGATCCACCAGGCGTTTAGTCCGGCTGAGGTTGGCAAAAGAATAACCCTGTCCACTAATATAGCGTTCCAGTGTAAATTCCATAACCTTATCTACCAGGGGAGCAACCAGGACTATTTCAGAAGGTTTCAAGCCTTCAGCCAGTAATTTGACTACCTCTTCTCCAGTCTTGTTTAACATATCTCCTCTTAACTCTGTATAGATTTCTTTTTTGATAAAAGAATTATCTTCTAAATAAGCATCTTCAAAGATAGCCTGATAGAGGGCTTTAGCCAGTTGGCGGGCTGCCGGAGAGGATGTATAGGATTTTTCCAGTTCCTCTATCTGGCAGAGAGGAAAAAAGACTTCTCTGGCCAGTTGGGGATTCCCACCAAAAAACCTGTTTATACCTTCTTCTGGATTAAAGCTGAGATATACTCCTGGAAGTTTTTTTAATAAATATAAAAAAAGATTCTGGGCAGCTGGAACAAACTTCTCCAGATTATCTACAAAAAGATAAGTATAGCGTTTTTCAAGTTCTCCTAAATATTTCTCATTCTTTAATAGATACTTATTATATAATTCCACTGTCAGGGAATAATCCATTATCCGGTTATCAAGGCAAAACTTGCGGAAGGTTTCCATAATGGCAATTGCTTCCTTAAAGACAGTGATCTTCTCCCGATCATCTCCAGCCCAGGCCAGGAGCCTTCTTTTTAATTCCCTGAAGGATAGATTATTCATGGCAGCCTGATTCAGGTTATCTATCAGTTGGACAGCTATCCGGGCTGAGTTAGCATTAACATACTCAAAAACATCCCTGAACTTTCTATACTTCTCTACATATTTGCTCATCAGATAATGGCTTGTCTCTACATTCATGAAGGTAGGGACTATAGTCGTAAAACCACCAGGCAGCTTTTCCTCAACCCAGGGCCAGTAATCAGTCAATTCCTTTTGTACAAAACCAAAATAGGTAAAGACATTTAATTTACCCATTACCTCCAGGTCTACATTCCTCTGCCATTCTAACCTGCTGGCAGCACTCTTTACAAAAACCAGGGCCTGATCTGTGCCCTCTTTTTGGCAGACCTCTATATATTTTTCCAGCAATTTTGTAGTTTTACCTGATCCTGTTGGACCAGAATAAAGGACTGGCATAAAAACACCTCTCAACTGAAAATATACTCCTTGCATCCACCATAATAACCCTACTTTAATTCCAGAAAACTGACCCTTCTTTTCCCAATGGTAAAATGCTTAATCCTCTTATAACTCTTATGTTCTATTTTCTGCTCCTTAACACTAATTATCGCCAGTATTGCTTTAGGCTGCAATAAAGCCCCTATGTTGTCCAGAAAGGCTTCCAGGCCCTTTCCACCGCCACCCTTTCCGCCGTCACTGGACCATTCAGTAATCTGGCCATAGGGCAGATCAGTTAAAACCAGGTCCACCTTTCCCCTATCGGGCAACCGGACTTTGCCTGCATCAGCCTGAAAACTTCTAATCTGCAGGCCTTGCTTAATATCTGCCTGTAATATCTTCAGCCTCAAGGCACTCTCCAGGGCCTCTTTATGGGACTCTTTCCCATAAAGAAGAAGATTATTTTTTATCTCCTCTATCCGTTTCTCCAATCCTTCTTCCGTCAATAAAGCCAGGTTTCTTCTGGCCAGGCTTAAGATATTAGCATCTATATCTGAAGCAATTAATCCTGCTAAATACTTGCCATGGAGGAAGCCCAGCACTGTTAATAAATAGGCTCCACCACAAAATGGATCATAGATAGTAATTGGGGCATCATGTCCCTTTTCTGCTAAATAGGCCTTGCTTCTCAGGAAGACTTCGCTGGCCAACCTGACCGGGAAGGCAGTAGCCCCTTTCTGATTATATAAAACCCGCCCACTGGCAAAATCCTGGTAGTTTTTTTCTTCTCTCTCATAGATATATTGCAATTAGATCATCACCTTTTCTGCCTTTTGGCCTGAGAATCTGTATTATCTCAATTTATATTATCTCAATTTAAACAATAAAAACCATTAGATTATATTATTTCAGTTCTTTGAGAAACTAAATAATTACTATTTTACTTAGATATTAATCTAAAAAATCCTCTTTCTCATTTCCTATAAATAAAAGGAATTTATCTGAAAATGACGAAATATAAAAATAAAAAATTTGTTTTTCTCAAAGGAGGCTTTTTTATGCAATCCCTAAATGATTTTTTATATACTCTTGCTATTTTTATCAAGAGATATCCTTTACTTTATTTCATAACTACCGGGCTTATTTTGCTTTTCATCACTATTTATTACTTGAGTGAACAATTTAGGGGAGAAAGAAGTATTAAGAAAATAAAAGCATCCTTATATAGTTATCCTGAAAAAGCCCTTGGCATACTAATAAAAAGTGATTTGCCTGTTATAGAATTCTTTACCAAACAGGATAATCTGGATGCCAAAGAATATATTATAATTAAAGAATTCCTCTCTAAACCAGAACAGGTGAAAGAAATCTATGGGAAAATTTTAAGCAGTCAGGGGAAAAACCGGCAGCAAGGAATCAAAGCCGGAATCTCTATTCTGGCCCAATTACAGGTTCCCCAGGCTGTTGATTATCTCATTACCTTCCTTTATGATGAGGACCGGGAAATTATCCAGATGGTACTGGCTGCTTTAGAGAAAATGCCATCAGAAAAGGTTATCTACTCCCTCCTGGACTATATAAGATATGCTAAAGACCATGAAATCCTAAATAATCTCATGGAAACCTTAAAGGGTATGGGGGATCTGGCAGTTAAAAAAATCATCCCCCTGGTCTACAAGGCAGATCCAGTTACAAAAAAATGTTATATCGATATTATAGGGGAATACATAGAGGATGAAGCTTACCAGGTTCTGGTTAATCTCCTGGATACTGATTATCCAGAGGTAAAAATCCACCTGCTGAAAAAACTGGCCAATTATGATCTGGATGATGAGGTAGTAGATAAAGTTATTTCATTTCTAGAAGATAAAGATTGGGGTGTCAGGAGCCAGGCTGCTAATCTCCTGGGCCAGAAGAAAATAAGAGAAGCAGCAAGACCTATAGCCAATAGACTTAATGATGAAAGTGGAGTAGTCCGTGCTACTGCAACTAAAGCACTAATGGACCTGGGCTATGAAGGAATAAAATATATCTTTGAACTGGCCAAAGACCCGGAGGCACCAAAAGAAGTTAAGGAAGCCCTGCAAAGCCAGGATATTGCCTTTATTATAAAAGCCATGGAAAGGGTATATCAAAACAATAATAATGGCTCTTAATATTATAAATATCCTATATTTCCACAAATTCCGCCCTTATTTTAAACTCTCCCCCGGTCAAATCCTCTATTATCTCTTTATACCTATCCAGTTGAGCCTGGTCCCTTGTAATCCCACTCTTATAGTCCAGAATCAGGATCTCCTTCCTCTCCTGGTTGACCCGTAATTGGTCGATCCTGTATATTTCACCTTCCCACTCCAGTTCATATTCATTGAAAACCTGCCATTCACCGGCAAAATACTCCTCTTTTTCCTGGAGAAAAAGATTAATCCTCCTGATTAACTCCCCTAATCTGCCAGGACCAAGAATATTACCATACCGGGCCAAAACCATCTTTTCGGCATATGCCCTTTCTTCAGCCCGATTATACCTGATAAATTCCAGATAATAATGTAAGGCCAAGCCTTCCAGCCGCTTGATCTCTTTTACCAGACTCAACTTATAGTCTTTTCTTAAATTCAACTCCTTTATTTTCTCTTCATCCAGGAAATTTGCTTTAAAATATGCACTTAAGTCCACCAGTTTTTCCATTTCTTCTTCCTCTTCTCCCTTGCCTGAGAATAAATTTCCTATCTCTTTCCTTTCTACCAGGTCAAAGAGGGTATCTACCTGGGCAGCCTTTAGTAAGGCCTCTTCATAAAACTCATAGGAACTTCCCCGCCAGCATCTGCCATCTTCATCTAAAACCAATTGCCTGGGCCCTTCAATATAGATAAAGAGATTCTTCTCCGGCCTGGTCAGTGCCACATAAAGGTTATTAATCTCCTCCATCAGCTCTCTTCTGGCTTTTTTTTCGGCAAAATCAATACCCAGGTATTGAAAGAGTTTTTCATAGCGGGAATTACTTAAAAGATATTTTTCTATCTTCCCATATTCATCATCAAAATCTATATATAATTCCAGCCTATGGGGCCTGCCACCACCCCTGCTAGATAAATTCCAGTAAAAGAACTCTGTCTCAAAGGAAAGACCTTTGGCCTTATGAATGGTCATCAACTGTACCAGGTTTTCACCCTGAACCGGTAACTGTTTTAATTGGTCACTATCCTGGTTTTCCCGCAAAAATTCCATAAATTCTGCCAGTTCATTGAATTCCCTCATCAGTTGGAAAAAGTAGTGGATATTCCTGAGGGCAGCCCTGTTACCCCTATACCTTTCCAGAACCCCGCTAGTTTCAATAAGATAGTTGCTCAATTCCAGGCAGTCCAGCTCTGCCATTCTTTTAATCTCCTGGAACAATTTCTCCAGCCCAGGATATTTCACTTCTGCCTCCTGGCCCAGGAAATAAGCTTCAATCTCTGCCCTGTTTTCTAATAGATAGCGCAATGTTTTGTTATTAATCCCCAGAAGATCGCTGCGGAGAAATTTAAGCAAGTGGAAAAAATCCCGGTAATTTAGGAAAGCCAATAAATAATATAAGGGTTTTATGGCTTCATGTTCCAGCAGGCTATCCTTGCTTTCCAGAAGATAGGGAATTCCCTCCCTCTCCAGTTCCATAGCAATATCAGCCAATTCCCGGTTAGACCGGGCCAGGACTGCAATATTATTATAGGCAGGAAGGCTTTTTATCCTCCTGGCAATCTCCTGCTTCAGATTAACAGTTACCTTCTGGTTAAATTCTATTATTTCTTCCTGCTTTTCTTTGCTTAAAGCCTGGAAACTTTTCGTATCAGTATTCCTTCTGATACTTTCACCACCAATTAAAATTTCCAGATAACCCTCTTCTTTTCCAGCCAGATATTCTACCGGGGCATATTCCCAATCCTCTGCTAAATCTACAAAAAAACGATTAATAAAGCCTACAATCTCCCTCTCGCTACGGTAACAGGTCAATAAGGATTCTTTATCCCCGGCCAGAATCTTTTCCAGCCTGGCAAATAAGTCCTTCTCTCCTCCCCGCCAGCCATAGATAGATTGTTTTTCATCACCAACAGTTATTACCTTTTCACACTGATCAATAAGGGGTTTTAAGATCTTCCATTGTAGGATACTGGTATCCTGAAACTCATCAATAAAAAGGGCTTTTACCCTGCCACCGATGAGTGCAAAAAAGTATTCACTGACTGTATCTCCCTCCAGTAAAACCAGGTCTGCCTCAAAAAAGTACTTATAGGTATAATTACTGATATCTATATGGGTAAATTGCTTCTCTTTAAACTTGATATTATCATAGAGGTTAAAAATCCTGGAGGAGAATTTAAAAACCTCTTCTTCATAAGGGATCATTTCCTGGTTATAGATAAAAGCTGCCAGATTCATTAAAAACTCCTCATATTTTATATCCAGGGCCTCCCTCAAATCCTCAAATTCCAGGCCTGTGATCTTTCTGGAATTCCAGAAACTGGTCCTGAAAAAGATTTGATAATTCTTGAGAATCTTCTCTTCCTTTTCCTCCATTCCAGTCAGTTTACTATATTCAGCAAAAAAAGACTGAAAATCCTTCTTAAAAAAAGAATCTGTAAGGTCTACACCCTTGCCAACAGCTATACTCTCCACTATATCCAGGCATTGAGCCAGGAGCCAGGGTAAACTTTCTACCTCCAGTTTCTCCCTTCTCCGGTGCTCTATTAATAAAAACTTCCAACGGTTATTAAGCATCTCCTCTATTAAAGCCAGATAATGGTCAATATATCTTTCTGTATTATCCTGGAGGAATTTTTCCATCAGGGTAAAATCCCCAGGGTTATCCAGCATTTTTTTAAAGACCTCTTCAATGATTTCTTTATTCTTACTCTCATCAATAATCTCATAGGCATAAAGGCCCAGGTAGGGAGCTATAGCCTGTTTAAAAATACTATTTATAAAACTATCAATGGTATAAATCTTGATTCTGTCTTTATTGATTAGCATTTCTCTATATATAAGGTCCAGCCTATCCAGATCATAGTCCAGATCCGGATAGAGGTCCTGTAAACTCTCCAGGACTTTACTGTCTTCACCCTTCCTTAAAATATCTTCAATATGTTGAAAAACCCTTTCCCTTATTTCCGCAGTAGCCTTGCGGGTAAAGGTCATAACAACTATCTCCTCATAATTATCCCCATTAAGTAATGCAGCAAGGTACTCCAGTGATAGCCGATAGGTTTTGCCTGTACCGGCACTGGCTTTCAATACTTTTCTCATTACTTCACCACCTTACAGATCTCTATCAACAGACACCTATTACAGAGGGAAGCCTTATACTGGAGGGAATATTGGCCCCCCTGAAAGAAATCCTCAATTCTTTCTTTAATCTCTGCCAGCAGGTCTCCTTCTGTTCCCTCCCGGCCATATACAAATCTTTCCTCAAATACTTCATAGATACTTTTTTCTACTTCATTTTCTGCCAGGTCTGTATTGGCAAGGAGTAAAGAATAAAAGTCAAGCTGCTTGAGCTGGCCTGTCCCGGTTTTAAAATCTATAAGATAGGACTTATCTCTACCCCTTATATATAAGTCTATACGGCCATTGAGATAGATACTGGTTAAGTCATTTTCGTAGATATAATTGGCCTCCACTCCTGCTGGTACCCATTCAGTCCGCAACTCTCTTATGTCATCCCCAATCCTGGTCCTGATGGTTTTAAAAAAGCTAATTATAGATTCCTCCACTTTGGGAAAAAGGATGTCCTGATAATATTTCCGGTAATAGTTATTTATCTTCAAGGCAGAGGCCTGTAATAGTTCTTCTACGGTTTCCCTGACTATCTCCCTGGCAGGAGGCAAGTTTTTACCGGTTTTCCTGATAATTTCAGCAAAGAGCTCATGAACAAGATCCCCCAGAAAGGCTGGATTGATCTCTTTACTTAGCTCTATGATCTCTTCCTCCAGGCGGTGGAGACAGGCCAGGTAAAATTTATAATAACAATCCTTTAAAAGGCCATATTTATAATAGGCCAGGGAAAATTCCCGGGGGAAATCATTTTCTGCCAGTAATAATTGGTCTTCCTCAATTATAGCTTCAGGCAAGCCTTTATTTAAGGTCTCTTCCCCCTCTGTAAAGAGATTACCTATTATGGCAGCATAGTCCCTGGCCTTTAAGGGAGCCTCTTTGATCTCCAGGGCATATTTTAAGGCCAGCTCCTCCACAAAGGGACTGGAAGTGATATTTTCCTCCAGCTTATTCAGGCTAAAGATAAAGGCTTTTCTGCTGCTAAAAATATGGCGGAAGAAAGAATACCTGTCCTTTAATTTCCTCATCTCCCCTGTCTCCAGACCATTTTCCTTCCTCTGCTTCTCCGTCAGAAGAAAGGTATCAATTCCTTCTCCGGGAATAATCCCACTGGAAGCATTAAGGATAAAAAGCCTGTCTGCCTTAAGGTGAGGGGCAGACAATAAGGGAGAGATTTTACCATAACTTAGATCAGTACTATTTATTCCAGCCATTTTTAGCTTCTTATATCTTAAATAATTTAAAACCAGCCGGAAAAAACCAGGAACCTTTTCCGGGAAATATCTCTGCCAGGAACTGACAATATTCATTTCTTCAATTGAATTGAGTTCCACTAAAGCATCAAAGTACTGGCTTATATTATCCCTATACCTCTTTTCATCCAGTTTTTCCAGATCAATTTCTTCCAGGAAAGCTATAAATTCCTGCAGGTTTCTACTCCCATAGACCCTTTTCAGGTCAGCAAAAACCCCTCTATAATTAATTAAAAAATTCCCATAACTATTGGTCATATTCTCATTAAGATAAGCATAATTATCCCTGGCTAGCTGCTGGAGTTCCTTTAGAGCCAGGTTATCAAGTCCATAATAAGCCCGGAATTCTTTCTGAAAAGAGGCCCTTAAGAGGGCATTAATTTCCAGCTTTAGCTCACCACCACTTTTATCAGCTGTTAAGGATAGGTTATATAGATTTTCCAGGAACCTATAGATCCCCGTTTCCGTAAAAGCAGGATCCTTATCTACCTGAATCTTATCAGGAGACAGGAGCCTCTGATAATTAGTATTGGTAAAGTCAGCATCCAGGATAGGGAGGGGTTCTTCCTCAGCCCCTTTCTCCTTCTCCAGGATTAAGAGTAAATTAAGTACCTGTAACAAATCCTCTTCAGTAGAATATAAGTTTATTTCTGTCAGGGGATTCTCCGGCAAGGTAAAAGACCTGATCCGTAAATTTTCCCGGTCATAATCCTCTTCTGCCAGTTGCAGAATTAGTTCCAGGTCATAGCCTCCTGCCTCCAGCCTTTCCAACAAAAGTTTCTCTTTGGGAGTAAAACTGATGATATTGACAAAGGTCAAGCCCTGGTAATCCTGGAGGAAAAAATCATTAAAATACTGAAAATCAAAGGCCAGGGTGCTATCAGTATAACCCAGTTCCTCCATTTTCCTACAATATCTTTGCCACAAGTCCTGATAGATCCTATACTTGTCCACCTGCCAGCCCTGTAAGCCCTGTATTGCCTCAAGCTGATACTCGTTTAACTCCTTATAAAAGTTGAAAAATCCAGCTGCTAAATCAATCAAATCAAAATAATAATCAATACCCAGCCTTTTCTTCTCTTCCTCTGTCATGAGTTCATAAAGAAGGAGGACCCGTTTTTCTTCCTTCAAAACCAGTTTTCCAGTGGGAAACAATTTTTCTTTTAGCTCCTCCATAGTAATAAAATGGCTTTCCTTTTCCAGAAAAGGCCGCCGGTAATATTCCCGGGCCTTACAGAGGTTCTTAGAGTTATCAAAAACATAAAGCCTGGCTTCTTTTTTATCAATAGCCTTTTCTAATAAATTTTCCTGATAAGCAAGAAATTTTATTTTCATAATCCAATCCCCTGTTTTGTAATTTTTTTAAGATTCCAAAAAATATTATCTGTTCACCTACAGGAGGAAAACCAGTCAAATCCTCCCTGCAGGTTATTTCCACTGATATTTATAGATAAGCTTATCCTTATTATAACATACTTAAAATCATTTTTTAAATCTCCAATCCTTCCTTACCAGTTCAGGATTAACAGTTATAGAAAATACTCACTTTAAATATATATAATAATATAAGGCCAGTCCAAATAAATAAAAGTCTGCAAAAACCTGTCACCTTTTAACTCTCATCTAATATATATAAATAGAAGATATGTAAAAAGTCTTCTTGAGATAAAAGTAAGAAAGGGGGATATACTTGCTATCAAGAGAAGAATACCTCTGCTTATCCCTGGAAACAAACCTTTTTTTCCAGAGAATCATGAAAGAACATCTCTTATTTATAGAAAGCAGTTTGCAACCAGTAGAAACTGCCAGAAAGGCAGAAGCCAATCGTTTGAAAAGGGCCTTTGAAGAACTACTGGCAGAATCAGTAGAATATGCCCAAAGGATAAAATTATCAGAGGAAGCTCTACAGGCAAAGGATATTGTAACACCCTATACCCTGGGGGCAGAAGAAATAACATCCCGGTTGACAGGATTGAGCATAAACACTGATATAACCCGGAGGGAACTGGCTTTATTTAAAAAACAGGACTATTATGTGGAAAGCATAGATTACGGGATCCGGAATCTAAATGCCAGATCCTTAAATCTACTGGAAGAAGTTATAAACTACCAGAGAAATATCCTGGCCCTTGCCCTGCGTTGTGAAATATATACTACCCTCTATCCTGAGTTACTGCTACATGTAACCCAGGAGGCAGTATACTATCGGGAAATGTTAACAGCCCTACAAAGTAGAAGATTACCCCGCAGGACTCTCTGTGGAGAACTTAATTTCTGGAATCATGTAATGGGAGACCACGCCCAATTTATCGCCTGTATGTTGGATCCAACAGAAGTAAGGCTAAAAGAAACTGCTGATAATTTTGCCGAAAGATTTGCAATACTGGTTGAGAGATGTCTGAGAACACCTGAAAGAGAAATCATACAAAGGAGCAGGGATGCTGCAGAAAGGGTCAGAAACTTTAAGAGGGCCGCTACTGAAGGGATACTGGCCTGTGAAATAAAATCCATTATTCCTCCTCTTTTAGCAGATCATGTGCTCCGGGAAGCCAATCATTATCTTAAAATTTTGAGGAATTATTAAAAAGATAAAAGATATTGGAAAAGGCTATTGGAAATACTCCAATAGCCTATATCATCATCCTGCTAATTACTCTTTCCGCAAAATCTTCTCCAGGGCTTTCCCCCTGGCTAATTCATCTACTAACTTATCCAGATAGCGGATATTCTGCATCAGGGCTTCTTCAATCTCTTCTACCCGGACACCACAGATTACACCTTTAATCAAACTCCGTGCCGGATTTAATTGGGGAGCTTCTGCAAAGAAGGTCTCAAAATCTACCTCTTTTTCCAGCTGGGCTTCCAACTCATCCTGGCTATAGCCTGTAAGCCAGCGGATAATCTCATCGACTTCTGCTTTAGTACGCCCCTTTTTCTCAGCCTTGGAAAGATAGAGGGGATAAACTCTGGAAAAACTCATTTTATAGATTTTATGTGTACTCATCATACACCTCTTATAAATATATTTATTTTTTGTATCTCCTTTATGAAGCTACTTAATAAAAACAATTAAAGGTTCTCTGCTCTATTAATAATCTCTTTAATCCTGGTAATCTGGTTCTTATTTAATCCTTTGACCGGTTCTTTGCAGACTGCTTCTATCCCTGTACCCATTAAAGCAGCTGCCTGCTTGATAGCCGGGAAAAAGGGCTGTGAAACCTTATAGATCTCCATCAAAACACTTATCTTCTTACTGATACCTGCAATAGTAGTAAAATCTTTAACCTGATAGGCTTGATATAATTCTGCAAAAAGGCCAGGTACAACATTGGAAAGGCCACCGATTAATCCATCCCCACCTGCCAGTAAATTAGGCACAAAATACTCATCAAAACCAGAATAGACTGCAAAATCTTTTTCCGGCAATTCTTCCTTTACTCTGGCAATGATTTCCCTGGTATTACTGATCGAATCCATGGTATCCTTGATACCCTTGATATTGTCAAAATCCCTGGCCAATTGGTAGATCAATTCTACTGGCATATTGACACCACTGCGGTCAGGAAAATTATAAAGATAAAGGTTCCCTGCAAGGTTTTCTGCAATTAATTTATAATAATTATACAGGGTTTCCTGGTTAAACTGGAAGAAATAAGGAGTTATCACAGCAACACCATGGGCACCCTTTTCTACTGCATATTGACTCAGTTCAATTACCTCAGCAACTACTGTTCCGCCTGTCCCGATTAAGACAGGAACCCTGCCAGCTACGGTCTCCAGGACAAAAGAGATAAAATCCTTTTTCTCCTCTTGACCCATAGCAAAGAATTCACCGATACTGCCTAGAAAAAGTATCCCATTCACTCCAGCAGCAAGCAAATAATTAATATGCCTTTCATTACCTTTGTAATCAATCCTTCTATCCTGGTTAAAGACAGTAATACTTGGTGTAATGATTCCCTTTAGCAAACTGATCCCCCCCGAAAATATTTATTCCCCTATATCCGGATATTTCATAATATAGGCACCCTTCATTCCTGAACTGGCCAGTTGAGTGTATAAGCCCAGAATACCCCTGGTATACCTGGGAGCCGGTTTTACCCATTTTTTAAACCGTTCTGCCAGAATATCTTCAAGCTCAGCCTTCTCTTTTTTCTCACCTTTTATACCAACTATATTTAAGGAACGTTTATCTATATCTATCTCAATAAGATCATTATCCTCAACCAGGGCTATTGGCCCACCTTCAAGGGCCTCAGGAGAAACATGGCCTATAGCCGGCCCCCTGGTAGCGCCGGAAAAACGGCCATCAGTTATGAGGGCAATGGAGCTGGCCAGGTCTGGATCTGAGGCAATAGCCTCTGTTGTATAATACATCTCTGGCATACCCGACCCTTTGGGGCCTTCATAGCGGATAATGATTATATCCCCGGCTTTTATCTCTTTCTGCAGGACAGCCTCCATGGCATCTTCTTCCCGGTCAAAGACCCGGGCTTTACCCAGGAGATAACGCATCCCTGCCGGTAGGGCTGAATGTTTAACAATAGCACCATCTGGTGCCAGGTTACCCCGTAATACTGCTATAGCACCTTCCCCCTGTATAGGTGCCTCAACCGGGAAAATAATCCTATCCGGTTCAGGCATCTGGTCCGGTTTTTCCTCCATCCCCCGTAAATAAGGGAAATCAGCAAGAGACTCCAGATTCTCGCCCAGGGTTTTTCCGGTAACTGTCAGGACATCCAGGTGTAAATGTTCTTTTATCCTCTTCATTAGCTCTGGAACTGCTCCAGAATACCAGAAATACTGGGTTGCATACTCCCCGCTGGGAATAGTATTGACCAGAAAGGGTACTTGTCTATGAATCCTGTCAAACAAATCTGCATCCAGGTCAATATCCAGTTCATTGGCTATTGCCGGTAAGTGTAAGAGGGCATTACTGGAACCCCCAATAGCAGCATGGACTGCAATGGCATTTTCAAAGGCCTCTTTTGTAATAATATCCCGGACGGTGATTTCCTTTTCAATCATCTGCATTAAATAAACTGCTGCTAATTCTGTCATTTCCTCTAAATAGGGTGTATTGGCCGGAATTAAGGCTGCACCAGGCAAAGCAAGGCCCAGGGCCTCAGCCATTACCTGCATGGTAGAAGCAGTACCCATAAACTGACAGGCCCCGCAGGTAGGACAGGCTG
>LFRS01000130.1:26461-26974 GCA_001512435.1 Halothermothrix sp. DTU029 | reverse complement strand
CTGGATCTCCACCATATTGGCAATCATTTCCCGGGAAACCAGGGAATAATTCATTCCATCATGGCCCTGGGCGATACCATCACACATATCACTGACATAAAAGGAAGCTCCTTTAGCCCCTTCTCTGGCCAGACTCTTCATGGCAACCTCTACCAGCCTATTGAGGTGGAAACTACCTGGATGGCCATAACCATAAGTACTGCTCACCATAATCTGTGCCTTTCCCAGGTCCTCTATAGTCCAGTCCATTCCTAGTTTAAGTGCATCTAACTCTGGTCCAATTTCCCGTATTTTCTGGCTTTTTAACATATTAACACCCCTGTCTGGTCTTATTTCTTTAAATATAAAAAAGATAGATAAATTTTTATACATCAGGATTATACTATGGAGTAGACATCCTGGCTATGGTCCTTTCCAGATGTTCTGCCATCACCTCTTGGGCCTTTGTTACATCCCTCATCTTAATGGCCTCAATGATTCTGTTATGATAATACAATCCATCAGAACTCCCCA
>LFRS01000130.1:2701-26298 GCA_001512435.1 Halothermothrix sp. DTU029 | reverse complement strand
CATCTGCCAGGGATTCCCGGACAAAGGTCCCCTCACCATGCCGGGTTTCCAGTATGCCCAGGGCTACCATTTTATGGATGGCCTCCCTGATACTTACCCTGCTGACATCCAGAAGCTCACATAACTGGTTTTCTGAAGGAATCTTGCTTCCTGGTCCCCAGTCCCCTTTGATAATTTTTTCTTTAAGCAACTGAAAAACCTGTTCACTGATACTTTCTCTTCTAAGCTTCTTCATCTGCAATCCTCCAGTAGAGCTTGTATGATGTATTACAAGTTTATTTTATATAATAATTAGCTCCCTATCAATTACAGTCCCTGCTCAGTTCACCTGAATAAATAGAAGCGGCTAACCCTTTCCTGCCAGGCATTAAGCTGGCCCTTTCATTACCGGTTAAGAGATAATTGGAGCTTGGGATACTCCCTGGAAGGTTCATTTCTGTCATGTAAGGGATACCAGACCTGGGCAAAAAAGGGGCTTCTTTTTGCGATTTCATGATAGTTCCAGCTTTTCCCTTCACATACAGTACACCAGTGTCCCCCTTCCAATATTAATCTGGGACTGGCTCTAAATTTATGGCCAAAGGCACATTGCCACTCCAGTTTTGTGTGCCAATCCCCTTTTTCCATTCTCTTTGATAACAATTGTCCTCCCCTGAATTCTGCCGCTGCCTCCAGGTCCTCTATAGATAGTTCTGATTCTTCTTTGTTCTCATCATAACCATGATCAATCCAGATAACTTTATCCCAGTCTGTAAAGGGCTTAAATTCATTTATAGAAGGAATCTCTGCCCACTTTTCTTTAGATATAAAATAAGGCTCAATAAACTCCTCTTTACCATTGAGTAGCCAGTTTAATGTGCCCCTTTCCTTATACAGTATTTTTTTAAATCTATTTTTAAAAATCCTGCCACTTATTTTTTCACCGGCTGGTATTTTGTTAATGGTTCTGATTACAGGCAATAGCCAGCCCAGTTTTTTCCTATAAAGTTCATATAGGTATTCCTTACCCAGGCTCCTGAAATTTAAATAATCATTTAATTTATCACTATCCAGAAAATACTGGCCATGAAAATTCCTCAAGGCAAACCATTTTGAATCAAGAACATTCTCCAGGTTCTTTATCCCCATTAATTCAAAGAGGTTTTTAAACATCTCATAGCTACTTAACCTGCAGTCCTGGCCGCCACCAATATTATAGATATGGCACCAGAAATCTTCCGGTAAATCCCCACAGATATTTCTCAACAGAACTCCAGAGTCTTTATCTGTAATATATTCCAGGACATTATCTAGACAGTTGTGAAAGATGATCGGATCATTTATTTCTATCATTTTCTTACTTATTATACCGGTCTGCCTCAAGGAAACCCAGTACTTTAAGCCAGACTCTATCACTGCCCTTTCTGCTGCTACTTTTGAAACAGCATAGTAATCATGTATACTGGGTTTTATGGGATCACCTACCCTGCCCCAATGAATAGGAGGCATTCTATCCCCGGTCTGGGCAACTGTACCAATATAGACCAGTTTGATCTTTTCCCAATCAGATTGGGCTTTTATAGCCTTAATGATATTAACTGTTGAACCATAATTAATTTTCATGGCTGCTTCCGGATAACGATCAGCCAGGGGAGAAACCAGGGCAGCACAATGCAATACAATATCCACTCCGGCCACACATTTCAAAACATCAGCATAGTTGGTCAAATCCCCATAATATACCTTTAAGTTCTTTTCCTGCAGGTATGGTTCTATAATCTTCCTATCTCTTTTTGTATCCATTACCAGGGTTATAATTTCAAAAGAAGCTACTTTAAGTAATTCCTTTAAAGCAGCCAGACCCATTGTTCCAGTAGCTCCAGTCAAAAAGACTCTTTTCATGCTACCCCCTTATATTATTAGTCCATTCCATTAATTCCTTATACTGCCCCTCCGCCTCCCTGTATCCCTGTTCATAAAGGGCTTTCAGCTCGGCGCTATCTTTCTCCATCCTGCTGACTTCGATCTCTTTTATTGGTCAGAAAACAAATACCTGTTTTTTCTTTTATTATATTATATTTATAACCATCCTCAATAGCTTATTTTACTACTATTCCAATAAAGCTTTATTTTACCATCTTTCGCCTCTTCTATTTGCAATTCCAATAAATATTCTCCTGGTTCAAGGTTCTTCAATTTATATTCCTCCTTTTTCGGACTATCTTTTGTCAAACATTCTTCAAAAACAATCTCATCTTTATAAATTATTCTTAGTATCAGTTGACCCTCTTTTATTTCAAAACCACTGTAGCCAAATTCCAGATTAGCTTTTTCTTTAATCTGAATCTCATATCTATTCTGTGTGGATAAATCTTCGAAGGTAAATGACGTTTCTCCTTTAGATTTGGTATATCTATAATCTAAGATATGACAAGCTGAAAAAACAAATATTGATAAAACAATTAGCAAAACTAGTAAAAATCTTGATGATTTATTTAGCATATTATTGACCTCCTATTTTTTCCGTTTTATTATTAATATATTTATTCCAGTTATCTTCCTGTAGTCCTGCTTTTTTCTATTCTTTATTACAACAGACTTCAAAGTTTGCTTATGTTAATTGCGGGAAATTTTTAGACAATATAACCTTGACTTCCTTGAAATAACATAATATAATTTAGCAAAAGCTATGAAGAGATAGAGTAAGTTAAGCAAATCTTTTACAGAGAATCCCAGCCAGGTGAGAGTGGGAAAAGAAATCTTAACTGAAAATGGTCTCTGAGCTGTGTATGTGAATCCCTATGGTAGTAATGTACACCGGAAGCTTGCACCCGTTATAGTGCTAGAGTATAAACATATATAATGTCACTATATATTATATATGTCGTACTCGAAGAGGTTAATACCGTGAGGTATTAATAAATTGAGGTGGTACCACGGGAATATTACTCTCGTCCTCTAACTAATTGTTAGGGGCGGGAGTTTTTTTATTATTATCAAATAATAAATAGAAAGGGGTTAAAAAATGAATGTTTTTATTGGTGGTGCCTGGCCTTATGCAAATGGTTCTTTACATTTAGGCCATATTGCCAGTCTTTTACCAGGTGATGTTTTAGCCAGGTATTATCGCTTAAAAGGGGACTCTGTATTGTATGTTTCAGGCAGTGATTGTCATGGAACCCCAATAGCCTTACGGGCCAGTAAGGAAAATATATCTCCAAGGGCTATTACAGATAGGTATCATCTGGAATTTAAGGAGTCCTTTGAAAAACTGGGTTTTACCTATGATTATTATAGTAGGACTGATCAGGCTTTTCATAGTTCTGTGGTACAGGAATTGTTTTTAGAGCTTTTGGAGAAAGGCTATATTTATAAAAAAGAGATAGAACATATTTATTGTGAAGACTGCCAGCAATTTCTGCCAGATCGTTATGTGACAGGTATTTGCCCGGTTTGTGGAGAAATGGCCAGAGGTGATCAATGTGACGCCTGTTCCAGTCTGATAGATCCCCTAGAACTTAAAGAAAGAAAATGCAAATTATGTGGGAATGAACCAATACTGAAGGAAACTGAACACTTTTATCTGGCCTTATCCAGCTTTGAGGAAGAATTGAGAAATATGTTTCAGGGAAAATCCAATTGGAGGGATAATGCCCTTAAGTTTACTGAAAGATATTTAAAGGAGGGCCTCAAGGATCGTGCCATTACAAGGGATTTATCCTGGGGGATCAGTGTACCCATTGAGGGCTATGAAAATAAGAAGATTTACGTCTGGATTGAAGCTGTCCTGGGATATTACACTGCCAGTAAGGAATGGGGTATAAAAAACAAGAAAGATTGGGAGAAATTCTGGGGAGATAAGGTAAAGGCCTATTATGTCCACGGTAAGGATAATATCCCCTTTCATACTTTGATTTTGCCTGCCTTACTGTTGGGCCTTGGAAATTTACATTTACCAGACAGTATTATATCCAGTGAGTATTTAACAATTGAAGGCAGGAAATTATCCACAAGTAATAACTGGGCTATCTGGGTTCCCTATATGTTAGAGAGATATCATCCTGATTCCATCAGATATTATCTCCTAATAAAGGGACCGGAAAAAAGGGATTGTAATTTCTCCTGGGAGGAATTTATCAATAGTCATAATGGAGAATTACTTGGGGCTTATGGAAATTTCATTAATAGGACCCTGGTTTTTGCCGAAAAATATTTTGCTGCTAGAGTTCCCGAAGCAGAAATAGATCCCGAAATTGAAAAAGGGCTTAAAGAATTATATCAGCAGATAGGAAGTAAAATTGAAAAGGCTGAACTTAAAAGCGGCCTGGAGACTATCTTTTCCTTTATTAGAAGTCTGAATAAATACTATGATGAGCAGAAACCCTGGATTACTGTCAAAGAAGACCTGATAAGCTGCCAAAAAACAATCTATACCTGTCTACAGGCCATAGCTAATCTTGCTAATTTACTGGAACCCTTTTTACCTTTTTCAACTGCTCAAATCAGGGAATTTTTTAACCTGGAAAAAGGAAGCTGGTCCTATATAGAATTAGAGGCAGGCAGCCCTATTAATAAAACTAAAATATTATACGAGAGGATTGATAAAAATAGGATTAAAGAAGAAAGGGAGAGGCTTTTAAAGGAGCACAAAATAAGTTAAAGGAGGGCCCTGGTCCCTCCTTTTTTATATTCTTTTATATTCTTGTATATTCTTNNTATATTCTTGTATATTCTTGTATATTATATAGTCTTATATTTTTTATAAAATCTTATATTTTCTTATATATCTTTATTTATCCTTATATATTTATATATCCTTATATCCTTGTATTATCTTATATATTCTTATATATTTTCCACTCTATTCCAGGCCTCTTCTTACTTACCAGCCATAATTGCTTTCAGATCTTCTTCTACAGTACCGATAGGCTTAATATCAAACTTCTCTACCAATACCTTCAGGACATTTGGAGATATAAAGGCCGGTAAGGAGGGTCCAAGACGGATTCCTTTAACCCCCAGGTATAATAGTGCCAGGAGAACTGCTACAGCCTTTTGTTCATACCAGGCCAGGTCATAAGAGATGGGTAGCTCATTAATATCTTCTACTCCAAAGACTTCAGCCAGTTTCTGGGCGATAACTACCAGGGAATAGGAGTCATTACACTGGCCAGCATCAAGGACTCTGGGTATACCGTCAATATCTCCCAGCTCTAATTTGTTATATCTATATTTTGCACAACCGGCAGTCATGATAACTGCATCTTCAGGTAAATTTTCAGCCAGTTCTGTGTAATAGGCACGATCTTTATGACGCCCATCACAACCAGCCATTACCACAAAGCGGTTAATCTTTCCTTCTTTAACTGCTTCTACAACTTTATCAGCCACACCCATCACTGCTTCATGAGCAAATCCACCATAAATTGTTCCCTCTTCTAATGCTTCAGGAGCCTTACAGTTTTTTGCATGTTCAATAAGGGCAGAGAAATCCTTCTGTTCTCCTGGTTTACGGTCTTCTATATGGGTACAACCAGGGAATCTAACAACACCAGTTGTATAAACCCTGTCTTTATAGGAATCTTTTGGTGGTACCAGACAGTTAGTTGTCATCAGGATAGGGCCATTAAATTTCTCAAATTCAACATTCTGCTGCCACCAGGCATTACCATAGTTACCAACAAAATGTTCATATTTCTTAAATGCTGGATAAGAGTTAGCTGGTAACATCTCTCCATGGGTATAGACATCTACACCGGTTCCCTCTGTCTGTTCCAGAAGTTCTTCCAGGTCCCGCAGGTCATGGCCACTGATCAGAATACCGGGGTTATTCCTGACACCGATATTTACCTCTGTTATTTCTGGATTACCATAACGGCCAGTATTGGCTTCATCCAGTAAGGCCATGGCCTGAACAGCAATTTCTCCACATTTCATAACCAGAGCGATTAATTCCTCTACTGTTTTTTCTGGATCAACTGTAGCTGCCATTGCTTCAATCATAAAGGCAAAGATTTCTTCACTCTTTCTTTCCAGTACATAGGCATGTTCAACATAAGCAGCAATCCCTTTGAGACCATAAGTCAGTAATTCTTTTAAAGATCTGATATCTTCATCTTCTATGGAAAGGATACCGATTGAGGCTCCTTTAGCATAAGAGTCATTACTGTTTTCACTATACCAGGTACATTCATCAGGCAATTCCTTATTATATTCTTCACCTTTTTCAGCCTGATAAGCTTCAAATAGCTGCCTTTTAATATCTTCCCGCAGGGCAAAGGCTTCTTTAATTTTTGCTTCAAAATCTTCAGGGTCAAAACTTACATTAGTAATTGTGCTGAATAAGCCCCTGGTAATAAAAAGACCTACCCGTTCATCCTGAACTCCAAATTCTTTTGCCTCTTCTGCGTAAACAGCTATTCCTTTCATTACATAGATTAATAAATCCTGTAAATTGGCTACATCTTCTGTCTTTCCACAAACTCCCCTTATTGTACAACCTTCTCCTTTTGCTGTTTCCTGGCATTGATAACAAAACATATTCATCTCTTTCATCACTCCTTAAAAACTTATATATTTATAAAAACTTTATTTAGTTTTTTGGCAAATGTAATTTCTTATCTCTATGTTTATTATAAAGCTTCCTTATGCCAGGTACTATGATATAAATCACACCCAGAAAAATTTTTATTATTTTTTTCACAAGAGAGTCTTGCTTAAGCTTAAGGATTTTTAATAATTAGATAAATCTCCATGATCTAAAGAAAAAAGTTACAATATAAAAAAAGGAAGCTGTTTGAACTCAAATCAGCTTCCTAATAGTCCCTTCAAAGTATGCCAGGCCAGTACCGCACATTTTACCCTGGCAGGCATATAAGAGATGTTTTTTAATACAACAGCATCTCCCAGCATCTCCAATTCTTCTTCTGTAAGTTCAGTACCCTTTATCATCTCCAGGAAGATCTCTAGCAATTCCAGGGCCTCCTCTTTTTCTTTACCCTTTATTAAATCAATCATTATTGAGGTAGAGGCCTGGGAGATAGCACAACCACTACCTGTATAAGCCAGGTCACTGATCCTGCCTCCTGTAAATTTAATCTGCAGGGTAATATCATCCCCACAATTGGGATTATGGCCCCTTTCCTCCCGGTCTTTTTCCTCCAGGACCCTCCTGTTCTTACCATTGTAACTGTGTTCCATTATCAACTCTGTATATATTTGATTAAGATCCATTGACAAACCAACTCCTTGCTCTCTCCAGGCTTTCCAGCAACTTATCTACATCATCTTTTGTGTTATAGAGGTAGAAGCTAATCCGGCAAGAGGCGCCCACCTGGAGGAAGTTCAGCAGGGGTTGGGCACAGTGGTGACCAGCCCTTAAGGCAATACCATCCAGGTCAACAATACTGGCCAGATCATGGGGGTGGACCTTATCCACATTGAAGGAAATTATCCCTCCCCTATCCTCCAGGTCAAGGGGTCCATAAAGAGTAAGATAGGGAATCCCTTTCATCTTTTCCAGGGCATAGGCTGTTAGGTCTATTTCATGTTGGTAGATTTTATCCAGGCCAATATTATTTAAGTAATCGATGGCTGCGGCCAGGCCGACAGCTCCCTCCACATTCGGGGTTCCCGCCTCAAATTTCTCCGGTAAAGGCGCAAAACTGGCAGTATCTTCAGTAACATATTCGATCATATCACCACCACTTTGAAAGGGAGGCATCATTTCCAGGAGAGATTCCCTGGCATAGAGGACACCTATCCCTGTTGGCCCCAGCATTTTGTGGGCAGAAAAGACATAGAAATCAGCATCCAGTTCCCCTACATCAACTCCCAGATGGGGCAGGCCCTGGGCCCCGTCAATCAGGACCAGGGCTCCCCTTTCATGGGCATAGTCAATAATTTCCTTGATAGGGAAAATAGTACCCAGGACATTGGACATCTGGGTCAGGCAGACCAACTTAGTTTTATTACTAATCTTTCTTTTTACTTCATCCATACTCAAGCGGCCATCTTTATCCAGATACATATATTTCAGCCTGGCCCGCCGGCTCCTGGCCACCTGTTGCCAGGGCAGGATATTGCTATGGTGTTCTGCAATTGATAAAAGAATCTCATCATTTTCTTCGATAAAATTCATCCCATAGGAATAGGCCACCAGATTAATGGACTCTGTGGTATTCCTGGTAAAAATAATCTCTTTTCTTGATCTGGCCTTGATAAATTCCTGCACCTTCTGCCGGGCCTGATCGTATAACTCTGTAGCCTTTACACTTAAATAATGGGCACCCCGGTGGGGATTGCCATGAAAAGCCTGATTATATTTCTCTACAGCTGCAATAACAGGATAGGGTTTCTGGGTAGTGGCAGCATTATCTAAATAGATCAGGTCCCTCCCCTGGACTTTTTCCTGAAAAATAGGGAAATCCTTTTTTAAAAGATAGGGATTTATTTTATTATCCAAACCAATCCCATAGCTTCCTTCCTGGGACCTATAAGGATCCAGATAATTTGCGGCTACTCTATTCATTATAGAGCCTCCTCTGGATTTCATCCTTGATAGTCTCCCTGACAGACAGTAGGGGTATCCTGTCAATAAGGGGGTTCAGGGCGGCTTCTACCAGGACCTTCCTGGCTTCCTTTAGAGAAAGGCCCCTGCTCATTAAATAATACAACTGCTGGTCACTGATCCTGCCGGCACTGGCAGCATGTTCACCGCTGACATCTTCTTCACCACAGTAAAGGGCCGGAATGGTCTCTGATCTGGCCTCAGGGCTAAGTAATAAAACTGTTTCCTTTTCAGAACCATCAGCCTTAACAGCACCCCTATTAAAAATCAGATTACCACGGAAAACCTTTCTGGCCTTATCCTTTAAAACCCCTCGACTATCAATCTGTCCCAGGGAATTGCTACCAGTAAGTTCCATGGTATAATTCAGATCATAGTCCTTCTCCTGATCAGCAAAATATATGGAAGATAGATAACCACTACTACCGGAACCCTTCAGGACAGTATGATAGCTGGAAATACCCTCCAGGCTTCCTGTCTCCACTGTAAACCAGTTAATCTTTCCCCTGCCATGAACCTCTGCCCGATTATAATCAAGGCTTAGAGAATGATTGTTTCCCCTTTGTATTTTGATAATATTCAATTCTCCCTTATTTGCCACCTGGATTTCAGTTACTTTACTATGAATTATCTCTGCCTCATCTGTAGTAGTATAATCAAAAACAATAGTTGCTGAACTGTTTTCTCCGATTATAATACTGTTTTTTTCATTAATCCTCTTCCGGTTACTGGCCGCAACCTGGTTTATAAATATAGGCTGCGTAATATTTTTCCCTGGCAGAATTTCAAGCTTATAACCTGCATTTATGAAAGGGTAGGAAGCGAAAAATTCCCTGATCCTTTCCAGCCTTTTACCCCTATCTGCTATATATTTTTCTTCCAGGAAGGGAGACAGTAGTTTTTTGCCTGCACTGGGTCTGATTTTTATAATTTCTTCATCATATCTTTCTAGAAAACCTTCCAGTCTGGCATCTATCTCTATAATCTCCGGAAACTTATTCTCCATTAAATCTGGCTGACTTTTTATTATACCCACCTCTTCTCCCTCCTCTAACCGATAGTTCCTTCTAATTCTATTTTTATAAGATTATTTAACTCCACCGCATATTCCAGGGGAAATTCCCTGGCAATGGGCTCCACAAAACCCCGGACTATCAAAGCCCTGGCCTCTTCCTCACTGATACCCCTGCTCATCAAATAATAGATGGCTTCTTCACTGATTCTACCAACTTTAGCCTCATGGCCAAAGTCCACCTGGTCATTCCTGATATCTATGACCGGTACAGTATCAGACCTGGACTGGCTGTCCAGCATCAAAGACTCACAGGAGACAGAGGCTTTACTATTAACAGCCTCCGGTAAAACCTTGACCAGGCCACGGTAAAAAACTTCTCCTCCATCTTTGGCAATAGATCTGGAACTGATGGTAGAGGTTGTAAAGGGGGCAGCGTGAAGAATCTTTGCTCCTGTATCCAGGACCTGGCCTGAACTGGCAAAGGAAATACCGGTAAATTCTGCCCGGGCCCCCTCCCCCTTTAAAATACTCATAGGGTAAAGCATGGATACCCTGGACCCGAAAGAACCGGAAATCCACTCAATCAGGCCGTCCTTTTCCACCAGAGCCCTTTTTGTATTCAGGTTGTACATGTTTTTGGACCAGTTCTCGATGGTGCTATACCTTAAACGGGCACCTTCCCGGACATATAATTCCACACAGCCGGCATGAAGGTTATTGACCGAATACTTGGGAGCAGAACAACCCTCTATAAACTGAAGGCTGGCTCCTTTTTCCACAATGATTAAAGTATGTTCAAACTGGCCTGCTCCCGGAGCATTTAACCTGAAATAGGACTGCAGGGGAATATCCACCTGGA
Source organism: Halothermothrix sp. DTU029 (assembly GCA_001512435.1). GTDB lineage: Bacteria > Bacillota > Halanaerobiia > Halanaerobiales > DTU029 > DTU029. Next base: position 15,876 of record LFRS01000130.1, on the reverse strand, counting down.
CTCCCTCTGGTACATAAACAAAGGAACCACCTGACCAGACTGCCCCGTGGAGGGCAGCAAATTTATGATCTTCCGGAGGTACCAGTTTCATAAAATGTTCTTTGATAATATCTTCATATTCCTGCAGGGCTGTCTCCATATCCATATAGATAACACCCTCTTTTGCCAGCTCATTTCTCATATTCTGATAAACAATCTCCGAATCAAACTGGGCCCCTACCCCGGCCAGAGACTCCTGTTCTGCCTTAGGGATACCCAGGGCAGTGAAAATACCCTTAATTTCCTCTGGTACCTCATCCCAGCTATTTTTTTTCTTAAAATCAGGATCAATATAAGTAATTATCTCATTAAGATCTAAATCTGATATATCTGGTCCCCATTGGGGCATTGGTTTAGAATTATATATATTTAAAGACCTTAAGCGGAATTCCTTCATCCAGGCTGGTTCCTGCTTTTTTCTGGAGATCTCTTCTACCAGGTCTGCACTTAAACCCTTCCAGCTTTTATTCTGATAATCAATAGCCTGCCTTTGGTCAAAAATCAGGCGGTCAGGCTCCTGTATATCCTGTTTTACCTTAGCCATTCTAAACCTCCTCTAAGGCCATAAAGCCATTTTCCTCTATCTCTTTAGCCAGAGATATGTCACCACTTTTGACTATCCTGCCATCCATCAGGATATGGATATAATCAGGCTCCAGATAATCAAGTATCTTGTGATAATGGGTAATGATCAGGAAAGCATTATCAGCATTGGCCAGTTTTTTGATTCCTTCAGTTACAATACGGACAGCATCTATATCAAGGCCAGAATCTGTCTCATCCAGTATCGCCAGGACCGGTTCCAGGACAGCCATCTGTAAAATCTCATTTTTCTTCTTTTCTCCTCCGGAAAAACCATAATTTAGATAACGGCTGGCATATTCCTCTTTGATGTCCAGCATAGCCATCTTATCCAGCAAAACTTTCCTGAACTGAAAGATTCCCTGCTCTTGACCAGTAACTGCGGCCCTGGCGGTACGGAGGAAATTCTCGACACTAATACCCGGGATTTCTTCCGGATACTGAAAGGAAAGGAAAATCCCCTTCCTGGCCCTCTTATCTACCTCCAGCTCATTGATTTGTTCACCCTGATAGATAAGGTCCCCTGCTGTAATCTCATATGTAGGAGCACCCATGATTACATTGGCCAGGGTAGACTTGCCAGCACCATTTGGACCCATTATTATATGGATTTCCCCTTTCTTTACCTGCAAATTAATACCCTTTAAGATCTCTTTTCCTTCTACAGCTGCTTTTAGATTATTAATTTCCAATAATTTTTCTCCCATCTTTCCCATCTCTCCTTATCTCTATTTAAAAATTCCTTTATTCATATTATTCCTACCGATTTACTCAACTTTTTATATAAAGATACTATATTGTCCTGGTTAAGTCAAGTAAAATAAAAACAAAAAGGACAGGTGGCTACACCTATCCTTCTTTTAGGAAAATTATGCCTTTATACTATGTTTTAATATTATCCTTTAATCTATTTTGGCAACTACCAACTTTTCAGTCCATTTTCTTCCTTTCCACCTAAAGTACATGGAAATACCCCTTAACCATTCATCAAGTAAGTTCCCTACCCAGATACCGATCAGGCCATAACCCAGTGTAACCCCAAAGACATAACCACCTAAGACCCCGAATAACCACATGCTAAACATGGCCATCATTACAGGGAAAATAACATCTCCCGCACCCCGGAGATTATTAATTAATACAACATTGAAAGCCCGGCCAGCTTCCAGGAAAGCATCCACAATCATTACAGGTACAGCTATTTTTATAATCACCGGGTCATCAGTAAAGATCCGGATCAGATATCTGGACAAGATAGCCATGCCACTACTGGCCAATACAGTGAAAAACATGGCTGTTTTGAAATTCCGCAAACCTGTCTCATAAGCCTCTTCAATCCTGGCTGCACCTATTAATTGGCCAATCATGATCTGGCTGGCCTGGCCTATTGAGTTAAAAAAGATCATCACGAAACGGGCAATGGTCATAACATAGGTCCTGGCAATATAGGCATTGTCTCCCAGATTTATTAAGATAATACTCATTATGGCTGTCTGGGACAGGCTGTAACACATGCTTTCCATGGCAGAAGGAAAGCCAATTTTTATTAGGCCTCCCAATTCATTTAAGGGTTTTTCTTTTAATGATAAAAACATCTTTAATGGCAGTATTTTCTTGAACATAAAAATAAGGGCTATGATAGTAGCAATAATTTTACTGAAGGCTGTAGCAATAGCAGCCCCTTTGACCCCTAATTCAGGAAAGCCAAATAAACCGAAAATTAAAAGGACATCACCAAGTATATTTATAATATTCATAAGTACTGTTATATACATGGTTTGCCTTGTATGCCCATGACTTCTGATTATGGCAGTTACAGTATTTAAAATAGCCTGAAAAAACAAAGCCCCTCCAACAATAGTCAGATATTGTGAGGCATAGGCCATCAGATCAGCTGTTACCCCCATCTTTTCCAGAATACTATTACCAAAAAAGATCATGGTTAAACCAATTATTAGGCCAAGAAAAAAATTCAGGACTAAGGCTACAGAGGCTACTTTCTCCACAGCCTTATATCTTCTGGCTCCAACATTCTGGGCCACCAGGACAGCTGTACCGGTAGAAACAATAGCAAAAAGCAGGTGCATATTGCCAATAAACTGATTGGCAGCTCCCACTGCTCCAGCAGCCCAGTCACTATAGTTACTCAACATAAAGATATCAGCAACTCCCAATAACATAAAAAGTAATGATTCAATTAAAATAGGAATTGCCAGTTGGTGTAACTTCTTTGTTCCCATAATTATCACCTCATCCAGTATTACTTTTAAATAAGACTCCTGCTAGATTTTTATCTATATTAACATAATCCAGTCATACCTGACCTGGATTCTCCAGAAACAAAGAAATACCTTTAATTTAAAAGGAATCCTTAATAAAAAATAAGCTTATAAAACTAATAAAGCAGGTTCCAGAGAACCTGCTTTATTATAATACATCTCTCTAAAGCTTGCAAAGGAATTATTTTTAAACTACAAACTTGCTAAGATTATTTTCTAATTCATCTACTGAATTCTTCAAATTAGCAGCTAGCCTGGCCAGCTCATCAGCAGAAGACACCTGTTCCTCACTGGCAGCTGTTACTTCCTCTGTAGAAGCAGCAGTTTCCTGAGCAATAGAAGATATATTAATTATTTCCTCAAGAGCCCTGTTTTTGTATTTATCAATTTCCACCATAGCATTATTTACATGATTAACTGCTTCAGTAATCTTCTGGAGAAAATCGATTATACCCCGGAAGGCTTCATCTGCCTCCTGGACAGACAGCTTTTGCTCATCAAAAATTACATTAGCACTTTCTACTTCCTGTACAGCATTCTGGGTCTCTTTTACAATTTCTTCTACTATACTTCTTATGGTTTTAGTAGCTTCACTGGTCTGTTCGGCCAGGTGCTTAATCTCATCTGCAACAACCCCAAAACCCTTACCAGCAGCACCAGCCCTGGCTGCTTCTATTGAAGCATTGAGGGATAAAAGGCTGGTCTGTTCACTAATTCCATTTATTAAATCAACGATTTTACTGATCTGTAAAGCCTTATCATTCAGATTTTTGATATCTTCCTGTACCCTGGTAAATTTCTGTGCAGAACTCATACTCTTTTCATTGAGAACATTCATTGTATCAGCAGCATTTCTACTGGTACTCCTTATTTCTTTGGCTACCTCAAGAACTGCTTTTATATTCTCATTAACCCCAACTATACGTTGGGCCAATAATTCCATTATTTCTGAACTGCTCTGGGCTTCATCTGCCTGCTGTTGGGCACCAATACTGATAGTTTCAATAGACTCTGATACCTGTTGAGCAGATGCAAAGGACTGTTTGGAGACTTCATTGATCACATTAGTGTCCTGGAGAACCCTATCTCCAATATGGCTGGTATTGATAATTAATTCCCTGATATTTTTAACCATTTTATTAAAACTATTAGCCAGGTTTGCTATTTCATTTTTACCTTTAAAATCAACTGTAGCTGTCAAATCTCCATTTTCCACCCTGCTCATGGAATCCATTATTTCCCGCATAGGATTAGTTGTACCAATGGAAATAAGTATTCCTAATAATACTGAAATTACGGCATAGAAAAGGCCCAAAACAATGGTACTTCTACCAATCTGATATATATCACCCAGGAGAGAATTTACCGGTATTGTGCTAACCAGGCTCCAATCATTATCTGCTCTTCCATAGGCAATAAGCTGATTATCTATTGTTTCATTTCCTGTGTCTTCCTCCTGGTTAAGGAAACCTGTATAATAAGTACCCAGATTATCACTATTAAAAGCATTTATTATTACCCTGTCTTCGTTTAACAAGAGGACCTCTGCCCCTTCTCCAAATTGACTGCCAGAGATAATATCACCTATTACATCTCTTTTAATTACATAAACCAAAACACCTAAGTGTTTCTGGGACAGCATATGTGTAACCCGGCGCATCAGATAAAAATAATTATTATTTTGATTATAATTGCTTACCCAGACTGGCCTTCCTCTGGCTGCAAGTACTTCTTCATATAAAGGGGAAGTGGTAAAATCAGCACCAAGGAAATCCCTGACATCACTTTCATTGATCTTGGAGTAAAAGTGTCTGCCATCTTCTCTAAAGATAACTATACCATTAATATCCCTATTGGTAAAAGATATAGTATCTAATTTTTCCTTAATTTTATTAAATGTCATTAATTGTTCTAAAGGGCTGCTATATTCATCTATATCCAATAAATTGATTAATTCCTGGTCACCAATGATCATCATTGATGATTGGACTATTTCCTCCAACTTATTGTCTATTTTATCAACTACCTGACTTACTATTGCCTCTGAATAATAACCAACCTTTTGCCCAATAACATCTTTTGACTCCTGATATGTAAAATAACTAACAATCGTAAGAGGGACAACAGCAATCACCAAAAAGGCTATAATCAGGATATTCCTGACCTTTAACCTGGTAATTCTTATCTTTACCCTTTTCTTTTTATCGGCCTTTTTCTGCTTATCCTTCCTGTTTTTACTCTTATTAAACTTAAATAATGATTTCAATTTTTCCAATCTAATCCCCTCCCTCAATATATACAAACCACCGGGACTTATAAATTCTTTTAATAATAGCTAAGTAATAATTCTGCATCAAGAACTATAATTCCTTCACAATTTTATATTTTTTTCGGTTTTTTCAGATTTTTTAAGACAAAAAAACAGTAAATTTACTGAGTAGAGTCTTCAGCCTTTCCATCTGTATAGGACAAATATTTATTGTGGGTCTTCATTCCTGTATTCACTAATTAGCTGCCTGGCCCTGTCAAGTTCTGGCTCCGGGACATATAGGGAAACGCCAAAATGGCTGGTCCCGGTGTAGATTTTCATATAGCCGCCACTATCAGGATATTGCCTTAATACAGGGATATCCATCTGGCGCAATAATGATTCGATAATCTCTGCTTCCAGAGACTCAAAATTACCCAGTAAAGCAAAACTACTCTTATCCATCTCTTCACATCCTTTTATTTAATAATAGTCCTACTGGCTTAAGCATTTATAAGCTGCAAATTTTATCTAGCAAGGAGACAAATATTCTAATCACCAGAAAAGTTATAACCTGCTGTTTTAGCCAATATTATAACATATATTTGTGATTATTAAAACAATTATTGCCATTTTTAGTCATTTTAACCCCCTAATAAATTTCTATAAAAATAAAGATATATAAATACTTATTTTTATTTATACTACATCTTTATATTTCTTTTCTCAATAAATCTAATTATTACCATGGTAAAGAGAAAAGGTTGAGGAAATAACTATAAAAGAAAGAACAAAGGAGGTGAAAGTAATGAGTGTAGGAAAACAACTCCACCAGACATTGGCCTCTTTACATGGCGCTAAGGCTGATATGGAAGCCTATGCCCTTTCTACTGAAGATAAAAATGCCCAAAAATTGTTTTCAGACTGTTGTAATCAATTAGATAATGTAATCAAAAGTTTTGAAGGAAGGGTAAACTATATAGAAAAAGAGGAGCCACAGTACAAAGTAAAAAAACAAATGCAACAACAAAATAAACAACAATAAAAAAGAAGAATCCTGATTAATTTGCAGGGCAAAAGGGACAGGTATAATTATAATACCTGTCCCTTTTCCATTAAACAAAAATTTTTTTATGTAATTATTCCTCTTCCTTTAAAAACCTGCCATCATCTTCCGTTATGGAAAGTTTATCTAGATTATTTTCTAACCAGCCGCTTTTGACATTATCCCTGTGATCAAAAGCAGGTACATAAGGTTTGATGTCCAATAAGGGAGTACCATCAAGAATATCCAGATCATCAATATATAAAATATTCCCTTCAATCCTCTGCAGACATACTATGGAAAGGCCTATAGAATTTGGGCGGCTGGGAGCTCTGACAGCAAAAACACCATGTTCCTCATCTTCCAGAAAGGGTTTCACAATTAGTGATCCTTTTCCTGCCTTATGAAAATGGTATAGCAAAATCAAATGGGAAAAACCATCCAGATCTTTTAGACCTGGTAGGTATTCCGGGTACAACTCAATCCTGCCACTGGCTGTTCCTTCTGCACTGGCCTGAATGGGTGTGCCCCTGGCTTCCTTAAAAGGTGATCTGATAATTCCAATTGCTTTATAGACTATCTTATCCATTCTTCCTCTCCTCCTGACTTAATATTATAACCTACTACAGGTAAAGAATCCAGGTAAATTAACCAGAAGTCTGTAGCAAAATTCTCCTGTGTATTTTTATAAAATATCAGCTATTAATTATAAAAAGCTGGAATTAGATTCTGCCATTACTGGAGAACTCTTTTAATAATTGACAGTTTTTATTCTGAAAGGTATAATAATTAATAATTAATTACATAGCTTGGGGAGAATTGAGTATAAAGGAGGCCAATATGAGTACAGGTAATTATAATCCATACCATACTGCTCAGAAACAGTTTGACAGTGTTGCAGAAAAAATAGGGTTGGAGCCAGCTATCAGGGAGTTTTTGCGCCAGCCAATGAAAGAATTTCATTTTACTATTCCAGTAAAAATGGATGATGGTAGTACTAAAATATTTAATGGTTACAGGGTACAGCATAATGATGCCCTGGGACCGGCTAAAGGAGGTATCCGTTTCCATCCTGAGGAAACCATAGACACAGTCCGGGCTTTATCATTGTGGATGACCTGGAAGTGCTCTCTCCTGGGTTTACCTCTCGGTGGTGGAAAAGGGGGAGTAGTTTGTGACCCAAGGCTTTTATCCGAAAGAGAACAGGAAAGGCTCTGTCGTGGATATGTGAGAAATCTATTTAAAAACATGGGGCCTGGTATTGATGTGCCTGCTCCAGATGTAATGACAAATGCACAACATATGCTCTGGATGCTAGATGAATATGAAACCATTACCGGTGGTAGATATCCAGGAGCACTTACTGGAAAGCCTGTAGCCATGGGAGGCTCCCTGGGTAGGACTGAAGCTACTGGTTTTGGACTTATTTATATGCTCCGGGAAGCACTAAGAGAAAAGGGTATTAAGGCAGAAGACACCAGTGCAGCCATTCAGGGTTTTGGTAATGTAGCCAGACATGCTGCTTTAAAATATACAGAATTAGGTGGCAGAGTAGTCGTTGTCTCCTGTTGGGATAATAATGATAAAAAACCCTACAGTTTTTATAAAAAAGATGGTCTAAATATAGAAGAATTAATTGCAATCACAGATTCTTTTGGCACTATTGATAAGGAAAAGGCCCAGGAACTGGGTATTGAGATTCTTCCAGGAGATGCCTGGATAGAGCAGGAGGTAGATATCCTTATCCCTGCTGCCCTGGAAAATCAAATTACTATTGATAATGTTAATAAAATAAGTCAAAAGGTGAAAATTATAGTTGAAGGTGCTAATGGGCCAACATCTACAGAGGCCGATCAGGTATTGCGGGAAAAAGATATATTTGTTATTCCAGATTTCCTGGCTAATGCCGGTGGAGTTACCTGTAGCTATTTTGAACAGGTTCAATCTGATTCCAATTACTACTGGGAAAAAGATGAGGTAATGGAAAAACTGGATAAGAAAATGACCGCAGCTTTTAAAGATGTTTATGCACTGGCAGAAAAAGATTCTCTATATATGCGGGATGCTGCTTATATAATTGCCATTAACAGGGTAGCCCAGGCAGTAAAATTCCGGGGCTGGGTCTGATTAATAAGCTAACAATCTAATCCTCTTTCTTTTGCTCCCCTACAGGGGAGCTCTTTTATTTTTATAAAGATCCAGTACATCCATTTTATTTAAACTACAGGTTTTATCTAATATCTATCCAGGGCATCATAGATGACCGGCAGGTCCCAGTTGGTAATAATCCCTAAAAATTCTTCATCATCCCTGCCGTTTTCTGTTATTATAATCGCCTCCAGTTTTTTGGCCATATTTTTATATTTATCAAAAATCTCCAGCACCTCAAGAAAATTCGTCTGGGCAGTGATAAAAAGACAGACATTACTACTCTCCCTGTATCTTAACACCTCTGCTATGGTTACATTCTCAATCTGGCCTGAATCTGGTTTAACACTCGATCCCAGCCATCTAACAATGGTATTGGAGGTTAATAAATCAAGATATCTGTTATCTTCACCAAGGATGGGAATCTGTGTAACAGATCTTTTTGTCATCAGGCTTACTGCATCAAATACAGTATCAATATTACGGAGTGTAATAACCTTTTTTCGGAAAGTAGGTAATACCTTTGGTGGATCCTTTAACAGCCGCTCTATCTTCTGAATCAGTTCAACTGTCCCATCATGAGGTTCAGCAATAACCTGTCCATTATAACGCTCATGGACAATCGCATTTCTGAGATCCTTCAATTCCAGGAGGTCGGCCTTATATTGCTTGACTATACTGTTGGTCCTACTGGCTTTATTGACCAGATTGGTAAAGCTTTCATGTTTAAATGTATTGGTATACCTTTGCAGATAATTTTCTATTTCACTAAAGGAATTGAGGAATAACCGGGAGTTCTTCAATCTTATCACCTGCTGATATAATTATTTTACTTATATTAGTAATTTCAACAAATAAGGAGAAAATCCTTTGCTTTTCTCCTTATGTTATTAACAAAAAAACTCCATCTGTTTTAAAGATGGAGTTTTTAAGCTTAAAAAAGAAGATCTATTCAGCCAATTCCAGGGCAATTTCTATCATATCAGTAAAGGTCTGTTCCCTTTCCTCAGAAGTGGTAAGCTCCCCGGTAACCAGCGAATCACTTACTGTGAGGATTGCCAGGGCATTAACACCATATCTGGCAGCAAGGGTATAGAGCTCAGCAGTTTCCATTTCCACTGCCAACACCCCGTATTTACTCCATAATTTCCAACCTTCCGGATCATCCTCATAGAAAAAGTCAGAACTGAGCACATTACCCACTTTGACGTCAATTCCTTTTTCTCCGGCAGCCTGGTAGGCCTTGAGGAGTAAGTCAAAATTAGCGGTAGGAGCAAAATCTGCCCCCTTAAAACGGATTTCATTCATTTTGGAGTTGGAACAGGCCCCCATGGCCAGGATTATATCCCTTATCTTAATCTCTTCACTCATGGAGCCACAGGAACCGACCCTGATCAGATTTTTAACACCATACTCAGTAATTAATTCATTTACATATATGGAATGAGAAGGCATACCCATCCCGGTACCCTGGACTGAGATCCTCTTTCCTTTGTAGGTACCTGTAAAACCATACATCCCTCTAACTTCATTGTAACATATAATATCCTCTAAAAAATTTTCTGCTATGAATTTTGCCCTCATGGGATCACCTGGCAAAAGGATTGTACCGGCTATATCCCCTTTTTTAGCCCCGATGTGGATACTCATATAGTTTACCTCCCTTTGTAATCATTTGAGCCTGACTCAATGTTCTCTCCAACTGAAACCCTTAAGTTCCTCTCTTATCAGGAACCAGGTTTTTAATTCATCTAATTGTGAGCCTTCACCTGTTACTCCAATACTTATAATAATTTCTTTATTAAACATATCTTTCTCCATTTTACTTTCTTTAATGTAATACCCCTCTTCTTCTAATTTATAATATATTTTTTGAATAAAATCCAGGCTATTTTCATCTAATCTAAAAATAAATTCCTGGTTCACAATCTTTTTTTTGCTAAACTCCATTCTGGTAAAAAAGAATAGTGAGATAAAGACAACCAGGGCACTGATAATTGCCGTTAAATAAAAACCTGCACCAACAGCCAGGCCTATAGCTGCAGTAGTCCAGATACTGGCTGCTGTTGTCAGTCCCGTTACCGTTGAACCCTGGATCAGGATTGTACCTGCACCCAGAAAACCTATCCCGCTAATAACCTGGGCTGCAATACGTGCCGGGTCAGCAGAAGGATATTTTTCATGCATCATTATGGAAATAGTCATAACTATGGTTGAACCGATACCCACCAGTATATGGGTACGGAAACCGGCAGGCCGGCCGTGTCTTTCCCTATTCCAGCCTATAATACCAGCGAGAACCAGAATCAATAATATTTTAGTGCCAATCTCCAGCATTGTATCACCTCCCACCAGTTATAGCTTCCAGGGCAATCTCTATCTCTGCTTTAATGGCTTTATCAACTTCACCCCGGTAGGGGTTATAACTATCAGCATCAAATTCAATGGATACTCCATCTATGGCAAATAAGGCTGCTGCTTCAACACCATATAAGCTGGCTATAACAAAGAGGGCACTGGCCTCCATCTCTACGGCCAGGACATTGGCCTGACTGTAATATTTATTGGGAAGTCCATTCAAACCTGGGTAAAAGGCACCCACAGTCAGAACAATTCCGGTGCTGGTCTTAATACCTAATTTCTCCGCAGAACCTTCCAGCCTGTTGGTCAATCTGAAACTGGCAATCGCCGGATAAGGCATATCAATCAACTGCTCAGTTAAGCCATCTTCCCTGACTGCCCCGCTGGCAATGACTATATCACCATCTACAATATCTTTGCTGAGGGACCCTGCAGTCCCGATCCGGATAATTTCCCTGGCCCCTCCTCTAATCAATTCCTCAAAACAGACAGCGGCTCCGGCTGCCCCTACTCCATGGGAAACCACGGTTACATCTACGCCATTCCTGGAACCGTTAAAGAGGCGGTACTCTCTATTAAAGCTAATCTCTTTAGCCTTATCCAGTCTGGCGGCAATTTTTTCTGCCCGGGCCGGATCACCACAGACCAGGACTTTTTCGTTGATGAATTTCTTATCAACCTTCAATACCGGCAAGATACCTTCATTCATTTCCCTATCACCCCTGTACTTTCACTATCTCTTTAGAAATATCATCCTTAATTTTATTCTACCAGATTACGGCTAAACCTGCAAAATTTCAGTAAAATTTAAAAGGCTATCCTCTATTCCGGATAGCCTCTATTTTTTATTCACTTAGTTTTATTACTTCATAACCTACTTCTTCAACAGCTGCCTTCAGTTTTACCTCAGAAATGGCAGTGTTTAAACTTACTACAGCCTTTTTCTCTTCCACATTGACTTCAACTGATTCTACACCCTCAATTTTCTCCAATTCCTTTTTTACCCGGGCTGCACAATGAGCACAGGTCATCCCATCAATTTCAAGTATTTTCTTCATTATAATTTACCTCCCAATATATCCTTTGAATCTCTGTAAACCGAATGTAAATTAACTGAGTGTTACCCTTTCCTGTAATCAGGCTGAATATTTATCCTCCGGAGCAGGTTAGCATTGGTTACAACAGTGATAGAACTGATGGCCATGGCAATTTCCGCGATAACCGGGTGCAGCAGGCCCAATATTGCCAGGGGGATGGCAATTATATTATAAATAAAAGCCCAGAATAGGTTCTGTTTTATCTTCCTGAAGGTAGCCCGGGATAGTTTTACCGCTGTAACCACTGCTGAGAGTTCTCCCCGCACCAGGGTTATATCTGAAGATTCAATGGCAATATCTGTCCCGGTACCTATGGCTATCCCCACGTCAGCCTGGGTTAAAGCCGGTGCATCGTTTATTCCATCTCCAACCATGGCAATCAAGCCAAACCTATCCTGTAATCTCTTGATTTCATCCACCTTGCCTTCCGGCAGGACCTCTGCCACTATGTGGTCAATGCCTACCTCTCTGGCAATGGCCCTCGCTGTCCTCTCATTATCGCCGGTAATCATGGCTGTCTCCAACCCTAATTGTTTCAATTCCCGGATAGCCTGGATAGAATCTCCCTTCAGGGCATCAGCCACTGCTATGATACCTGCAGGCTGGCCGTCTACAGCCACCAGCATGGCTGTTTTCGCTTCTTCTTCCAGCCGGGTCATTTCGTCCTTTAATTCCTCTATATCTATTCCACCCTCTTCCAGCAGCCGGCGGCTTCCTACCAGTACCTCCCTGTCATTTATCCAGCCTTTAACCCCTTTTCCGGTCAGGGTAGCAAATTCCCTCAGTTCCTTTAACTCCAATCCTTTCTCCCTGGCCGCATTGACTATGGCCAGGCCCAGGGGATGTTCTGAACCGGCCTCCACACTGGCAGCTATCTGCAGCAATTCGTCTTCATTCCAGCCGTTCAGGGTTAAGAGATCAGTAACCTCCGGTTTTCCCCTGGTTATAGTACCGGTCTTATCAAAGACTATGGTATGGACATCCTTCATCAACTGGATAGCCTCACCATTACGGATCAGGACACCGTTTTCCGCTCCAATGCCGCTGCCAACCATCAATGCAGTCGGTGTAGCCAGGCCGAGGGCACAGGGACAGGCAATTACCAGGACGGCTACTGTAGCAAAGATAGCCAGGGTAAAGGGGCTTAAGTCCGGGTTAACCCAGGGCAGGAAACCCTGGGCCCAGTAGGCGACATTCCGCAGTAATTCGGGAAATAAAAGCCAGCTAAAAAAGGTTAACAGGGCTATGATGAGAACTGTTGGTACAAAGACAGCTGTAATCCGGTCAGCAAACACCTGAATAGGCACCTTGCTTCCCTGGGCTTCTTCTACCATTTTGATTACCTGGGCCAGGAAGGTATCCTTTCCTACCTTTGT
>LFRS01000130.1:0-2653 GCA_001512435.1 Halothermothrix sp. DTU029 | reverse complement strand
GATTCATCAACAGTAGTATGCCCTTCAATTATCTCTCCATCTGTAGGTATTTTCTCTCCCGGCCTGACCACCATTATATCTCCCGGTTTCACCTCTTCGATGGGGACTTCCCTTTCCACTCCATCAACTAATAATGTGGCTGTTCTGGCTCCCAGCTCCAGCAATTTCTTGATGGCCTGGGAAGCCCTTCCCTTGGCCCTTTCTTCTATATATCTGCCGGTCAGATGGAAAGCCATGATCATGGCTGATACACCAGCATAATTGGCAATGGGCATAAACAACCCTGCCGGCCCGGTAAGGAATGCGGCTCCAGTCCCCATAGCAATGAGAACATCCATATTGGCACTTCCATGTCTAATAGAACGAAAAGCGCTGACAAAGGTCTTTCTCCCAAAGATGAAGAGGGGTGGAATGGCCAGTAAAATCATACCCAGGTTAAAAATAGCCATATTGGGCCAGACTATGCCAAAGACCATCTCCGGTATCATCCAGAGAATAATGGGCAGGGTAAAGGCCCAGGTACCCCACATCTTCTTTCTGGCCTCTTCCATCTTCTTTAAATCAGCATCCTCTTCCTCCCTGGCCTCTTCATCACCCTCAAAGCTGAGTACTTCATAGCCAGTATTTTTGACTATTTCAATAAAGTCCTCTCTTGATATTTTGTCGGGATTATATTCAACTGTAGCCTTTTCTGTAGCGATATTCACATTGGCCTCATAGACCCCTTCCATCTTCTTCAAGGCCCGTTCCACAGCTGCAGAACAGCTGGCGCAGGTCATCCCGCCGATATTCATGGTCAGCTTATCCCTTTTATCTATGACGTCATAGCCAGCTGCCCTCACAATCTCTGCCAGTTTTACCTCGTCAATGAGCTCAGGATCAAAATCTACATAAGCCTTACCGGTAGCAAAATTAACCTGGGCCTCCTCTACCCCTTCTGCTTTATTTAAGGCCCTCTCCACTGCAGCTGAACAACTGGCACAACTCATTCCCTCTATTTCTAAAATCGCCTTTTTTATAGTCTTAGCCGACAAATCATTCACCTCCGGAAATATAAACTTATACCCCTCCATAAACCCGGCTATTCAGTAAACCTGGTCAATACCTCCATCAGTTCATCAATCATGGCATCTCCCTCATCATTNNAAGGCACCCCTGACAGCACTGACCTGGGTAAGGATATCAACACAATATTTGTCTTCTTCAATCATTTTCTGAATGCCCCGCACCTGTCCTTCGATGCGTTTCAATCTAATCTCCAGGTCTTTCTTTTCTTCTACACTCAATGAATTCATCAAATCACCACCTGCATAACGGTAAAAAGATTGCTACCCCATGTTTATATACCATACCCCGATAGGGTATATCTTTGGCTATATAATATCACCACTGGCTCTTCCTGTCAAGTATTACCTGCTTTAATCCCTGCTTTTTTATTTAATTATTATAACCATTTATCCTGAAAATAAAAAAAGGGCAAATACTGCCCTTTTTAAATAATCGTAAAAGCTTTATTTTATTCTTCAGGCGTCTCCTCTTCCTCCCCAGTCTCTATCAAATCATCTCCCCTGACATATAACTGAAATTTGTCTTTAACAAAATAGCTGATCCAGAAAGCATAAGCTGCTACTATAAATAATGCTATGATCAATATTAGATTCAGGCGCCAGCCGAGCAGATAATAGATACCGGGAAAGAACATCAGGCAAAAGAAAGTGGTCAGGAGATGACGGTTTCCTATGAATAAGGCCATCTTAAAGGCATGGATTATGGTCATATGATATCTGGATAAAAGGGGAAAAATATAAATCCCCACCACAACTATTTCAAATAAGATCAGATATTGCATGTAGTACAAAAAATTACCCATGCTAAGGGGCTTTATGGCCAGTAAATTGGTAATAACCAGATAGAACATCAAGACAAGGATAAGCCAGATTATAGTAGCCTGCAGGAAATTATCCTTGAAACTCTTCCAGAAATCAGCCCCTATGTGGTATTCCTCTTTTCTCAAAATTTTCCCCGTTACATAAAACAGGGCAGTAGTTGAAGCACCAATAGTAATCAGGGGAATACTGAAAACAACCCAGAGAAAATTAAGGGCCAGCAGATTATAAATGATAAGGGCCACCCTGTAGGCAGGGCCATCTGTCCTGAATATATTAAACATTTTGCGACCACCACTCTTTACTACTTATATATTGCTGCTTAACGGGTTTTTTATTCTTTCTTTTCACCCATGGTTAATTTGCAGGCATAATATATTAATTCTATATTAACCTTCATTTCCCTTGTTGTAAATAAGTTTTTTTCAGGGTTTTAAGCAGAATATATCTTAAAACAACTAATTGGCCTTGCTGGTCCTTTCCTGGAGTCCCAGCTGCTCACCGTAACGGAGGGCGTTCCTCATCATATTCAACCTTTCATCCATCAACTGCAGTTCCTTTAAGATTTCCTTCTCTTCCGCACTGGTCTCCAGTACATTGATAATTCCGCCATTATTGATAACAATTCTCCTGTCTGCCATCAAAGCCAGAATGGGATCATGGGTAGCCATCAGGACTATCTTTTCCTCCCCCACCAGGAGTTTCAGTGCTTTTTCCCGGTCTATCCCGGCATTCTCAATCTCGTCGATGAGGATTATGGGGGATGA
>LFRS01000163.1 GCA_001512435.1 Halothermothrix sp. DTU029 | reverse complement strand
TTATAGGAGGAGAAAATGTACGATATAGTGATTATTGGTGGAGGCCCGGCTGGAGCAACACTGGCCAGATTGATTGGTAATAAATATAAAGTCCTGCTTCTTGAAAGGCGAACTTTTCAGGAACCCTTATATTCAGGATTACAGAAATGCTGTGGCGGCTTAATAGCTCCTGATGCCCAAAAAATGCTGGCCTCTTTTGGATTAGGCTTACCTAAATCTGTTATTTTAAGTCCACAAATGTTTTCTGTAAGGACCATAGATAATGATAATTTAATTGAAAGGTATTATCAACGGCACTATGTTAATATAGATAGGGAAGAGTTTGATAAATGGCTTGAATCCTTAGTTCCTCCAACAGTTGATATCATAAATGGGAGTATTTACAAATCACATGAAGTTCACAAGGATTTTGTAAAAATAAAGTTTTCAAAAGGAAATACAAATTACGAAGAAAAGGCTAAAATCCTTGTAGGCGCTGATGGAGCTTTTTCAAAAGTCAGGAGAAACTCCTTTCCAGATAAGAAGGCCCCCAGGAAATATATTGCTATTCAGGAATGGTTTGATAATTCACAGAATGTAAACTATTATGGTGCCATATTTGACAGTGAAATAACAGATTTTTATTCCTGGATAATTCCTAAAGAGGATATTCTTATTGTTGGATCCGCATTACTTCCAAATAATGATGCTAATAAAAAGTTTGCTTTATTAAAATCTAAACTCAAAGATTATGGCTTTGAGCTTAACAAAAGTATTAGAAAAAATAGTGCTTATTTATTAAGACCTCAGGCAGTAAAGCAAATTCAGATAGGTAGTGGACGTATAGCCTTAATTGGAGAAGCAGCTGGTTTTATAAGTCCGAGCTCAGCAGAAGGGCTAAGTTATGCCTTTAAAAGTGCATTAGCCCTTTCTGATGCTCTTTCTCAAGGATTTGAATCCTGGCAGGATTTTTACAGGAAAAATACAGCCGATTTACGGAGAAATATTATATTGAAAAATTTAAAATCACCATTTATGTATAATAGGATATTAAGAAAAATTGTTATGAAATCAGGATTATTAAGTATTGATATGAATTTAAAGTTGCCTTTATTATAATTTAGATTAATAAAGGGGTAAATTTTTATGAAGAAGCAAACATTTTTGTTACTTGGAATATTGTTTCTATCGTCAGTCCTGGTTGGTTGCCATGTAGAGATGACAAAAAGTGAATGGGCTAATAAATATGGGTTTGAGGAAGGAGAAGTTTTTGATATTGAAATTGGTAATTATGGTTTTCCTTATATTAATACTGAAATAAATGGCCTGCAAATTAAGATGATGTACGATACAGGCAATATGATAGGAATCTCTGTTACTAAGGAAATCGCAATGCAATCAGGATTAAACAAGGTCGATGAAATAGTGCGTATAGACACTGGTGGGCTATTTATAGGAAAGTTTGATGTTTTTGAAGATGCAATTGTTAAAGTTTTTGGCCGGGAGATTACTGGAGAAAGGATCTATGAATTTTTTGGTGAAAATATTGATGGCCTCCTACCGCCTTCCTTATTTTTGGATTATAGGGTTACAATTGATTACAAGAATAAATATATGGGAATTTCCAAAAACAAATTTCCTGAGAATATTAAACAAGCAAACTTCCCTTTAATTGTAAATCCATTGCAACCAGGGCTACCAGTTATAGAAGGAGTCGTAAATGGGGAGAAGGTGTTTATAATGCTGGATACAGGCTGTAGCAGGACCTGTGTCGATGAAGAGTTAATCAATAGGCTAAATTTGCCGGAAAATGAGTTGGGTTATGAGATTAAAGATATTAGGCTTGGTTCTTTTAAATTTCGGGTTAATAATGCTAAAAAGGTCAGTTTAGCAGGAGTTAGCAGAAAATATTCGGAACCTATAATGCTTATTCTAGGTTCCGATAATATCTCGAAGGTTGTCTTTACTGTTGATTATCCTAACCAAACAGTTATTTTTAGTAAATAGTTGAAAATAAAAATCGCCAATATATAAGAGAACAATTGTGTATTTGCAGCAGTAGAGTGGATATTAATACAAACACTGATTAAAAATGAAAGGGGTAATATTATAGATGGGGTATGCTGTTTTATTGTATTTTGATGATGAAGTTTCAGCAAAGATAGGTGAGATACGCTTTGAACTTAAGAGAAATGAAATCAATATTGATGAGGGAATAAAACCTCATCTAACTTTATCTGTTTATGATAATCTTCCCATTTTGGATTTTGAAAAGGAATTTGGGTTATATGTAAAGGAAGTTAAGCCATTTGAAGTTATTTTTTACCGTATTGGTGAATTTAAAAGAGATAAACCAGCAGTAATATTTCTAGAACCAGAAATGACACCTGAACTATTGGAAGTCCATAATGATTATCATAATTACTTTAGTAAGTATAACCAACTGGCCTGGGAGTATTATAAGCCAGGAATCTGGTATCCGCATTGTACTTTATGTTTAAATTTGAGTGAAGAGATGTATAAGAAGGCAAAAGAACTGTTAAATGATGTGGAGTTGCCACTAAAAGCGAGAGTTGAGAAAATAGGAATTATAGAATTCCCTCCTCATAGAGAGTTGATTAATTTTAATCTGGGATAATCCATACGAGGGAATATACATATACCACCCTGTACTTAAAGATTTGACTATAATAATTAAGGCTCTTGATGGTGGATTATGTATGTTTTGGAATGTGGTTTGATGAACAGAGCGAATGCGGAAGGAAATATGATAACTTCGGAGGGACAAGTATGCAAGAACGTTTGATAATAAGAGATATGGTCCCGGATGATTATAAAGCTTTGAAACCCCTGATTGATGAATTAGGCTATCCATCAACCGAAGATGAAATTAAAGAAAGACTTCAGAATATTATTATAGATAAAAATTTTAAAACACTCCTGGCAGAACTGAATGGTAAAATAGTAGCTTTCATTGGTTTATTGAAGTCTTACGGATATGAAATAAATGGACCATATATAAGAATAATGGCATTAGTTGTTGCTGAGGAATATCGAAATCAAGGAATTGGAACACAGCTTATAAAAGTAGCAGAAGAATGGGCTCAGCAGAATGGAGCAACTATTATTACGCTTAATAGCGGATTGAAGCGTCTGGATGCCCATAGGTTTTATGAACATATGGGCTTTAGAATCAAAGGATATAGTTTTATTAAGGAATTATAAAAAATTTAATTGAAAAAAATTAAAAGTGTGGGATATTGATAAGATGGGTTTATTAGTTAAGCCATCAATAGAATATGAACATGAATACCTGGATATGATTGATGATTAAATTAAGGATGGCATTATGCTATTTGAAGGGGGAAAAGAAATGAAGTATCCATGGTTAGAGGAATACTTATTGAGTAAAAAGGCAGTTACAAAAGATTTTAAGATAGAATGGCAATGGCACAGGTATCAAATTGGGGATAAGCTATTTGCAGCAATTTGTTATGATAAAGATGGACGACATATTCTTACAGTAAAATGTGAACCGGAGTTTGGGAAATATTTAAGAGATAAATATAGTGATATTACCCCTGGATACTACATGAACAAAATACACTGGAATTCTGTTGATTTAAATGGGAAT
>LFRS01000126.1 GCA_001512435.1 Halothermothrix sp. DTU029 | reverse complement strand
GGAAAGGGCAAGGGTTTCCGGTACTGCCGAAATGGAAATCAGGAAAAAAGAATTGGCCCTGGAAAGGGTAGAGCTGGAACTGGCCAGAGAAATACATAATCAGGAAATGAAAATAAATAATGCTTACCACCAGTATATTCAAGCTATTAAAAATATGAACCTGGCTGAAAAGTCCTGGATACAGGCCCAGGAGCACTATAAAATTATTACTGAACAGAATGAGGCAGGGTATGTAAGTAATAATGACCTGCTTTCTTCTGAATTAAGCCTGTACAAGGCCAGGGATTATTACCAGAGTGCTATCTCAAATTACTATCTTGCAATGATGCAGCTACAACAGGCAATGGGCAGAGAGCTGGAGGTGGATTTATAATAATGTACTTAGCTGAAGAGAGGTCTAAAAGAGGGAAAAGCAGTATTTTCGAAAATGGGAAAAAAGGCTTGAGGGGAAGTCTCCTTACTATATTTTTTATTTTTCTCCTTTCTATTTCACTTATAGCCGGAGACTTTTCCCTGGAAGAGGCTGTCAAGACAGGCCTGGAAAATAACCAGGAATTGGTGCAGAAATATCAGGAAATTAAGAATTTAGAGAGGGAAGTGGCCAGCCTGGAGGCAGGTCTGGACTGGACCTGGAAGTTGAATAGTAATTATGGATATGCCTCTGAAAGGCTGGTAAGTGGTAATCTTGTCAGTGGAGATAATCTGGCCTTTAGCCTGGATGGAGGGAAAGTTACCCTGAAAGGCCTTGGGATAAATACCCGTTTCTCCTTTGCAGATTATGAGCCTTTTAGTTTTAGTGAAATCGGGGAAAACTATCAGTTTAGGCTGGATCTCTTCAAAAGGCTTTATCCCCTAATACCTACCGGGGCAGAAAAGACCTTGCTGCAATTAGATAACCGGCTCAATATAGCCAGATCT
>LFRS01000133.1 GCA_001512435.1 Halothermothrix sp. DTU029 | reverse complement strand
CCCCAGACTGTAAGCATACCGATGACTCCCTGGAAACAATAGCTAGCCACAATGAAGAGGCCGGATTTTACTGTATCGGATTTGTGTTCTGTTTTCTGTTCTGCCAGGGTCAGGGCGATGAAACCAAGAGCCATGGAATGGAAAACAATTTTTTCATATAATGCCAGGTCAAATTTTATCAATCCCATTACTTCCGGCCCGATGAATAGACCGATAAAACCTGCCAGCAAAGCAGTTGGTACGATGATGGTCCTGAAAATACCCAGCTTTTCTTTAATAAACTTAGCTACAAAGGTTACTAGAAAAATTAAAGCAAAATTAATTACTACAACCCAATCAGAACTCATATTTATTTATCCTCCTTAACTCCTGCCAGTAAGTCATAGAACAACTTTACTGACATGTGTTTTTTGGGGTCAAAAGTAAATCTGTATTTTGTTTCATCGACAAAAAACTCCACCATATCCAGGAAGGTAATGCTTAAACCGGATATGTCCTGAAGGGGGATTATTTCCCTCTGACGGTCACTGTATTCAATTATTATTTTATCCGGGTCAAGGACAAGCAAGACCTTGAACATTTTCCTTCTTTTCTGAAGTTCTATTTTTTCCAAGCTTATCTGTGGGTTAGAGAAGGATAAGCCTTTCTCGATTATCTCCGGCAAAAGGGACATCTGCCATTTGTTCCAGGCTACTGTGTCTTCAAAATGAGAGGAGCCCTCAATTATGCCATATTCATTTATGGAATGTTCCTTTTCACAGGACTTACAATAAAAATGATTACCCCTGGAGATGATACTATTTATGGTATGGCATTCAGGACAGAGGTATATAAGCCTTTCGATATCCTCAGCCAGTCTTTTGCCCCTGAAGGGAATTTTTTGATTTTTCTGCCATTCAAACTCATTGTAATCTAATTTTTCTACAAGGGTTTTATAAATATCCTTTATGGATTTCCGGGCTATAGCATCCTCACTGATGATTTCCCTGATTTCAACACTCATTATTCCCTTCCGGAAATGATAGGCCCAGCGGGGTTTGCTTAAATACCCCCCCTTGTA
>LFRS01000183.1 GCA_001512435.1 Halothermothrix sp. DTU029 | reverse complement strand
GCCCTCATCGTCTAGTGGTCTAGGACACCAGGTTTTCATCCTGGCGGCAGGGGTTCAAATCCCCTTGAGGGTGCCATTTTTTATGGAGGGATGCCCGAGTGGCTAAAGGGAGCAGACTGTAAATCTGCCGGCGGATGCCTACGAAGGTTCGAATCCTTCTCCCTCCACCAAATATATAATTATTAAAATCCGGTCATTTTTAGTGACCGGATTTTTTAATCTAATATCTTTTCAATAACTTGTCCCCTATTTCCCCAGGGGCCAAGTATCTCCTGGCCTTTTTTTACCTTTACACCTGCGGCATTGCCAATTTTCATGGATATATTATTTTTGTAGGCTATATTTTTATTTTCCCCTTCCTCCATTATACCTTCATAGACCTTTTCTCCATCTGCAAAAACCTGTAACCAGCTTCTTTCAGTAATTATAATTTCCAGCTCTTTCAAAGTAAGCTCTGTATGAACTTCTCCTTCTTCCTGGAAAGTCTTATTAATTATGCCTTCTCCTCCTGTATCTTCTAACTCATTATCTTCTTTACCTTCTATCCCTATACCCAGATCATCATTATTGTTTAGTCTATCAAAAACCCTTTCATCTTCTAGAGAATTCAATTGATGATTCATGCTAATATTCTGGTTATTATCTATTCCCTGATTGACCTGTAATTCATTCCTTGAATTATTTAAGAGGCCAATGTTATAAATAAGTATTGCCAGCACTAATAAGATAATTAAAGCAATTATGATACTTATTAACCCCTTCTTCTGGAAAAACCCATTGCCCTCTTTATTATTATCCCCTTCTTCTTCCAGCAGTCTTTTTTCTTCCTCTTTCAAGTTGATATATTCCTCAACTAATTGATCCCCTTCCAGTCCAAGATGATTTCCATAGCCTTTTAAGAAAGCCTTTACATATGCCTCTCCGGGAATTACATCAAAATCATTGTTTTCCAGTGCTTCAAGGTATTTTGCTCTAATCTTTATAGCATTTTGAATCTCCTTATATGTTAAACCTTTTTCCTCCCTGGCTTTTTTTAAAATTTCACCTATACTCATTTTCCTCCTCCTTTCCTATCAGGCAGTTTAATTTATAATTGTCTGAAAAGGTTTTTATATTTCAGTATCATCATGGTTTACCTGCCTTTCTTTTAAGAAATCATCCAGTTCTTCTTTGGAGATTAAAACTTCTCTGGCTTTACTCCCCACATAGGGACCTACAATACCGTCCTCTTCCATCATATCAATCATTCTGGCGGCCCGGCTATGGCCAATACGTAGTCTTCTCTGTAACATTGATATAGAGGCCCGATAATTAACTACCAATTTAATGGCCTCATAATACAATTCGTCACGTTCATCATCACTTTCCAGGCTAATCTTTTCTTCAATATTGTCAACATCAAAGACATAATCAGGATTAGCCTGGTTTTTTACAAAATCTACTATAGCAAAAATCTCATCATTATCTATAAAAGCCCCTTGAACCCGTTGGGGTTTCTGGGTCCCCGCCGGGTAAAACAACATGTCTCCCTTCCCTAATAGTTTTTCTGCACCACCCATATCCAGTATGGTACGGGAATCTGTCTGGGAAGAAACCGCAAAGGAGATACGGCTGGGAATGTTTGCTTTTATTAGGCCTGTTATAACATCTACAGATGGACGTTGAGTAGCCAGAATGAGATGGATACCTGCTGCTCTGGCCATCTGGGCTAATCTACAGATGCTCTCCTCAACTTCATTGGCAGAAGCCATCATTAGATCAGAGAGTTCATCAACTATTACTACTATATAAGGAAGCCTCTCCTCCTGGGAAACCTTATTATTATAAGAGTCTATACCCCTGGTTCCACTTTCAGAAAACAACTCATAGCGATTCTCCATCTCCTGGACAACCAGTTTCAAAACAGCAGCTGCTTTTTTGGGATCTGTTACAACAGGTGCAAATAAATGGGGTAAGCCCTGGTAGACACTCAATTCTACCTTTTTAGGATCAATCAATAATAATTTTACTTCTTCCGGTGTAGCTTTATATAGGATACTGGTAATAATGGTATTTATACAGACACTTTTCCCTGAACCCGTTGCTCCGGCAACCAGTAAATGGGGCATTTCAGTTAGATCTGCTACTATAGGTTTGCCATCTATACCCATACCGAGAGCTAAAGGAATTCTATCCCTGGATTTACTAAATTCTCTGGATGCAATAATATCTTTTAAACCAACAGTAATATTTTTCTGATGGGGGACTTCTACTCCCACAGCAGCTTTTCCTGGAATTGGTGCCTCAATCCGGACACCTGGGGCAGCCAGAGCCAGGGCTATATCATCAGCAAGGCTGACAATTCTACTAACCTTTACACCACTTGCTGGCTGTAGCTCATATCTGGTTATAGTTGGCCCATGGTTAACTTTTACTACCCGGGCATTAACACCAAAACTTTGCAGGGTTTCTTCCAGAATACTGGACTTATTCCCCGGTTTTTCCCGCTCTTTTTTGCTATCCTTTAAAAATCTTAATCCTGGCAGCCTGTATTTGATTAAATTATTACTTTTTTCCTCCTTCTTCTTTTCTATTTTATCTAAACTAATTTCTTTTTTTTCTTCTGTTTTTTCCACAGGAAGTGGCTCTACAAATATATCAGCTTCAATGAAGTCCTGGTCTCCTTCTAAATCCTCTGCAAAAGGATTAATTTCCTCATAATCTGTGATATCTATAATGGCTAAATCTTCTTCAACTTCCTTAGTCTTCTTTTTCTTCTCCTTAAACCAGAGGGCAAGTTTCTTAAAAAAGCCTTTTATTTTTTCTAAAAGAGAAACCAGGTATATATTTGCCCATAAAAGGACACCTATTAAAAGGATTGCTATTAATACCACATAAGCTCCAATAGAACCAAATAATTTTAAAAATAGCCAGGAAATGCTTCCAGCTATTAAGCCTCCACCTTGCCCATCCAGGGCCTTTTCCAGAGGAAAATCAGGAAACTGATAAGTATGTACAATAGCTAACCAAGAAATAAAGGCCAATAAAAAACCCAGTACGCGAAAATTGAACTGGAAACCCTTGAGCCTTATTAAAGTAATACCCCAGAATAATAATAGGATTGGTATGATATAAGAACCATAGCCGAATATATAAAAATAAAGCCGGGATAATTCCTTACCAACCAGACCTGCTGTATCAGTAAATAAGGAGATAACACTGAGGAAAGCAAAGGCAATTATTAAAATTCCCAGTATTTCATTTTTCCTTTTCTCTATATGTTCCTGATCAATTGAAAGTTCCTCTTTTTCTACAGCTTTTTCTTTTACCTTCTTTGCCATCTTTTTCACCTCATCTAATATCCACAATAAGTATAATAATAATTTCTCCACCAACTATAATATTCCTGCCTCAATCAGTGCAAATCATCCTCTTTTCCCATTAACCAACTAATAAAAGTATTTATGAAAGGTAGGATGATAATTGTATTAAAAATATTAAAATAGGTCTGGGCATTGGCTATCTGCCTGGTCAGTTCAGGACTGGATATTCTGACAATAGCCTCAAAGGGATAAAAAAGAGGAAGTAGAGCTAAAACACCCAGGAGATTAAAAACAAAGTGCCCTTTGGCCAGCTTTTGTGAGAAGTGTCCAGAATTAATACTGGCCAGAAAAGCAGTAAAACAGGTGCCCATATTACTGCCCAGGGTCAAAGAGATAGCTGTTCTTAAACTAATCAGATTATTAAAAGCCAGGCCTATAACAATTCCTGTCAAGGCACTACTACTCTGTATGATAGCTGTAATAACTGCACCTAGTAAGATCCCTAATATAATATTTTTCCCAGAGAATTGTAAAATTATTTCGATCAGTTTTCTTTTTTCTGGAGACTGAAAAAATCTTGTCATAAGAATTAAACCAACAAAAATAAGGCCATAAAAAAATAAACAGGTCCCTATATAAAACAAGGTTTCCTTTTTGATAAAGAGGCTCAATACCCCTATACAGAGCCCCAGGCTAATCAGATAAGGATAATAATTGACTATAGGATAAGTGAGGATCTGGCCAGTTACTGTAGTCCCTATATTGGCACCTATCATAATTCCTATAGCCGGTTTTAAAGATAATACCCCGGCTTCAATTAAACCGATCAATATAACAGATACGGCACTGCTGCTTTGCATTATAGCCGTTATTATAATACCCATAAAAATAGAAAGATAAAAATGCTTATCCAGAGCAAGGATTAGCCTTATTATCTTTTCATTGACCAGGTTTTTGATTGCCCACTTACTGCCTTCCAGTCCCCCTAGAAATAGAAACAAACCAGAAAAAAAGGTTAGCATAGTTATATTCCTTTCTATTCTACTTTAAAATATAACTATGCCTTATTTTCCTTATTTAGCAGTTGTTTCAATAAATTTTTGCCTTTATTATTGTACCGGGCTGTAATTCAGGTCTTAAATAATCCTGTGGATCTGTAGATATTATTTTAACCACCTTTACATCTTCTTGATCTATTCTTTCGGCCAGGATTTTTAAACCATCAGGAAGAATTAGCTCATCGTATTTTACCTCAAAATTATCATAATCCTCTAATACCATTTCCAGAGGATAGATGGAATAATTCAGCATTGATTATTTCACCCCATAACTACTTCTTGCTAAAGACCTTATTTTAGCCAGGGCAGCCTCAAGTCCCCCAACTTCATTTACTATGCCAAATTCAACAGCCTCCTTGCCTATTAAGACTGTTCCTACATCCCTGACCAATTCCCCTGTCCGAAACATTAACTCTCTGAATTTTTCTTCAGATATTTGGGAATGAGTGCTGACAAATTTAATTATCCGGTCCTGCATTTTATCCAGATATTCATAGGTCTGGGGTACACCTATTACCAGGCCATTTAATCTGATGGGGTGAATTGTCATACTGGCTGTAGAAGCAATAAAAGAATAGTCTGTAGCCACAGCAATGGGAACACCGATACTATGACCGCCGCCCAGTACCAGAGATACTGTTGGTGTCTTCATACTACTGATCATCTCCGAGATAGCCAGGCCGGCTTCTATATCTCCCCCAACAGTATTCAGGATAATCAGCAGGCCTTTTATATTTGGATTTTCTTCTATGGCAACTAATTGTGGTATAATATGTTCATATTTAGTTGTTTTATTTTTTTGTGGTAATACCATGTGCCCTTCAATCTGGCCTATAATTGTCATAGTATGGATATCGCTTTTTACTTCTACAGGGGGGGTAATTCCTCCCAGTTCCTTAATTGTTTCTATTGTACTTTCTGTATTGGCCATTTCTTCTTCTGGATTATCCTCTTTATTTAATCCTGTAATATTTTCTTCTGTTAATTTAGAGTATCTATTTCCCTTATCTGACAATAAATCCATTTCAGCTCACTCCTTGATATATTATCAAGAATTAGTATTATCATCTCTTATCCAGATTATGTATATATAAAAAGCAGCCAGTAAAACTGGCTGCTTATTTTCTAAACCTGCATTATTATTGGAAGGATCATTGGATTTCTCTTTGTTTTTTTATAGATAAACTCATTCAAGGTTTCACGGATTTGATTTTTCAGAATTGACCATTCGGTTACTTTGTTATTTTCACATTCTTTCAGTTTTTCTTCCAGTCTGGAAGTAGCTTCAGCAATTAATTCTTCAGATTCTCGTATATAAACAAAACCACGGGTAACAATATCAGGTCCTGATAGAATTTTTCCATGACTGTCAATTGTTAATACTACTATAATAATTCCATCTTCTGATAGAAGTTTACGATCACGTAGTACAATATTGCCAACATCGCCAACACCCAGGCCATCTACATAGATACTACCAGCCTGTACACTACCATGCTTTTTAATCTGTTTTTCTGTAAATACTATCCGGTCACCAATCTCGGCTATATAGATATTCTTTTCCGGTATGCCTACTTCCCTGGCCAGTGTAGCATGACGCATTAAATGCCTGTACTCACCATGGGTAGGCACAAAATACTTCGGTTTCACCAGATTTAACATTAATTTTAATTCTTCCTGGCTGGCATGGCCAGATACATGAACTCCGGATATATCTTCATAGATAACCTCAGCACCCTTTTTATAAAGCTGATTAATGGTCTCACCAATAAAGCGTTCATTTCCTGGTATCGCCGAAGCAGAGATAATAACTGTGTCTCCCTGCCTGATGTTGATATGATAATGATCTCCCCTGGCCATTCTGGTCAATGCAGCCATAGGTTCTCCCTGGCTGCCGGTAGTTAATAATACGATTTCATTATCAGGGTAATTAAAACAATTTTTTATATTTATTATCATATCATCCGGAATGGTTAAATAACCTAAATTTCTGGCAATCTCAATATTATTGATCATACTTCTGCCAGTAAAAGCTACTTTCCTATTATATTTAAAGGCTGAATTAATAATCTGTTGAATCCTGTGAATATTTGATGCAAATGTAGCAACAATAATCCTATTTTTTGCTACCCTAAAAATCTCTTCAATGGTATGGCCGACAACACTTTCTGACAAAGTATAGCCTTCTCTTTCCACATTAGTACTGTCCGAGAACAAAGCCAGTACCCCTGGTTTAGAATCACCAAGTTCAGCCAATTTATGAAAATCAGCTACCTCTCCATCAATAGGGGTTTGATCAAACTTAAAGTCACTGGCATAAATAATTGGACCTAAAGGTGTATGGATTGCCAGAGCACAGGTATCTGCTATACTGTGATTAACTCTAATAAAATCTACCTTTATTTTTCCTATTTGAACAGAATTACCAGGATTAACTACTTTTAAACGGGTCTCTCTTAATAGGCGATGTTCTTTAAGTTTTCCTTCCAGTAAGCCCAGTGTCAGCCTGGTACCATATACTGGAACATTGATTTCCCGTAGTAGATAAGGCAAAGCACCAATATGATCCTCATGTCCATGGGTCAAGAGAATCCCTTTAACCCGGTCTTTATTTTCCCTTATATAAGTAAAATCAGGAATAACCAGATCGATTCCTAATAACTCATCTTCTGGAAACATTACCCCCGCATCTACAATAAGGATCTCCTTACCTACTTCTACCACTACCATGTTTTTACCAATTTCTCCTATTCCACCTAAAGGAATAACAGATACTTCATAATTATTTTTATTCTTTTTTGTCATTAAATAAAAAAAGACACCTCCATTTTATCCGTGCATAAATCTTAACAAATGATCATTCCAATAATCCGTTCATTTTTACCCGTTAGCTTTATTATATCCTTTAAATAGATAAAAGACAAGTCTTCTTTCAAAAAAAGAGGTATTAAAGGAGTTGATACTCCTTTAATACCTCTATAAGCCTCTTTTCTTCTTGCTCATTCATAGCATACAAAGGCCCTCTTACTCCTCCGACTTCTCTACCGATAAGGTTTAAAGCTGTTTTGACAGGAACTGGATTAGTTGTGATAAAAAGAGCTTCAAATAAAGGACCCAGTTTCCTGTTCATCTCTATGGCCTCTTCCAGTCCCCCATTTTTAAAATCTCTAATCATTTGCTTGATTTCATTTCCCACCAGATGTGCAGCTACACTGACAACTCCCTCGCCACCTACAGCTAAAATCGGTAATAATAAACTATCATCACCACTATAAATCAGAAAATCATCAGGTAAAAGTCTGCTCAGTTTGGAAACCTGATTTAAGTCTCCACTGGCTTCTTTTACTGCTATGATATTATCTATTTTAGATAATTCCAACATGGTCTCTACTTCGATATTTCTGGCAGTACGGCCAGGGATATTATAGAGCATGATAGGGAGTCTTGTTTTTTCAGCAATTGCCTTAAAATGATAATAAAGGCCAGATTGTGATGGTTTATTGTAATAGGGAGTAACCAGCATAATGCCATCTACTCCTATAGCTTCAGCCTTTTCTGTCATTTTAATACTCTCGGCAGTAGAATAAGAACCAGTTCCAGCAATTACTACTGCCCTGTCTCCTACTTCATCAACTACTGTTTCCAATAAGCTTACCTTTTCCTCATAAGTAAGGGTAGGAGATTCTCCTGTTGTTCCCAGTACAACCAGGCCATCTGAACCATTATCTACCAGATAAGCAGCCAATTCCCTGGCCTTTTTCAGGTCTAACTCCAATTTCTCATTAAAAGGTGTAACCATAGCTGTCAATACTTCCCCGAAACTATCCATTTTATCACCTCTTTATAGATTTAACTCAAAGATACTATGAAGTGCATTAAGGGCTTCTTTCTCTTTTTCTCTTTTAACCAAACAGGATATAGTAGTATGTGAATCTGTTGTCTGGTAAATCTTGATCTTCTCCTTATTTAAAGCTTCAACTATTTTTGCCATTACTCCTGGCCGCCCAGTCATTCCCCCACCTACTACAGAAACTTTTACAAAATCATCCCTTATTTTATAATTAAAATTATGTTCCTGAAGTATAGCATCCACTTTTTCCCTATTTTTGCTGTCAATTATAAAAGAAGTGGCTTCAGAACGAATATTAATAAAATCAACACTAATATCATTTTCAGCCAGGAGGCTAAAAACCAATAAACCAGTGGCATATTCTACTGGATTCTCCGGTATTATCTTTATAAAAACTATATTACGGCGGCTGGTTACACCTGTAACAGGCCGATCACCTTTGATTTTACGCATCCCATTACTGTTAATTAAGGTTCCCGGACCATCATTAAAGGTTGATTTTATCTTAATAGGTATTCTTTCCTTCATGGCTATCTCTGCTGCCCTGGGGTGGATTACCCTGGCCCCCTGATAAGCCAGTTCACAAACCTCGTTATAAGTGACTACATCCAGGATACGGGCCGATTCTACCAGAGCCGGATCAGCTGTCATTACACCGGCTACATCTGTATAGATCTCAATATATAAGGCACCAATGGCAGCGGCAATAATACTGGCTGTTGTATCACTGCCCCCTCTGCCAAGGGTAGTTATCTCACCATCTTCAGTAATACCCTGAAAACCTGCTATAACAGGTATTTTCCCTTCTTTTAATGTTTTATTGACCTTATCTGGTACAACCCTTATTATCTCTGCTTCGCCAAAACTATCATCTGTATAGATGCCCGCCTGGGCTCCTGTCAGGGCAATTGCTTCTATGCCAGCCTTTTTCAGGGTCTGGACCAGTACAATTGTTGAGATTATTTCCCCACAGGACATCAATAGATCTTTTTCCCTGTTATCAATACCCTTATTTATTTCACTGGCTACTTCTATCAAGGTATCTGTAGCATATGGTTCCCCCAGCCTGCCCATGGCTGAAACTACTACTACTGGTTTATAACCCATTTTTATTGCCTTCTCAATATGTTTAACTACCATTTCCCTTTTTTCTGCGCTATTCAGGGAACTTCCACCAAATTTCTGAACTATTTTTTTCATAAAAACCTCCTGCTAAACAGGCCAATTAAAATTATAATATATTTTATCATAATCCATTATCTAATACAATCATATCCCTCTATATTCTATTAAAACCGGTTGAATCTGTTTATATTCCAGGGCATATTCTGCAGCCTTTTTAATCAGGTCAAACCTGGAAACCAGTGAATTCTTTTTTTCAAAGGGATTATCCTGACCAAAGGGAACAAAGAAGACATTTTTTGTATTTAATAAAATACCTAAATTCTTGGCATTTAAGCCTAAGCCATCATTGGTTGCAATAGCTATTAAAAGGGGTCTTTCATTACGGAGATGAGCCTTTGCCGCCATTACTACGGTTTCATCAATAATACCATTGGCTATCTTGGCCATAGTATTTCCAGTACAGGGAGCTATAATCAACAAATCCAACATCTTTTCTGGTCCAATAGGTTCTGCTTTTACTATAGAATCAATTATATTATTTCTACTAATTTCTTTTATCTTATCCAGCCATTCCCTGGCAGTACCATATTTGGTATCATAGCTTTTAATGGCATCAGAGACTATAGGAATCAGGTCTGCCCCAGAATTAACAAATTCCTCCAGGGCCAGGATTGTTTTGTCCAGAGTACAAAAAGAACCGGTAATGGCAAAGCCGATTTTCTTACCTTTTAAATCCAAATAAATTCACCTCCTTAAAAGGAAACGAACAGCCTGGATAAGCATTTAGAAATACTCTGCAATTAATTCCGGAATAAGATTAGCAAGTATTCTTCCAGCACTTACTGGGGCTATCTTGCCAGGTAAGCCGGGTGCCAATATTGCCTTTATCCCCCTTTCCCTGGCTGCTGAAAAATCCGTTCCGCCAGGAGCAGAAGCCAGGTCAATTATAACTGCCTCTTCTTTTAAAAGGGCAATAGCTTCTTTATCAATAAGCAGGGCTGGTGCAGTATTAAATAAAATATCCATATCTGGCAGATATTTATTTAAGGAAGCATAATTAAGCATCTTTATGCCAAGATCCTTCCCTCTGGCTATAGCTGCTCTGTTTCTTGTTACCCCATAAGTATCTGCTCCCAGGGCCTTTAATCGCCAGGCCAGAGTAAGGCCAACTTTACCTAGACCATAGACCAGTATCTTACTGGCATAAAGTGTTATATCTGTTTCCTCAATGGCTATTTTAATTGCACCTTCGGCAGTTGGTATCGCATTCAGTATGGCCAGTTCATCCAGACGGGCTAATTCAAGATAATTCATACCTTTTTCTTCCATTAATCTTTTCAGCTTGGGATTTGCAAAACCAATCATAAATAAGGTATCTTTTTTTAATAGATTAAAAAAACCCTCATTTAATTGAATTTTCTTCTCAACAAAAGTGTTTTTTAAATACAAGTTTTCATCTGTACTGGACATCGGTGCAATAATTACTTGGGCATCCTTAACTACTTTTTCTATATCACTGGAGATAAAAAGATTAGCCCCCTTTAATGGCCGATCTGAAAAAACTGCTACCTGATAACCCCGTTCTGCAAGAATTTCTACCAGGATCTCTTCCCTACGATCTCCACCGATAATTGCGATTTTTATTTTCTTTCCTCCTCCCAACCAGACCATTAGAATATACAGTACAGTATATGTATTTTCCTGATGGGAAGTGCAAATTATTTAAGCAGCTAGGGCTTAAAGAAACCTGTCTTTTCTCCTTTTGGGGAGGTGTATTTTATATTAAATTGTCCCTGTGTTAAATTTAATCAGGCAAGTAAATGTTCCAGGCCATAAACCAGCCCAGAAATCTGGTCAATTTTATCCAGGGCCAGTTTTACACCTGGCATGAAAGATTTCCTATTATAGGAATCATGTCTAATAGATAGGCTTTGTCCCTCAGCCCCAAAGATAACTTCCTGGTGGGCCACCAGGCCTGGCAGACGTACACTATGTATTTTAATCCCCTCTGCATCAGCCCCTCTGGCACCAGTGATTTTTTCAATCTCTTCTTGCTCTATAACCCTCATTTCTTTTCTATTTTGCTTAATCAGTTCAGCTGTTTTGATAGCAGTACCGGAAGGAGAATCTAATTTTTGATCATGATGTAATTCAATTATTTCCACATCATATATATATTTAGCAGCTTCTGCAGCAAAACGCATCATCAAGACTGCACCTAGAGCAAAATTAGGGGCAATTAAGATATTGGCCTTATTTTCCCTGGCCAGTTTATCTATACTTTCCAGATCTACCTCGGTTATACCGGTTGTCCCAACTATCATATCAACTCCACTGGCCAGGCCAATTCTAATATTATCCATAACTACAGTAGGTGTTGTAAAATCTATAATTACATCTGGCCTTGTTTCCTCAATTAATTGTCTTAAATCCCCTTTAATGATAAGCTCTTCAGCCTCAAGTCCCAACAGGTCCATTAAATTCCTGCCAATATTAACCTGGTCACAGACCCCTACCAGCAAATCATCTCTTTCCAGAACTATGGTTTTTACTACTTCCTGGCCCATTCTGCCACAGGCCCCATTAACCAGAACTCTTTTTTTCATTTTTTATACTCCTTCCTTTTTAAAATCAATCTAAATAGCATTGATAAAAATAAATCTATATTAATAATTATAACATTATTTTTCCAGGTGTCCAGAAATGGCAGTAAACAGAATAAAATAAAGTTAACTTATGCAGAATACTTTATAGAAAAATAAAAAGGAGGAGCAAATGAAAAATAATTATAAAAAGAGAGTTGCCTATTTTTGCATGGAATATGGAATTGATCAAAGATTACCCCTTTATGCCGGAGGTTTAGGTATTCTGGCTGGAGATTACCTAAAAGCAGCCTATGATCTGGATTTACCAATTGTGGGTATTGGCATCCTCTGGTGGCAAGATTATACAAAACAGCTCATAGGACCAGATGGTTATCCTTATGATACCTATCCAGTACATGATTACAGTTTTCTCGAAGATACAGGAAAAAGGGTTACAGTGCAAATCAGTGGCGAGGATGTCCTCTGCAGGATTTTTAAGGCAGACCAATTTAATAATAAAGAACTATATCTGCTGGATACAGGTAAACCTGGAACTAAACATGGCTGGATAACAGATAAATTATATTCTGGTAGTAATTATGACCGGATCGCCCAGGAGATAGTGTTAGGCATCGGGGGAATTAGGGCCTTAAGAGAACTTGGTATAGAGGTGGATCTCTATCATTTTAATGAAGGCCATGCTGCCTTTGCTGGTCTGGAACTAATCAGAGAAAAAATGGAGCTGGAAAACAAAATTTTTGAACAGGCCCTGGAAGAAACCAGGGAAGAGGTAATCTTTACAACCCATACCCCAGTACCAGCAGGAAATGAAGCCCATGACCTCCAGCTATTAATAGAAATGGATGCAAATAATAGTCTTACTTATGAACAACTAAAGAGAATCGGTGGAGACCCTTTTAACATGACTGCTGCCTGTCTAAGGATGTCATATCTGGCCAATGGTGTTTCCCGCTTACATGGTGAAACAGCAAAGAAAATGTGGGGGCACCTGGATAATGCAGCAAAAATTATCTCCATCACAAATGGTGTACATAGAAAGAGCTGGCAGAGGAAGGAAATTGCTGAAGCCTATGCAAATAATAATGATAAGGAACTCTGGTCTGCCCATCTAGAGGCCAAAAAAAGACTGGCAGATTTTGTTGCCAGTAGAACTGATGCCCGCCTGAACCCGGAAAACCTTATTATCGGTTTTGCCAGACGGGCTGCCCCCTATAAACGGAGTGAATTAATCTTCAGGGATGCAGAAGCAATCGATGATTTACTAAGAACAGGCAAAGTTCAGCTAGTCTTTTCAGGAAAAGCCCATCCCAATGATCATTATGGTAAAGATATAGTAGCTACCCTTGTTAAAATGGACCGGAAATACAGGAATAATGTTGTTTTCCTGGAAAATTATGATATAGAAATAGCCTCTTATCTGATTCCAGGTGTTGATGTCTGGTTAAATAATCCCAGAAGGCCCATGGAGGCCAGTGGTACATCGGGTATGAAAGCTGCTATGAATGGGGTTTTAAATTTAAGTGTACTGGATGGTTGGGTAGCTGAAGGCCCTACCCATAATGTCAGTGGCTGGATTCTGGATATGGTTTTCGCCAGTCTGGAAGAAAAACTCAATGAAGACGAAAAAGATTTACAGGCCTTATATAAAATACTGCGGGAAGAGGTAATCCCTATTTACTATGATGATCGGGATAGATGGATCAGAATGATGAAAGCCAGCATAAAAATGGCCCAGGAACAATTTTCTGCCGGGAGGATGCTTAGAGATTATTATGAAAAAATGTATAATAAGCTGTCAGAAGTGATAGAAGCCGAAAGGAAAAAAATCATTGTAGACCGCAAGGAAGATAAGGTTACAGTACTGATAAGGTAAAAAAGTTTATAATGGTCTGTACAGAAAAAGGGACAAGCCTGCTGTCCCTTTTCTCTATTTGCTCTATAATCCTTCTATTTGTACTAATCTACTAATAACAATATTAATTTTTACTGGCAGGGGGCCAGGGCCCATAATATTGATAAAACTGACACTCAAGTCCTCCATTATAAAGCTTTCTCCTTTTGCTGGCCTTCTTTCCAAAGAGTTTTTCAAAATCTGGATGAGAGGTCAAGATATAAAATGACCAGGTATCCAGGGCCAGAAGCTTTTTACCCATTAAGCGATACAGTTTTTCAACCTCCTTTTTATCAGAAAGCCTTTCCCCATAGGGGGGATTAGTTATGATGTAAGCATATTTACGGCTAGATTGAAATTCCTCAAAAGAAGCAGTCTGGAAATGGATCAAATCCTCTACCCCTGCCTTTATAGCATGATGTCTTGCTATCTTGACAGCATTATTATCTTTATCACTACCCATCAACATACGAAATGAAGTCTCTTTCCTTTCCAGGTCTCTGGCCTCTGCCCGGGCTTCCTGCCAGACCTTCTTTCCTATCTGCGGCCATTCCTCGGCAATAAAGTTTCTCTGAATTCCCGGAGCAATATTCTTACCCAGGAGAGCTGCCTCTATTAAGATTGTGCCTGAACCACAAAAGGGATCAATAAGTATCCGGTCCGGCTGCCAACGACTTAAATATAGCATGGCAGCAGCCAGGGTTTCCTGTATTGGGGCTTCAGTAGCCAGCTCTCTATAGCCCCGCTTGTGGAGACCTTCTCCACTGGTATTTATTGATAAAACAGCCTTATCTTTATGGAGGGAAAAATGGATAGGATATAGAGGACCATCCTCTGCAAACCAATCCTTCCTGTATTTACCCTTTAATCTATCAACAATAGCCTTTTTGATTATGGATTGACAGGCGGGTACACTATGTAAGCCCGATTGAACAGATTTTCCACTAACGGGGAACCTGGCATTTTCCGGTAACCATTCTTCCCAGGGCAAATTCCTGGTATTATCATATAGTTCATCAAAATCCCTGGCCTGAAACTCTCCTATTTTTACAAAGACCCGCTCCGCACATCTTAACCAGAGATTTGCTTTAGCCAGCCCGGAAAAATCAGCCCTGAAGCTAATCTGGCCATTTTCCACACCCTTAATTTCTAAGCCAAGTTTTTTTAATTCTTCTTTAACTAGAGCTTCTACTCCAAAAGTACTTGTCGCTATAAGTTCTAAGGACTGCAAAATAATACCCCTTTCTCACTAAGGATAATAATTAACCAAAATTCTACTTTAGACATATAGTAAATAGTGAATAACAATACACTCTTGATGGAGGTAGTACTATGAAATACCTATTAATCACAGTAATTGCTTTTTTATCTGAATCAATTGATTCTACTCTGGGAATGGGCTATGGAACACTACTGACCCCAATACTCATTCTGATGGGCTATGAACCTGTGGAAATAGTACCCTTAATACTCTTCTCCGAATTTATTACCGGTCTGCTGGCAGCCCGTATGCATCATAAAAAAGGCAATGTAAATTTTCAAATAGGCAGTACAGAATTCAAAACTGCGGCAATACTTACTGCCTGTAGCATAGTGGGAACAGTGGCTGCTTCCTTTCTGGTTATCTCCCTAAAAAAAGAAATAATAAAACTCTACATAGCCATCCTTTTAATCTTCATCGGTTTTACTTCTTTTATGACTTTCAGAAAGAAATATACTTTCACCTGGACCAAGGTACTGGGCCTGGGCCTCCTGGCCTCCTTTAATAAGGGTATCAGTGGTGGCGGTTATGGTCCCCTGGTTGTTGGAGGCCAATTACTATCTGGTATCAATGGCAAAAGCGCTGTAGGCATAACCTCTCTTTCTGAAGGTTTTACCTGCCTGGTGGGGGTCATATCCTATCTCTTCTTAAATGGCTTTAATTTTAATTATCCTTTAGCCTTTGCCCTCCTCACCGGAGCTTTATTATCCATACCAGTATCTGTTAATCTTATCGCCATAATCAAAGAAAATATTTTAAAAATCATTTTATCCATTGCTATTATTACTCTGGGCTTTTTTAATATCTTCACCATAGTTGATCCACTTACTATTGTAACAAAATACCCTTATATTATCCTCTTTATATTCTTGATTTCTGTACTGGTAATAATCAAATTATACAAGGAAATAAAAAGCACTTTTGATAAAAGCAGTATCCTGAAGGAAATGCAAAAAATAGAATAAAGAATAATGTCTTATATAAATACAGGTAGGTAATTTAAAAGGAATAGAATATTTTCTATTCCTTTTCCCCTTTTCTAATATAAACTTTAGACTTCCTTACAGATAAAATTAGGTACTGTAAAGCTCTCCGCTATATCACCAATGATATTCTTCCTGCCTGCCCTGGTATAGAGGCCAGCCAACCTGTGATTATAGGTATATAAACCCAGTAAAAAGCCAAAATTCTCAAAACCCTTGTTTTCAGCAAAATTAAGCATTGGTAAAACAGGTATTTCTATAAACTCCTGGTAAATATATTCTTTATCCCCCAGGCCTCTTATTATTCTTTCCCACTCAGGAGGAGTAAAATCCCTGCCAGCATAAACTCCCTTTCCTGCATATAGGTCAAGGGGTTTCAAAATCCAGTGGTCTTTTTCCTCAATTAGCCTTTTTATAGTATCTTCTTCATTTACATCCAGCAGGGCAGTATAAGGTATATGTCTTTTAATATATTCCTTTTCTCCCTCTGTTAAAAAATCCACTTTATTCTGATCATGAAGGATAGCAAAAAGGACTTTATTGTGGACCAGCTGGGAAACCAGTCCTCCAACAACACAGACAGCCCCCTCCCTGTAGGCAGTCAGGAAATCCCCTATCTGGCCTGCTTCCTCCACTAACCTCATGGTAGTAGCCCGCCGGTAAATCAATCTAATCCAGTTATCCTTATAATAAAGTTTTCCCCCTTTATAACTCAGTTCCCGGGGGTCACAGATAAAGGTATTATAGCCCTTTTCCTGAAATACTTTTTGAAATTCCCTGAATTCATAGATGGTCCCATCTTCTGTGAAGTCAAGAATACCTATATTGGGTTTGTCATCTATTCCATTGTTAAATTCCTTATAATTTTTGATCAATTCCTCCAGCCAGCTTTCAAATAACTCAAAACCCTTTAATTCATAAGTTTTTTTCAGTTCAACAAAGACCTGGCTTTCCCCCATAACCTCCTGCAAAACCCTGATCTCGTTCATGGCTGATGAACCATCTGTATTCAGTTCACAGAAGATATGCTCACCATTGTCCTTATAGAAAATATCAAACCTCCCCATAGGAAAATTCACCTGATAACCAGTTTCTATAAGGATCAGTTCTTCCATCAAAGGGGAAAAAGGGAAAAGTTTCCGGAAACCGGGATTTTCTTTATATGCCCTGATTACCTTATTTAAAATATCAGTAATCCCCTCTAGCAAAAGTTCTAATTCTTTGAAATCTCCTTCACTGAAAAAAAGTCCCTGGTAGAGAAAATTTACCACTTTATCTTTATAAATGGCTGTTGAATTATTAACCTTTTCTTTACACTGCAAAAAATCAGCATAATACTTTTCCGGTTCCCTCTCTATTATGTTTCTAAATTGATTCTGTACCTTAGCCAACAATAGAAACCCCTCCTCCTGCCTTACACCATTCCAGAGCCTTTTTCAGTTCATTACCTCTTTTA
Source organism: Halothermothrix sp. DTU029 (assembly GCA_001512435.1). Lineage (GTDB taxonomy): Bacteria > Bacillota > Halanaerobiia > Halanaerobiales > DTU029 > DTU029. The sequence goes on along the minus strand of LFRS01000183.1, from coordinate 28,383 downwards.
AGTTTCCTGATGGTTTTCTCTCTTGGGGTACCGGCATCCAGTACCAGTTCCCGCAGGACTTCCAGATATTCTTTTTCATATCTATTTTCCAGACCATCCTGGGCCAGTTCTAATAAAGACAAATAAAATTCCTCCAGGCCTGGCCCATAGCCCCTGGACCTGCTACCCTTGAGATAAATATCCTCTTTTACCCTATCAAGGTCTGCCTGACTATAATTTAGAGCCTTTTCATAGAGAGAATCTAAGTTTTTATTATTGTAAAGTAAACCCTGCCAGAAAAGCACATAGGCCAGATTATAGGGGTAGGGTATAGAGTCTCCCATCCGGATCTCCAGATATTTTTTGACCCTGGCATCGGGAAAAGCCATAGTCAAAAGATGATCCACTTCATCCCTTTGCCTGAAATCAATCTCTCCAATATCTTTATTCTGTTTTTCAGCGGTATATAGTAAATTCCCATTTTTCATGATAATTATAGGGGGCATATTTAAGATGTAGTGGGCATAATCATAATAGGTAAAATCATCATTAAAGACATTCAAAACATAGCCGCTCCGGTCATCATCACAATTATCCCAGATCAGGGAACGCAGGCTATTTATCTCATTTAATTTGCCTTCAAAAAAAGGACTATTATCAAAAAAATAATAGACCAGGGGGGCAAGAAAATAGACAACCCTGATTTTTTTCCTTAAATCCTCCTCACTGGAATAATCCAGGCTAAGCTGTATTGAGGAGGTTCCTTTCATCATATTATGGGCATATTTGCCTTTGCTTTTAAAATAATTATACATATACTTATATCTCTCTTTAGGTAATAAGGGAATTTCTGCAATTTTACTGACTGGCTGATAGCCCAGGTTTACTAATACCTGTCCCCTATCCTTTAAAATAGGACTAATAGTATTTAAAAAAACCTGATAAATCTCTTCTATTTCCTTGATATCCCTGGCAGGAACCAGGCTCAATTCCAGTTGTCCTCCTGGTTCCAGCGTAATATGCATATTTTTTCCTTTCAAAGCAAGAAGAGATTCTCCCTCATAAATCCCTTCCCAGCCTTCTGCCAGCAGTGCCTGGAGAAAGCCCTCTACACCTTTATCACCTGAATAGGGTACAGCCCTATAGCTATCCTCCTCCAGCAGAAAATGTTCCAGTTCAAGGCCAAGCTTAAAATCAAGAGGATCTTTTTCACACTTCTTAAAATAGCTTACCAATGTCTCTACTTTCTTTTCATATGTATAATTCATCTTTAAATCCTTTCCTGCTTATTATATTTGTCTATATAATTAAAACTATCTAATTAAAATTATAAACAAAAGATCATCTTCCTGCAAAATCTATTCATAGATCCCTTTACTCAGAACCTCTCCATCCTGCATCATTAGCTTCCCACCACAGATTACTGTCTCAAGCTCCAGTTCACTGTTCAGGATATTTAGGTCTGCCCTTTTTCCTGCTGCCAATTTACCCCAGTCCTCCAGTTGAAGACGTTGGGCAACATTTTCTGTGATGAATTGCAGGCCATCACTTAGTTTTAAACCATGTTCCAGGATAGCCTTCTTCACCTCTCCAAAGAGAGACCTTACTGAACCAATACCCAGGCCCTGGAAATTACCACCTTTATCAAAGATAGGCAAACTGCCATTACCATCAGAGCTAAAGGTAATGGTATCAAGAGGAACACCCTCTTCCAATAAATAAGTAATTACATTGGCCGGTGACATTAATCTTTCTTCTTCATTTTCATAATTTCCACTGGTAGTTAAATCAATAACACCACCTGCCTTGACAAAGTTCACCCCTTCTGCCAGTAACTCTTTATTCCTATTAATATGAGTAGGTAAAAATTGTCTAATAGGTATTTCCGTGTTAGCCACCAGTTCCAGTAAAAACTTCAAACCACTCCTGCCTTCCCCCAGATGGACATTGATGATTCCAGCCTTACCTGATAAGAGACCACCAACTCTGGCATAGGCAGCCATTTTAGCAAATTCTTCAGCAGTTGGTTGAGAAGATCGATGATCTGCTACTGCCACTTCGCCTACACCAATAACCTTATCAATTAAAATCAAGTCATCACGGCAATTGCCAGTTATGGTCTGGATGGGAAACTGATAGGAACCTGTATATATAAAAGCAGAAAGCCCTTCTTCTTCCAGTGCCCTTGCTTTAGCAAGTAAAGAAGTCATGTGTCTGGTAGTAGCATCTGTACCCAGGCAACCAACTACTGTTGTTATTCCTGCTTTTATTAATTCACTCAATCCAATTTCTGGAGTTCTGGTCCTGAAGCCTCCCTCCCCGCCCCCTCCAATTATATGGACATGAGAATCTATAAAACCTGGTACTACTATCTTGCCTGTGGCATCTATTACCTCAACCTTATAGAATAAAGGGTCAGGAATTGCTATCTCTCCGGCCATCTTTATAATAGTATCTTTTACAATAAGGATATCCTGTTTTCCTCTAAATTCTGGTGCATAAACACTGCCGTTTTTAATGATTTTAATCATAGTACCATAAGCCTCCATCTGTCAGAAGGTGTTTTTTTCTATAAAAAGCTTTTATATATAGTATTCTTGCCTATCCCTTTAATTTTATCTCCTTCTCTTTTTATATTTTATTCTTTAAATATCCCAGTTTAATTTAATATCTCATTTATATTTCATTTATATTTCATTTTAATATAATACTTCATTTTAGTTTAATACTTCATTCTAGTTTGATATTCCATTCTAATCCCATTCTAAATTAAAATCCCATCCTTAAATATCTTTATACCTTTCATTTTTATACATTGTAGAATTCTGTGAATAAACTGATCATATAATAATGATCCTTTACACCAGCCATTTCCCTGATGGAATGCATGGCCAGTAATGGGTTGCCAATATCCACAGACCTGATATTCAGTTGGCTGGCCGAAACTGGCCCGATAGTGGAGCCTCCCCGCTGATCGGAACGGTTGACAAAGATCTGGTAGGGTATGCCTGCCCTGTGACACAATTCCTTGCAAACAGCTACACTATTACTATCTGAAGTATAGCTCTGATTGGCACTTAATTTAATAACAGGACCCTGATTTAAATAATTTTTATTACTGGGGTCATGTTTTTCTGGATAATTAGGGTGGACAGCATGGGCCATATCAGCAGAAATCATAAAGGAATTGGCCAGAGACCGGAAATAATTTTCTCTGGAATAGCTGTAAGCAAGGGCAATCCTTTCCAGGCTATTGGCCAGAAAAGGAGAATCTGCACCCTGTTTAGTCATACTGCCTACTTCCTCATTATCAAAAACCACCAGGACCTGGGTAGAATCATGCTCTTCTGCCCTCAAGAGTGAATTTAAGCCAGCATGGACCATGGCCAGATTATCTAAACGGGCAGAAGAAATAAACTCTTCATTTACACCACAGACTGTGCCTTTTTCATATTCATAGAGATATAATTCAAAATCAAGGATTCTACCAGTAGGGATACCGCTTTCAGCACTGATTAAAGATAGGAGGTAATTATCCTTTTCCAACTCTTCCTCCATCATCTTTATTAAGGGTAAAAGCTCTTTCTGCCTGTTCAGTTCTACCCCTTTATTGACCTCTGGATTTAAATGAATGGCCAGATTAGGTATCAGGGCAAGGGCTTTATTAATATTAATCAGTTTACTCTCCGGAAAGAGGGGATTATCTCCCTGATAGCTAATCCTCCCTGCTATAGCCAGAGGGCGGTCCAGCCAGGTATTCAATATTGGCCCACCATATACCTCTGTATTTAATTTTAAATACTGCCCTGCTTCAATAAGCTCCGGTGCCGGTTTAATTTTTAAGCCTGGGGAATCAGAATGTGCGGCAATAATCCGGAAACCGGCCCTGGCCGGGTCCTCCTTGCCTGTTCTGAAGGCAATCAAGGCAGAATCATTTTTCCTGACAAAATACTTCTTATTTTTTTCCAGAGACCATTCCTCTGTCTCCTCCAGTTCAATAAAACCATTATCCCGGAGAATATTATTCAGGTTATCAGCCACCTGAAAAGCAGTAGGACTTTTATAAATAAAATCCAGTAAATCATTAACTATTTCTCGATTAATTTTAATCACCCCGTTTAAAATCTATGATTTTTTATTGTAAATTCCTTTATAATACTGGTAACTGGCCGGTATATAAGTATAGAAATATTATTAATTAATACCAGCCCTCTCTACTAATATACCATAATACCAGATAATGTTGATAAAAAAAGTAGGAGAAACTACATTTAGTAGATTATATTCAACAATTTAAGACAAAATCCTTTCCAGACTTTCCTTATCTATTTGGATTTTCATAAATAATCAAAGGCTTATTCTTGAATAATCTTAAGGCTTATGTTAATATTAATTAAAAACCAGGAGATTTATTCGAATGGCCAGAAACAAGGCCTCTTTATTTTTACATATCAAGGAGTGAGTTGGAAAATGGATTTTAGGGAAAAACTGGCTGATCTAATTATTGAAAAATATGATCAGTTCCAAAGGGAAGAAATACTGGAAATCATTGAAATACCTCCACAGGAAGACATGGGCGACCTGGCCCTGCCCTGTTTTAAATTTGCCCGGACCTTCCGCAAAGCACCCAATTTAATTGCTGAAGAAATTAGCAACAATCTGGCTGCCAATGATTATTTTCAGGAAATCAAGAATATGGGGCCCTATGTTAATTTCTTTATTAATAAAGAATTAATAGCCAGAACTGTTTTTACAAATCTCCTTAAGCAAGGAGAAAGATATGGTTCTTCAACACTGGGCAAGGACAAAAACGTTATTGTGGAGTTCTCCTCTCCCAATATTGCCAAACCCTTCAGTATTGCCCATATTAGAACTACTGTTATTGGACATGCCTTAAGGAATATATATAAATTCCTGGGCTTTAACACTATAGCTATAAACCACCTGGGTGATTATGGTACCCAGTTTGGCAAATTAATTGTTGCCTTTAAAAGCTGGGGTGACAAAGAAACTGTGGAAAAAGATCCTATACCGGAATTACTAAAGCTTTATGTTAAGTTCCATGATCTTGCTGAAGAAAATCCAGAGCTGGAAGATGAAGCCAGAGAGTGGTTTAAAAAACTAGAAGAGGGCCACCAGGAAGCTGTTGAGCTCTGGCAGTGGTTCCGGGATGTAAGCCTGCAGGAATTCAATAGGATCTATGAAATGATGGGCATTGACTTCGATTCCTATGCCGGAGAAAGCTTTTATTCTGATAAAATGGATGCTGTTATAGACCGGCTGGAGGAAAAGGGCCTGCTCCAGGATTCAGAGGGGGCAAAGATCGTTGATCTGGAAGAATACAAGATGCCTCCTGCCCTGATCAAAAAAAGTGATGGATCAACCTTATATATAACCCGTGATCTGGCAGCAGCCATCTATAGAAAAGAAACCTATAATTTTTATAAAAATATCTATGTAGTAGGCTCTCAACAGAACCTACATTTCCAGCAGATGTTTCAAGTGCTGGAGTTGATGGGTTTTGACTGGGCTAAAGATTGTATCCATATACCCTTTGGTATGGTCAGCCTGGAAGATGGCACCATGTCTACCCGAAGAGGTAGGGTGGTTTTTCTGGAAGATGTCTTAAATAAGGCCATAGAAAAAACCCAGGAAATTATCGCTGAAAAGAACCCCTCTCTACCCGATAAAGAAAAAGTAGCCCGGGAAGTTGGTATTGGAGCTATTCTTTTCCAGGAATTATCCCATAGCAGGATTAAAGATTATCTCTTTTCCTGGGATACTGCCCTTTCCTTTGAAGGAGAAACCGGACCCTATGTCCAATATACCCATGCCAGGGCCAACTCTGTTCTGGATAGGGCCAATGTGAGAAGTTTTGCTGATATATTGGCCATAAATAATGAAGAAGATCCTGTAGATCTAAACCAGGCCTTAGAGAAAGGCATTGATTTCAGCCTCTTACTGGAAGATGAGGCCTATCAGGTTATCAAGCAAATCTATAGTTTCCCGGAAACAATCCTTAAGGCCATGGAAAGAAATGAACCCTTCCTGGTTACCAGGAATATTATAGAACTGGCTCAGGCTTTTAATAAATTTTATCATGAATATCCAATCCTGGTCGATGACCCGGAACTTAGGAAAGCCCGGCTTTTATTGGTCCTCTCAACCAGGACTGTTATCAAAATAGGCCTTAATTTGCTGGGCATAGAAGCACCAGAAAAAATGTAATTTATCTTAAAAAAGCTAAAAATACCGGGGCTAAAATATAAGCAAAAGGGTTGTCAGAAGACAACCCTTTTTTTATTATCCCTTAGCCAGCTCAATTATGGCTGCAGCATAAATCTTTGTATTTAGAATTAAATCATCAATACCAATATACTCATCCTTCTGATGGGCTAATTCTTCCTGGCCTGGAAAAAGGGGCCCAAAGGCTACGGCATTATCCAGTGCCCTGGCATAGGTTCCCCCACCTATAGTTATGGGTTCCCTCATATCTCCCGTATACTTTTGATAAACCTGCATTAACTTCTCTACCAAAGGATGATCCTTTTCCACATATAATGGCAGCTGGTGACTTATTTCTTCATAAAGAAAATCCATCTCTTTAATCCCTTTTAAGAGTAATGCCTTAACCTCATCATAGGCAGAAGTCACCGGATATCTAATATTGATTGTAATACTGAGTTCTTTATCTTTAAGAGAAATAGTCCCCACATTGAAAGTCAGGGGGCCGGACACTTCATCTTCCAACCTACAACCCAGGGATTCACCATTATACTCCAGGCCGATTTTATTTTTATAAAAGCTTAAGATTTCCTGTAATTCAGGTGAAAAAACATCCAGTTCAGCCAGGAAAACCATCAACTGGGAAATAGCATTATAGCCATCCTCCGGTAAACTGCCATGGGCGGATACTCCGTAGGATTTTATGAGCAACCTTTTATTATTTTTCTCCATTTCAAGCTTTACATCTGGGTTTTTTTCCCGGTATCCTGCCAGGGCTTCCAGGAACAGGTCTGGATAAGCAGTCTCTATTATAGCCTGACAGTAATCAGGGACCATATTGGCAGCATTACCGCCCTGGATTTCAATAGAAGTAATTTTTTCTCCTTCTACCCTGGAAAGACTTTTTTTCAAGATAAAGGTTAAAATACCCTTTTCCCCATGTATTACAGGAAATTCCGCATCAGGACTGAAGGCCAGGGCCGGGGTCTCTTCTTTTTTCAGGTAATAATTAATACAGCCCCAGCCACTCTCCTCATTTGTACCCAGGATTAATCTCACCCTTTTGTTTAACTTTATTCCACTATCCTGAACAGCCTTCAGGGCATATAAGGCAGCAATAGCTGGTCCCTTGTTGTCAATAGTTCCCCTGCCGTAGATCTTGCCATCATGGATCTCTGCACCATAGGGAGGATAGGTCCAGTTACTACCTTCCGGAACAACATCCAGGTGGCAGAGAATACCCAATATCTCTTCACCTTCTCCAATCTCCACATGGCCGGCATAGCCATCTATATTTTTATTTTTCAGGCCCAGCCTCTCAGCAATAGCCAGAGTAGCCTCTAAACACTGGTTAACCCCTTCACCAAAGGGTTTGTTTTCGCCCGGCTCACCTTCAACACTCTTGATCCTTACAATCTCCTGTACAGATTCTACTATTTCATCTTTCATTTCATCTATCTTACTATCAATAAAATCCTTAATTTCTATCAACCCCTTCCCACTGGTTCCGCCTGGATTATGTTTTTCCTAAAGAAGTTCCTCAAAGCGATTTAAGAAATCCCTGAAAGAATCAATAGCTGTTTTGATGGGGTCTGGTGAGCTCATATCTACACCGGCTTTCTCTAAAATATTCAATGGATAATCTGCATTTCCGCTTTTCAGGAATTCCAGGTATCTTCTGACTGCCGGTTCTCCCTCCTCCAGAATCTTATTGGCCAGGGTTGTTGCTGCTGAAAAACCTGTAGCATATTTATAAACATAGAAATTATAGTAAAAATGTGGTATCCTGGCCCATTCCAGATCTATCTCCTCATCAACGACAATATCTGGTCCATAATACTCTACATTTAAGCGGTGATAGATCTCATTTAATAAATCAGCAGTTAAGGGCTGTCCTGCCTCTGCAGTTTCATGGATTATCTTTTCGAATTCAGCAAACATGGTCTGGCGGAAGACAGTTCCCCGGAATTGTTCAAGATAATGATTAATCAGATATTTCTTTTCCAGGATATCATCTGTATTTTCCAGTAAATGATGTAATAAGAGGATTTCGTTTAAGGTAGAAGCAACCTCCGCTAGAAATATCTTATAATTTGAATAAACATAAGGCTGGTTATTATCAGAATAATATGTATGCAAGGCATGACCCATTTCGTGAGCCAGAGTGAACATATTGTCAAGATTATCTGTATAGTTTAATAATACATAGGGATGAGTACCATAACAACTGGAAGAATAGGCTCCTGAGCGTTTGCCTTTATTTTCATAAACATCGATCCAGCCGCCATTAAAACCTCCTTCCAGAATCTTGAGATATTCCTCGCCCAGTGGTTTCAGTCCCCTTAATACTTTTTCCTTGGCCTGAGAATAAGGTATTTTAAGGTCCAGTTCTTTCACCAAGGGCACATAAAGATCATACATATGGAGTTCGTCCAGCTCCAGTACTTCTTTGCGCAGTGAAACATATTTATGCATGGCATCAAGATTCTCTTTAACTGTGTCAATCAGGTTTGTATAGACAGAAACAGGTATATTATCACTGCTGAGGGCTGCTTCCAGGGCAGAATTATAGTTGCGGGCCCTGGCATAGAAAATATGTGCCTTTACTTGTGTATTTAGGGTTGTAGCGAAAGTATTTATAAATTCACCGTGTTTTCCATACATGGCTGTAAAGGCATCTTTTCTGACCCTCCGGTCTTTACTCGTCAGGAAATCAATATATCGTCCATGGGTTACTCTGACCTCATTTCCCTCTTCATCTATAATGGTTGGGAAAACCAGTTCAGCGTCACTGAATACTGAATAGATATTTTCAGGTCCTTCTGCAAGCTCACCGGCCATGGCCAGGAGTTTTTCTTCCCGTTCACTTAAATAATGGTCCTTTTCCCTCAATATGTCATCCAGTAGATGGGCATATAATTTAAGCTTATCATTTTCTGCCAGGTATTCTTCCACTTTCTCTTTGGAAAGGGTTATTATCTCCGGTACCATGAAAGAGGTAGCACTGGCTATCTCAGTTGCCAGAGTCTGAGCCCGCAGATTGAGAGCCTGGTATTTTTGATTGGAGGTATCTTCATCAAATCTCATATGAGAATAAGCATATAATCTTTCAAGAATTTCTCTGATTTCCATGATCAGCTCTATACCCTCATATAGATTATTGCTGGAGCTTACCAGGTTTCCCCTATAAACATCCAGTTTACCGATCATTTCCCTGACTTTTTCAAAATCCTTTTCCCAGTCATTATCTGTAGGGTAAATATCTTCTAAAACCCATTTATATTCATTATCAACTTCACTTCTCAAGGGCAGCTCTTTTGCCATATTATCAATCCTTTCTATATTTGTTTTCGTGAGCAATTAACCACTTTTTTCTCTCCAGTCCTCCGGCATAGCCAGTCAGGCTTCCATTGGAGCCAACCACTCTATGACAGGGGATAATAATTGGTACTTTATTTTTATTATTGGCATTACCGACAGCCCGGGCACCTTTTGGCACCCCAATAGCTCTTGCAATTTCCCCATAGCTAGCTACTTCACCATAGGGTATTTTCATAATTTCTTTCCATACCCTTTTCTGAAAGTCTGTACCCTCTAAAATTAATGGTACCTGAAAAACTCTTAATTTGCCCATAAAATAGGCATTCAATTCATCAAAGATATACTTATAAAGGGATAAGTCTTCTTCTCTAAGATATTCATCCTTACAATTCTTATTTTGTTCAGCTGTGGAAAAAGATATCCCCAAAATACCTACTGCAGTAAATCTAACCTTCAGGATTCCGATTGGAGAAGGATAATTAAAATAAGAATAGTCCATCTTTACTCTCCTCTATATAGTTTTAATTCAGCTGAAAGTGGGTATTTTTGCATAAATGAAGAAATCAGGACATAGGCTTCAGCCCGGTTCAGAATCCTGTCTTCCTTTATATTGGCAGAAATTATCTCTGGTATTAAATCATATTCCAGGGCTTTTCTATAATAATCCTCACTGGTCAGGTTGGCGATTGGCCTACTTGTTGCCACCAGTAATAACATTGCTGCCTGATTTCTGGTCAAAGCTTCTTTGCTGCTTACACTCTCCAATCCTCCTGGAACCCATTCATAAAGAATTGGGGCCTTCTGTTGCCTTAATGCTTTAATAATAATATAAGCAAAATCCCTTTCACTAATTTCTTCTTTCAACCTGAAATCATTACTATATCCACCCATCAGCAGACCCCAGGAAAGAAGGTATTCCAGATGTCCCAGTAGTTCTTCCCTTTTGCTGTCAGTATTAAAAACCGGTGGAAAGATTTTATCAGGGGCTTGACCCTGTAAAATAATATTCTGGCCTATATAGTTTTTATAACGCCCTAAATCAGAAGTTATTTTTAATCGATCCTGTATCTTTTTTAAGAGGCCTTCATTGGCAAGCAAATCCCCAACACCTATTTCTTCTGTAATTAAATAAGAAGTCACCAGGCCAGCAGCCTCTCCGGCAGCCATACCTGTAGGCAATACCCGGGAACTGGCTGCTGCCAGTGAACTATAACCGGCACTTCTGCCCACAACAAAAATATTATCAATACCCTTAGGCAATAAAGAACGCAGGGGTACTCCATATATAGCAGGGTTAAATAATACAAAACCTTCATATTCCGGGGTAGAGGCCTGATAATCCAGGGGATAAGCGGCCAGGGCAATAGTATCACCAGGAATCCGGCTATTTAAAAGGTCTCCTACCTGTAGCTGGTATTCTGCTACTATATGTCTACTCTCCCGTACATATAATTCTGGAGGAAAGTCAAGCAAGCGGGCCTTTTTAAAACCTGCCAGATTCTCCTGCAGGTAAGTCAGGACATGTTCTGCCTCTTTCCTCCCCCGCTCATGGGCTTTTTGCAAAGATTCCTGGTCTGTAGGATCAAAATCAAAAATCAATAAGGCATTTATATAAACATCCCCTGCTTCTTCCAATACTATATTCAGGCCCCTTAAGCGGGTGTTTTTATCTGCTGGTTCATATAACTGCCCGATTCTAACAAAACCCCAGGCATTATCTTTATTAATATAGGAAGGGCCAAATTTATTGCTTCTGGCATCCTTAGCCAGTTCCTGCCAGTTCACATCATCAATATGCAGTACCAGGGTTGCTGCCATGTGTCTTTCTGGCAATCCTATATCAGCACCGCCCTTGAAATATGGGGCACCTGCCATAACAGCCAGATCGGCATCCTGACTGGCATCTATGAAATAGGCAGCCTGAATTTCCCTTTCAATACCCTGGTGTTTTATTTTTATCTTTTTGAGGCTCTGATCTTCTTTTTCTACAGATAAGAGGCTTGTTTCTCTTAAAATAGTAATATTACTCTCTCTCTGGAGGATTTCCTCAAAAACCTCTGTGGCTTTCTTGATAGAAAAAGTAATATTTCCACCTACTGCCTTATGCCATTCAGCAAAAAAGCCCTTATTTAAACTCCTCCCATCAGGGGCCTGGTTTATATCCAGAAAGTTTAAACCCCCATAGGTCATCAGACCACCAGGTGCCTCCCTTTTTAAAAGGAGGAGGGTATCGATTCCTTCCCGGGCAGCAGCAACAGCTGCTGCAACCCCTTCCGGCTCCCCCCCATAAACCACCAGAGGATAAAATTCTGTAGCGGATACTATATTTAGCATTCCACTTAAGAAGAAAGAAAGGCTTATTAGGATAGTAAAGATAAGAGTTTTAAATATCTTTGCTTCTCTCCTGTGCATCATTGACCTCCTTAGAATCTGGCATTTCCAGGAGTTCTCGGGAAAGGAATCACATCCCGGATATTACTCATCCCGGAGATATACATAAGAATTCTTTCAAAGCCAAGGCCAAAGCCTGAATGAGGAACAGTTCCGTATTTTCTCAAATCCAGGAACCATTGATATTTATCTATATCCATCCCCATTTCTTTCATTCTTGCCAGGAGAACATCATATCTCTCTTCCCTTTGACTACCACCAACTATTTCACCAACCTGTGGTACCAAACAATCCACAGCCCGGACAGTCTTATTATCATCATTCAGCCGCATATAAAAGGCCTTAATATCTTTTGGATAATCAGTAACCATAATTGGTTTCTTAAAATATTTCTCTGTCAGATACCTTTCATGTTCAGACTGGAGATCAATACCCCATTGTACCGGATATTCAAATTTCACATCTGCCTTTTCCAGGATATCAATAGCTTCAGTATAGCTTATACGGCCAAAATCAGCCTTGATGATGTCTTCCAGTATCTTAATACGGCCTTTATCTATCCACTGATTAAAGAACTTCATCTCCTCTTCAGCTTCTTCCAGAGCATACCGGAAAAGAAACTTGATGAAATCCTCTATAACATCCATCATCTCATCCAGTTCACAGAAGGCCATCTCTGGTTCAATCATCCAGAACTCAGAAGCATGTCGGGAAGTATTGGAATTCTCTGCCCGGAAAGTAGGCCCAAAGGTATATACATCACCAATGGCAGTTGCCAGGACCTCTGCTTCCAGTTGACCACTGACAGTAAGGCCAGCCTCCTGGCCAAAGAAATCTTCCCTAAAATCTATTCTGCCATCTTCCAGGCGTGGTAAATTATTTAAATCCAGGGTAGTTAGACGAAACATTTCTCCAGCACCTTCAGCATCTGATGTGGTAATAATAGGTGAATGGATATAATAAAAGCCCTTCTCCTGGAAATATTTATGTATCCCATAGGCCATCTTACTCCGAAAACGGTTAATAACACCAAAGGTATTTGTCCTGGGCCGTAAATGAGCAATTTCCCTTAAAAACTCAAAACTATGTCTTTTTTTCTGTAAGGGATAATCAGCAGGTACCTCCCCTATAAGACTGATCTCTTCTGCCTTCATCTCTATATTCTGTTCTGCTCCTGGAGAGGCTTCCAGATAACCCTTCACCCTGATACTACAGCCTGTACTGATTTTATCCAGGGGGAATTTATCTGGTTCCAGAATAACAATCTGTAAATTTTTCAAGGAGCTACCATCATTTAGCTCAATAAAGGCAATATTACTGGAAACCCTTTTGGTCCGGACCCAGCCCAGTACAGTAATATCATTATAATCCTCTTCTCTGACATTATTGTAGATAATATCTTTTACTTTTGTTCTGCTAAAATAATCCATGCCTATTTTTTTCCTCCTCATTAATGTTTTAATCTTTATCTTATTAAGTTTTAAATACCTTAGCCATTAGTAATAATTCTTGCTCTAAAATAAAATACCTGCTAAGAAAACTTAACAGCCTCCCTTTTTCCTGCATATTATATCTATATTCTTCTATAGAATGAGCTTAATTATTTAAAGTAATTCTAATTAGGGGGAAACACTTATGTTTTATCTCTTCAGAAGAAAACCGGCCCCGATCAGGGCCAATCTAAGGGGAGGTCCTCTGGCTCCCTCTATCAGAGGTGTCGTTAATTTTTATAATGCCCCTGGCGGGACCCTGGTATGTGCAGATATAAGGGGTTTGCCTCCCTACCAGGCAGCTACAAATGCCAATCCAGTCGGCCCCCATGGATTCCATCTCCATGAAAATGGCACCTGTGAGATTGGTGATCCAGATAATCCTTTTTTAGCAGCCGGTGGCCACTGGAACCCAGACAACCAACCCCATGGCAACCATGCCGGTGATTTCCCGGTTCTATTTTCCAATAATGGGGTAGCCAGAATGTGTTTTTTCACCAATAGATTTAAACCTATTGATGTACTTGGCCGTTCCGTAATTATCCATGAAAACCCTGATGACTATCGGAGCCAGCCGGCAGGGAATGCTGGAAAAAGACTGGCCTGTGGGGTAATCAGAAAATACCCCCTGTAAAGGTTCAAAAAACACCCCTTATATGTACCCCATCTATTCCAGGCTTAAATATTCTACCAGGTCTTCCCTATTGCTTCTTGAAAAACGGCCCCGCTCCAGTTTCCAGAATTGAATAGGAATATCTTCCAGGCAGGAATCCACCAGATGGGAGTGACAGGTTAAGAGAAAAACCTGATGGGTACTGGCCAGTTCTTTTATCAAGGCAAGGGATTCTGTTAAATGAAAATTATCGAAATTAACAAAACTATCATCAATAATTACCGGAAGAGCTGGCTCTATTTCTTTGATTCTACTGATTCTGATAGCAAGGAATAATTGCTCCAGGGTTCCCCGGCTTAACAAATCTATGCTTTCCTGGATAGTACCATCTTTCAGGATGGCCTGAAAATCGCTCTCCATGATGTTATCTTTTGGCAGGATAGCCTTATATTCTCCCCTGGTGATTTCACGAAAATATTTACTGGCTCCTGCCAATAATTTATCTCTGGTCTCTTGTATAAAGATCTCTCTTACCTTTCTCAAAATAAAGGCTGCTGTTTTCCTGACAGCATATTCTTCTGCCAGGATACTCAAATCTTTTCTGCCTTCATCAATAAGCTGGGAAGCTTTCTTTAAAGCCTCATCTGTAGCCAGTTCAGCCAGCTCCCGCTGGATGCTAATTAAGTCCTTTTTCTCCTTATCCAGGATTTCTTCCAGCTGAGCCAGTTTCCGTTTCCTTAAATTATAGGTTTCCTCAACTATGTCCAGGGAGGAGAATTGATTATAGAGATATATAAATTTATGATATAATTCTGCACTTTCCCCTGGCTCTTTTATTCCTTGACCTACTTCTATCTTCAGGCTATCCATGGCCTTCCTGGCTGCTTCTGTATTTAAAACTACCTGAATCTGTCCTCTTAAGAGTTCCATCCGTTCCTGTAAACGGCTATACTGCAGATATTTTTCACAATCCTGCAAGTATTCCTCCAGTACCATACCTGGATCTCCGCTTTCCTCCCTATATTCCATGCCAGCACTGGTTAAAAGCTCTTTTACCTCAAAATCTATTTCTCTGTTTTCCCTATCAAGAACCAGCAAGGCCATTATATTATCCTTAAATTCATATAAATCTTTCACTGCTACAAAAATTTGCTGGTCCTGGAGGTGAAGATCCAGGTCCTGATCTATTATCTGGGCAGATAACAACTCAGGGAAAATATTTATCAGGTCAACAATCTTTTTCAGTTCTTCTTCCAGAGTTATGAAGTCCTGTGCTAATTCATTTTTTTCTGTTTTTAATTGATTGGCTTTAGCCTTAAGCCCCTGTAGTTCTTTATAGTATTCCCGGATAAACTCAGGAGAAGCATTCCTATTTAAGCCCAACATTTTCCTGTACTCATTAAATTCTTCTTCCAGAGGTTCTAAAGACTCCATATAATCCTTGATCTTTTCTTCCCTGGAACTGATTCTTAAATCTAAATTATGGATTTCTATTTTGCTCTTTTCTTCATATAATAGGTAGTTTTTTTCTGTTGTATATTTATATAGGGAATAGATACCCAGTCCTAAAACTCCCACCAGAGAAAAAAGAGTAAAATATATGTTAAGTCTTGCCAGCAGAAAACCTGCCAGAATAAAGATAAAAGAACCCAGGAAATATATATTCAACATCTTAAAGGGTTTGTTAACCTGTATCCCCTCAATTGCCTTTTCCAGATAATCTTTTCTTTCCTGATATTCCTGCAGATTACTCTTTTCCCTGTCCAGATTACTACTTACCTTATTATACTTTTCTATTTTTTGTTGGAGGACTTCCAGTTCAATCTGATCAACCTGAATGGCAGCTATCTCTTCCAGTCCACCCTGCCAGTCCTGGTTAATAGTTAAGAGAGAGTTTTTTAAATCCTTTTCTTCTCTCTCCAGTCTTGCTTCTTTTTCAAAATAAAAGTTTACCTTTTCCTTTAAGCCGGCAACCTTTTCTTTTAATTGCTCAATATCCATCTTATGCCTGGAGATCCTCTCTACCAGGTCCTTGCTGATCTCTGCCCCATATTTTTCTCTTATTCTCTGGCTTAATTCCTTGATTTCCTCTTTCTTTTTATTAAACCTATCCAGGAGGTCTTTAGCCCTTTCTGGATAGAAATTAATATTTTCCTGCAAATATCTGCTGACTTCATCTTTTGTTAACCTATTCTTGATTTCCACTATTTCAGCATAGAGATGATAATTGTTTTTTAATATATCCAGCCTATATAACTCATCTTCCAGTATTTCTTTCTCTTCTTCATTTTCTCTGATATTATCTTCTGTACTTTTTAACTCAAGCTGTTTTTCATGAAATCTCTCTACCTGCCGGGAAGCCTCTGCCTGTAATTTCATTCCATCTCTGATCATTAGATAATAGGGCTTAAACTCCTTGACCTTTGGGTCACCCTGTTTTCCACCGATTTTTTCCGCTTCCTTATAAAAAAATTCCTCCAGTTGAGGTGCCAAAATGAATTCCTTTAATCCTGCTCCCAGAAGAATAGAATGTAGCTTGTCTTTTTCATTATTATTAAAGCGGTAATATTGCAATTCATCAAGACTGATGGTAAATAACTGTTGATATGTAAAGGGATCCATTTGATAAAAAAGTTCACTGGTAGAGGCAATCTCTTTGCTGCCCTTTATTAGCGGGGCACTATAGCCCTGTAAATATAAATTTGCCTCCTCATTATCACTGAGGCTAATAGTGGCTTCAACTTCATGCCTGTTCCGGGCTAAAATAAATTTTTTCTTTCTGGGGAAACCAAAGGGAAGATATCTCAACAATTCCATAAAAGTAGTTTTGCCAGCCCGATTATGGCCACCTATAACTACAAGACCAGGAGCAATATCTTCAATTAACTCATTATGAAAAATACCAAAATCTTTGATAAATAATCTCTTTATCCTCACGCTAACTCCCTCCTGGTTAAAAGTTCTTCCAGTATAAGCTGCCGGGCCTGTCTCAATACTGCTTCTAAAGTAGTATTATTGAGATGAAATAATGTAGGGTCTAACTCTTCATGGTCGGCATCACCAGACCAGATAAGACCCAATTCTTCAAGTAATTCTTCCTGAAAATCAGGGTTTTCCTTCAGGAAAAAGATGATTTTCTCTATATCCTGGTATATAGAATTGTTCTGAATCAAGCTTTCATCAATAGGCATACCGGTACGATCTATTATTTTCCTGCTCCAGAGCATAGGCTTCCTACTGATAAAAGTCTCCTGAAGAGAATTCAATAAGTATTCAAAGGCTTCTTCTTTCTCCCTTTTTAATATACTACTTACTTCACTTCTGCCTGTTAAAACCCAGTCCACTATATAAGCCTCAACTATTTGTTCATTATTTAAGGGAAGATAAAAATGGTTTTTTAATAATTCCTCTCCGATCTCCATGATTAACCTTTGCAAATCAATAAGGTTTCCTTTTTGAATACTATCCACCGGTATTTCTATCCTCTGGTAGATAAGTGAAGAAAGGTTAATATACTTAATTTCTGGTTCACTATCAGGGACCAGGTCTACCAGTACAGCCCCACCAGGGCCTTCTTCCCCCATATCCCTGCCCTGGGGAATTCCAGGATAAACAATTGCCCTGTTTTTCTCCTGCCACAACACATTATGTTGATGAAGATGACCCAGGGCCCAATAGTGTATTTCTTCATTTTCCTGTAATTCCTTTATAGAAGCAGGCAGATAGTAGTTGTTTTCTGCTTCCAGTTGAGTATGTAAAAGGCCAATATTCCAGATACCTGCTTTTCCCCTATAATCCAGGTGTACTTTACGGGATTCTGCCCGGTTATTATAGGAACAGCCAATTATATTAGCAATAATCTCGCCATTCTGGTCATATACCTCCATACTTGCCGGTCCTTCTCCCCCAAAAAGATGTACATTTTCCGGAGGAGCTATTAGTTCCCTGTGAAATGAAAGAGGGTCATGATTGCCAGCAATTATATAGACAGGTATATTATGGCTGGCCAATTTTTCACATTCCTGGTTGAAAAAAATATTGGCCTTTACAGAACGACTACCCCCATCATATAAATCTCCGGAAATCAGAACAAAATCCACCTGCTTGTCAATAGCCTCTGCACAGAGACGACTAAAGGCATCATAGATAGCATTGTCAAGTAAAGGTGATAAAGCTGCGGAATATTCCCCACCTATACTCAAGCTACTACCTAGATGTAAATCTGCAGTGTGGAGGAAACGAATTCTTCTCATTTAAATTCTTCCTCTCCCTATCTAATATCTGATTTATCAGGCATATTATTATTAATATTTTATCATTATACAAAAGAATAAGCAATAGAAGGTAAAAAGAGAAAATAGTGGCCGTAGCCACTATTCCCCTTATTATTATTTAGCATAAAATATTTATAATTTTATCTTATCCAATTCAAAACCTTCATGTAATATTTTGACAGCCAGGTCAGCATGTTTTTTCTCAATA
The DNA here is from genome assembly GCA_001512435.1 of Halothermothrix sp. DTU029. Lineage (GTDB taxonomy): Bacteria > Bacillota > Halanaerobiia > Halanaerobiales > DTU029 > DTU029. The sequence goes on along the minus strand of LFRS01000183.1, from coordinate 9,882 downwards.
AGGCAGGATACCTTTATATCTGCAGTAGAAATCATCTGTATATTAATATTATTTTCACCCAGAATATTAAACATTTTGGCTGCTGTACCTGGTGTTGTGATCATTCCTGCACCTACAATGGATACCTTTGCCACATCTTCATCAATATAAACATTTTCTGCCCCTAATTCTTCTGCAATCTCTTCAATGTATTTTATTCCCTTATTTAAATCATTAGTATGCAGGGTAAAGGTTATATCGTTTTTACTATTGTGCTGTAAGTTCTGTATAATCATATCAACATTAATATTGTTATCTGCCAGTTTAGTAAAGAGTTTACCAGCTACACCGGGCTGATCAGGCACCTTGGCCACAGTTACTTTGACCTGTTCTTTATCAACAGTAACCCCGGTAACACTTCTTTTTTTCTCCATATTATCCATTCCTCCTACCATTGTTCCAGGCTGATTATTAAAACTGGATGCAATATATAGTTTTATATTATAAAATTTGGCCAGTTCCACTGAGCGGGGATGAAGTACCTTGGCACCAAGGCTGGCCAGTTCCAACATCTCCTCATAGGATATAAAATCCAGCTTGCTGGCTTCTGTTACCATACGGGGATCAGTGGTATATATACCATCAACATCAGAGTAAATCTCACAACGATCAGCCTTTAATGAAGCAGCAAGGGCTACAGCAGTTGTATCAGAACCTCCTCTGCCCAGAGTTGTAAAATCATTATGAGAATTAATACCCTGAAAACCGGCAATGACAACGATTTTCCCTTCAGCCAATTCCTTATTAATCCTGCTATTGTCTATCTTCATTATCTCCGCATGGTTATGATGATCATTTGTCTCTATCCTCACCTGGCTACCAGTTAAAGAAATTGCCTTATAGCCTTTCTCCTGTATAGCCATACTTAAAAGAGCTATAGAAACCTGTTCCCCAGTAGTTAACAACATATCAGCTTCCCGTGGATCGGGATTACTGGTAATCTGGTTCATCAAATCTATCAATTTATCTGTTGAATCACCCATTGCAGATACTACGATAACCATCTGGTTTCCTTTTTTATATTCACTTATAATCCTATCAGCTACATTATTGATTCTTTCCACATTACTGACAGAAGTACCACCATATTTTTGTACAATTAAGGCCAATCTAATCATCCCACCTTTAACTAGATCAAGTTTTCTTCATTTATTATAATCTTAGTCTTATAATTCTTCAACCCTGATTATATTATTGATAGCTATAACTTCATCTAAATTTTTAAACTCAGCAATAGACTTCTGCAAATTCTCCTCTTTTACTTGATGAGTTACTAATACAATTGGTACAACAGGAGCATAACGATGTTTCTGGATAACTGAGGCCAGACTGACCTGGTTCCTACCCAGAACCTCGGCAATCCTGGCCAGTACCCCTGGCTTATCCTTTACCTGCAGGCGTAGATAAAAGGAATTATGGACCTGGCTTATATCCTTAACCTTATGGTCATTCTTATAAATATGACCATTAATATCCGGGGAACCATAATAGATTTCCTTACTGGCCTGGATAATATCTGCCACTACAGCACTGGCAGTGGGCATCTGGCCTGCTCCCTGACCATATAACATTACATCCCCAACTGAATCCCCATAAAGGTAAATGGCATTATAAACATCATTTACCGAAGCAAGGGGATGGTATTCAGGAATAAAGGCCGGGTGAACACGAATATCTATACCATCAGGAGTAAATTTACTAATAGCCAGAAGTTTTATAAGATATCCTAGCTCTTTAGCCAGCTCAATATCTTCTATTTCAATATTCTCTATACCCTCTATATGAACATCTTTTATATCAATAGCAGTCTCATATGCCAGTGAAGATAGGATTGCGATTTTATAGGCTGCATCTGTACCGCTAATATCAGAGCTGGGGTCACTTTCTGCATAGCCCAGTTTCTGGGCTTCCTTTAAAGCCAGTTGAAAATCCTGTCCTTCTTCTGTCATCTTAGTCAGGATATAATTGGTAGTACCATTTAAAATCCCGTAAATCCGCTCAATCTTATTAGCAGCAAAGGATTCCCGCAAGGGTCTGATGATGGGGATTCCCCCTGCTACACTGGCTTCAAAACTAACACTGACTCCTTTTTCAGCTGCCAGGCCCATAATCTCCTGTCCATACCTGGCAATCAGCAACTTATTGGCTGTAACTACAGCCTTACCATTTTTTAAAGCCTGGACTATATACTGATAGGCTGGTTCTTCTCCACCAATTAGTTCTACAATAAGATCAATTTCCGGATTTTCCAGAATATCCTCTACATTATTTGTTAACAGAGCTTTATCAAAGTCTATATCCCTTTTTTTATCAATATCTTTAACCAGTATTTTCTCTATCCGTAACTCTGTACCAACCTTGCTCTTTAAATTCTCCTTATGTTTTTCTAATATAGAATATACCCCACTACCAACAGTACCTAAACCTAAGAGACCGATTTTGATCATTTCCTATCTTCCTTCCCTGCTTTTTTACTTCTCAATACCTTTATAAATTTAGCATGTAAAAAAATTAATCAAAATCTTACATAATATATAATCAATAATGATATATATTTTTAATCAATAATAGTACATCCATCATTGTCTACTCTTGTTACCAGATACCTGCTATTTATATCATTTTCTTTAAAGGCATTAACCATGGAACTCCCGATTTCATCCAGATTTTCCTCTGCAATAGCTATCAGAGTTGGTCCAGACCCACTGAGGGCTACTCCAAGGGCCCCTGCATTATAGGCAGCATCCAGGACTGTATAAAAGCCTGGAATAAGCCTGGAGCGATAGTCCTGATGTAACTTATCTTCCATAGCAGTTCTAAGGTTAGAATAATTTTTATCATAGAAAGAGGCAGTCAAAAGGGCTGCCCGGCTGATATTAAAAACAGCATCAGAATAAGTAAGGATTTCAGGAAGAGCCTTTCTCCCTGCATTTGTCTTTAATTCAAAATCCGGGATTAAGACTATAAACTTCAGCTCTTGATCAAGCTCTAATTTTTTGTAGGATAAACCATTACTGGAAAGGACATTTATTACAAAACCACCCTTGTAGGCAGGAACTACATTATCTGGATGTCCTTCCATGGCTACTGCCAATTCCAGCAAGTCTTCTTCCTTTATTGTGTTTCCTGTCAGATAATTGGCAGCATGAAGACCAGCTACTACAGCAGAAGCACTGCTACCCAGGCCCCGGGCAAAGGGAATATTGATTTTTTCAGTAATCCTGATTCCCTTAATCCTTTGTCCTGTTAAGTCAAAGACCTTTTTCATAGCCTGGACAAAAAGATTATCTTCTAGAGCCAGGTCCAGGATCCTCCCACTGAATTCTTCTATTATATTAGTCTCTAGCCCTACTCCAATTTCCTCAACAATAAAATAATTATATAAGTTAAGGGCAATCCCCAGACAGTCAAATCCAGGCCCCAGGTTTGCAGAAGTAGCCGGAACACGTATTTTTATCATTAGGCTCAACCTCACACAAGAACTAATATTTTTAGTAATTCTATCATTATTCTGCAAAAAACACAAGTAGCTTAAGCTAAAGTATCCTCCAGCCACTTATTTTCTTTGCCAATAATCCTTTCTGTTTCTTCTGGAGCTGTACCCCCCGTAAGTTTTCTGTTTTCCACAGTATATTTGATTGCCAGATATTTATTAAGATCAGCAGTAAATAATTCCTTCTGGCCAGGAAACAACTCCTGATATTGTTTATAATCCAGTTCTTCCAATTCCAGCTGGTTTTCCAGACAATAAAGAACTGCCTGGCCAACAATCTCATGAGCCTTTCTAAAGGGTAAGCCCTTTTTGCTAAGATAATCTGCCAGGTCAGTGGCATTTAAAAAGCCTTTCTGACAGGCCTGGTACATCTTCTCTTTTTTCACCTTCATTGTTTTCAGCATTTCTGGATAAATCTGGAGTATAGCCTTCAGGGTATCAATTGTATCAAAAAGACCCTCTTTATCTTCCTGCATGTCTTTATTATAGGCAAGGGGTAAACCCTTCAGTGTTGTAAACAACTGCAGCATATTACCATATATCCGGCCGGTTTTTCCTCTTACCAGTTCTGCTATATCAGGATTCTTTTTCTGTGGCATAATACTGCTTCCTGTAGAATAGGCATCATCCAGTTCAATAAAATCAAACTCATTACTTGACCAGAGAATTAACTCTTCACTGAAAGAGCTCAAATGCATAATGATTGTAGCAGCTATTGAATGAAACTCCAGGATAAAGTCCCGATCACTGACTGCATCCAGGGAATTTTCACTAACCGCATCAAAAGCCAGTCTTTCTGCTACATACTCCCGGTCCAGAGGATAGCTGGTACCAGCAAGGGCCCCTGCACCAAGTGGTAATACATTGACCCTTTTCAAATTATCTGTCAAGCGTTCATAATCCCTTTTTAATTTAAAATAATAAGCCAGAAGATGGTGGGCCAGGGTTATTACCTGAGCCCTTTGTAGATGGGTATAACCAGGCAAATAGACATCTTTATATTTCTCTGCCAGACCCAATAAATCCTGCATGAAATATAACAATAATTCCTGAATATTCCTGATTTCATCCCGCAAATATAATCTTATATCAAGGGCTACCTGATCATTTCTGCTCCTACCTGTGTGCAATTTGCCTCCAACCGGACCAATTTTGGCAATTAAATTTCCTTCTACAAAGGAATGGATATCCTCATAGGTGGAATCAAAGCTTAGAATCCCCTGCTCAATCTCTTTTTCTATTGTCTCCAAACCCTTTTTTATTATATCCCCTTCCTCTGCTTCCAGGATACCCTGTTTAACCAACATTTCTACATGGACAATACTGCCCATAATATCATAATGATACAGGCGTTGATCAAAGGCAAGGGAAGCATTAAAAGCATGGACCAGGTCATCTGTCTCTTTTGTGAATCTACCACCCCATAATTTCATAATCATCAACTCCAGCAATCTTTTTCTGCCAGTAACCTCGTTTATAGCCATTTTCATTATCTATATCCAGACATTCAAAACCTAGTTTTTGATAAAATTTAACCAGTCTTTCCTCTTCAATGGATGAATGGAGAGAAATCTTCCTTCCACCCTGCTCCTGCACTATTCTTTCCGCCTTGTAATAAAGGAAAGTACCAAAGCCCAGGTTTTGAAAATCAGGATGAATGGAAAAGCGTTTTAAATAAAATTCCCTATCTGTATCAGCTATCAAACGGAGGGAACCAACTATCATCTCCTTATATTCCAATACCAGGACAATATTCTCCTCCAGGTCTAAAATAATATCATCAATAGTTTCTCTTGCTACTGGACTACAGCCCTTATTACCATAAGAGGAGAAAGCCCTTTGAACAAGATAATATATCCTGTTGGCATCATCTTTATGAGCCTTTCTTATTATATAATCATTACAGCAGATAGCAGCTAACATAATTAGTTTTCCTGCTTCTTTGTCGAGATTCCATTATTTCTTTTGATTATATTACTTACCTGAACAGGTAAGCCCCAGAGCTTGATAAAACCTTCTGCAGACTTATGATCAAAGGAATCATCCTCATCATAAGTAGCCAGCTTATACTGATACTGGGAATAGGGTGACCTCCTACCCACAACAGTTGCTGTACCTCTATATAATTTTACCCTTACTTCTCCTGAAACAACCTGCTGTGTTTCATCAACAAAGGCATCCAGCGCCTCCCGTAATGGTGAATACCAGAGCCCATAATAAACAAGTTCTGAGTATTTTTGGCTAATTCCATATTTAAAATGGAGAGTTTCTCGATCCAGAGTTAAGTCTTCCAGGTGTTGATGGGCTTCCTGGATTATTACTGCTGCCGGTGCCTCATAAATCTCTCTTGATTTTATACCTACCAGCCTGTTTTCAACCATGTCTATTCTTCCTACACCATGTTTTGCACCTATTTTATTAAGTTTTTCAATTATTTCAACTGGTTTATAGGCTACACCGTCTATCATAACCGGAATACCCTTTTCAAAAGTTATAGTTACATATTCCGGCTCAGCAGGGGCCTCTTCTGGTGCAGTAGTCCAGAAATAAGCATCTGCCGGAGGTTCACACCAGGGATCCTCCAATACTCCACATTCAACTGCTATACCCCAAAGATTACTATCAAGGCTATAGGGGCTTTCTTTGCTGGCTGTTACCGGTATATTATTTGCTTTTGCATATTCTATCTCTTCATTCCTGGTCTTGAATTCCCAAAATCTTACCGGAGCAATAATTTTTAGATCTGGATCAAGGGCCCTGAAGGAAACTTCAAATCTAACCTGATCATTACCCTTTCCTGTACAACCATGGGCTACAGCATCTGCCCCATGTTTCCGGGCTATGTCAACCATTTTTTTGCTGATTAATGGCCGGGACAGGGCTGTTGCTAAAGGATATTTGCCCTCATACTTAACACCAGCTTTTACTGCCTTGAATATATATTCATTGACAAACTCTTCTTTTAAATCATCAATGTAAACTTTACTGGCACCTGTCTGATATCCTTTCCTTTCAATAAGGTCCCAACTCTCTACATCATCCTGACCCACATTGGCACAATAAGCAATTATTTCAGCACCGTATTTTTCTTTGAGCCATTTGATAGCAACAGATGTATCCAGTCCTCCTGAATATGCCAGAACAATCTTATTAATTTTCTCCATATTAAATACCTCCTGGGTTTGATATTTTATATTCCTACTGAATAAATATTATTAATTATTTATAATTATACATTTTTATTTGTAATTATGCAAGTAATATTTTTATTATTTTTAAACTTTTTTACTAAAAAGCATTCTTAAAAAAAAAAGCAGCCAGATGCTGCCACTTTTTAACAACCCATCAGATGGTGTTTTCATATATTTCACCCTTTGTTGGGTTATTTTTAAATTTCACCCTCTTATAGGCTTTGTGAAAATACATAATGGCTAATAAACAAACCTCCCACTAAAGCAATTAAGAGACTGGCCAGGGTACCCAGAAGATAGTATTCCACAAACTTATCATCCCTTAATTCCCTATACCTGGCCAGGGATTTTGCCGTAAAGATAATACCTATAGAAGAAACATGGCCAAAACTCACCAAAGTAACTATTAAGGCCCTTTCAATAATTCCGATATAGCGGCTAATATTGGTTTCTTTTTCATCTGTCCTTTCAATATTCAGCATTTTTAATACCTTTTCCAGCAAAACTGCAGCAACAAATAAGACAACTAAATATACTATAATAAATAATAGGGATTTCTCATTCTTTAAACCTTCATGATATGACCAGGTATTAATATTAATTGTTTCAAGATATCTGCTGACAACAATTTTCCATGCTATATATATGATTCCAAGGTGGATAAGCTGATCAATAAAAAACATAATAAGGTCACTTTTAGGAGATTTATTGGCGAAAATTTCTTTGATCAGGTCTATTATAATATGTAGAAAGGCTATGGTAGAGGTATAGGCTAAATTATATAAAAGGTTATTAATTGTTCTTGAATAATGAAACTTCCTTAAGCTAAACCCAAATTCTTTCAAAAAAAATCCTGTTAATAAGAAAGTGACAAAGAAGACAATTAAAAAGTGAAGTATATAGCCTCTCATTTTCTTCTCTTTTTTCCATTCCACCATCTTACCAGTCTGGAAGACAAAATCACTTAGTAAATGAGCAATAATAGTAAGCCACAACCAGTTGGCCAGATCAAAACTGCCACCCATGGTCATTTACTTCAACTCCTTTTAAAGAATAAAATTCTCCACCAGGTTAATTATACTCTTCTCTGCATAGTCTATTTCCCTCCACCTGGCAGCATTACACCTTTTACCTACATTCTGGGAAGCAATATTTAATACTTCAGCAGCCTTTTTGTATGTACCCAATTTTTCATAATAATAGATAGCCTCCCATTGGGCTTCTGTCCAATTTGCCTGTATTGTATCAATTAAAAATAAAATTGTATTTATGGCTTCATCTATTTGATTATTACTCATGAAACTGGTTTTAAATTTTTTACTATTTTCCAATAGTTCCAGTGATTCTCTGGCATAATGAAAGGCCGGGCCATTTAAAGTCCAGGAATCACTAATGTTTTTTATATCATTTATATCATTAATCTTTCCAAAACCAATACCAAAGCGTATTTCCATTGGTCTAAATATATACCTGACCTGTCTAATAAAAGCTGGAAAGTTCAATTTCCCTTGAAAGATAGCCTGGATCTCATCACCCCGGGAAAGACTGAAAGGGGTTAGCATATTCTCCGGATATTCAATTTTTCTAAGCTTATCTTTGAGTATTTTATTAAAATTCTCATATTTTCTGGAACCTATAAAATCACCTGTTATCACTGTATATTGAGCCATACTTCTTTCCCCCAATTAATTAAATATAAATAATTTTATTTTCATATGTTTCTAATAAAAGAAAAAACTATTCTATAAACCCCTTCATTTTTCTATGATATAGATTTTACAGTACTACTAATTGCCTGTAACTTCTTGTATTTATCATAAGACTTTATCCAACCCATTATGGCAACATCTGTACCCTTTCGATTAACTTTCTGGCTAATATATGGATAAAAACCGATATCCCCTATAGCTTTCTTCAGAACTGTCGCCTGATTCATGCTGGACATTAATACTATCCGGCCATCTTTTTTCAATGAACCTTTTAGATTATTAATTGCCTTTATAATATTAACAGTAGCATTACTGGAAAAAGGAACTTCTGTAACAAGAGAATCAAAAAAAGCTGCTGGGAATCTTACCCTGGAAGAATCACCTGTAAAATGATTAGAACCATAAAACTCCAGGCCAGGAGCCACCACTGGGTCAATATCTACACTGAAGACCTTTATCTTTTTATTAATATATTTTGCTGAATAAACTATTCCTCCCCCTCCGGCAAAGGGATCTAATAATCTCTCTGCTCTGCCAGGCATTGATAAATTAACCATACATCTGGCATCTTCCACTGGTAAAGCCCTCCGTCCCATTTCACTTCCATCCCCACGATAACCATAAACAACTTTTTCTTTATTGTTCTGCAGGATAATAAATTTTCGATTATCTACAGATTGTTTCTCATAGATTCCTTTATCCTGGAAATAAAAATTACTTATTCTGAAGGCCTTACCCTTCCATACTAAATCCCTTTCACTTACATTTTTAAGATCTGAATTATTTTCTGGAGTATTTGTCTGAAAATCCAGCAAGTAAAACTTATTACAATAGCCTATAGTAGGTAAAATACTTAAGGCCTGAGCCATATTCTCTTCGGGAATTAAAAAAGAAAAAACACCTTTTAAATTACCCAGAGGTCCATTTTTTATGAATATTCCGCCAACTGGATATAAAGCAAAATATGCCTCCATAATTGCCAGCTTTTTGGCTTTTATTCTGGATTTTCGCAGGGAAAAAAGCAGGACCAGATGGTCTTTGATATAATCATCGATATTTTTCCCTGTAATGCTTATACAGGAAGCCATAATTTTTCTCCTTAATTCATTTTAGCAAAACCAGTATTAACTTTTATCAAGACCCAAATACTTTCTCACATTCATAATATGTTTCTGAGCAGTACTCCCTTCCCTGATTAAATCTACTGCCTCATTGATATTAAACCAGTTAATCTCATCCACCTCTTTACCTGGAACACACCTATCATCATCTACAGATACCAGGAATCCCAACATCAACATCTCATTCTTTACGTGAAAATAACTTTCGATATATTTACACTCTCTGGCCTTCAGACCTGTCTCTTCCTCCACTTCCCGAAATACAGTTTCTTCTGCCGTTTCTCCTTTCTGGATATAACCGGCCACCAATACCCAATTATTTTGGGAAA
>LFRS01000063.1:16450-18004 GCA_001512435.1 Halothermothrix sp. DTU029 | reverse complement strand
TTAACTTCCTTTAAAGGATTGTGTTCCACTTTAATATTAAATTTTAATTTTAAATATAACATGACAGGATATTTCAACAAATGATAAATAATATCACCAGTTGTCAAATTCATTGAAATTCCTCCAATTCTATTGTATTTTTTATTATACTAAAATACAGAGGGAAAGTCCAAAAAAAATATAAACTTTCAGGTAATAAACAGGATTTTCCTCTTCTTTAGCAAAATTATAATTCAGGTAATAATAATCCAGCGTTAAAAATAATTAAGGAAAATAAGGGGAGAAAAATTATCAAGGGGTGAAGAAACGAATGAGCAAGGCTTTATTGATTATCGATTTACAAAATGATTTTTGTCCGGGCGGTAAACTGGCCGTACCTGGAGGGGATGAGATTGTTCCTGTGGTAAACGGATTAATGGATAAATTCCCCCTGGTGCTTGCTTCAAAGGATTGGCATCCGGAGGATAGTGTGCATTTTGAGAGCTGGCCTCTCCATTGTGTGAGGGATACTGAGGGTGCTGCCTTTCATCCCGGATTAAGGAGTGAAGAGATAGATAAAATATTCCTCAAGGGTACGGAGAGCAAGGATGACGGTTATTCAGCCTTTGAGGCCACAAACCATGACCTGGAGGAATATCTGAAGGAAAAGGGAGTAGAGGAACTATATTTGACAGGGCTGGCCACTGAGTATTGTGTCAGGGCAAGTGCTCTGGATGCAGTCAGGAAGGGTTTTAAGGTTAATATTGTACTTGAAGGTGTCAGGGGAATTGATAGTACCGATGTGGAGAAGGCCATTGAGGAGATGGAAAGGGAAGGGGTTAATTTTGTAAGTTATCTGGACCTGGCGGAATAGTATATGGATTTAAATAATAAAAGCCCTTTTTGGAAAAGGGCTTTTTAATATGTATTAGAAATGGTAGCTTATTCCAATCCTGGCTCCTGGAATGATGGGGAAATATACATATAATGCTCCACCAACAGTCCAGAAGGAACCATTTTCCTGTAGGGCAAAGGGATATTCAGTACCTATTTCCCCATATGGAATTATTAAAGCTACTGTTCCCCAACCCCAGAAGTTGTTAAATTTACCTTCTTTTAAACCAGGTTCAAAGTATGTTTTCTGACTGTAACCTAATCCCAGGTTTATACCCCTGAAACCCTTTAGATTACCCTCTTCATCATGATATGCCCAACCTACGTTGGGAAGGTCCAATCCAACCTGGTAGTCAATGTTCTGGCCTATGTATTTGGTGTTGTCGGCCAAAATTGTTACACTAATCATTAAAAAACTCAGAATGAGTAGTGGTAAAATGATTCTTTTTTTCATAAAAGTTCTCCCCCCTTGAAGTATATTTTTATATATTGAAATCTATATAATTTTTTTATATACGAAAAAATACAAAAAAATCCTTTTTTACTCTAAGGATTTTCCAGATATTATGATAAAATAATAGAGTAATAACAATTTTTACAAACAAAAAAGGGTTTAAAAAAATCTTAAAGAATATATAATAAACATCAAAAATGCTATTGTTTTAAGAAAAGGGAGGTATA
>LFRS01000063.1:14371-16404 GCA_001512435.1 Halothermothrix sp. DTU029 | reverse complement strand
CTGGCACCAAGTGGTAACAACAGACAGGTCTGGAGCTTCCTTGTTATTACTGACCAGGAGAAAAGAGAAAGGATCGCCAGTCTGGCCCGTTATGGTAAGTTTATAAAGGATGCCGGTGCCTGTATAGGTGTATTTATCGATGAAAGCCAGACAAGTACACCCTTGCTGGATGCAGCAGCAGCAACCGAAAATATAATGTTGGCGGCTACAGCTTTGGGACTGGGTACCTGTTGGGTATCTTCCTATAAGAGAGACCATTCAGAAGCAGTAAAAGAACTGGTTAACTGTCCTCCTAACCTGGAATTAGTAGCCCTTATTTCTGTAGGTTATTATGAAGAAAGTACTGTGGCCAGGCCTGCAAAGAAGGGATTGGAGGAAGTCTTGAGGTGGAATACATTTTAGGGGTGTTAATATGCTGGACCTAAAGGCTGTAAACTGGAAAAAGGCTATCTTTTTATTTATTTTGTTTTTATTTATCTTTCTGGGTTTAAGGGTTTTTATCTTTATCCTGACTCCCTTTTTTCTCGGTTTTTTAATAGCCATTATTATTGATAAACCGGTTAACTTCATGTCCAGAAAAATACCCCGTAGCCTGGCTGTACTAATTATGATTGCCCTGGTCCTCAGTGTTTCACTATTATTGGCTATTTTCCTGATAACTACCAGTATTAATGAGCTGACTTATCTAATACGCTATTTGCCAAGGTATTATGAAGAGATAGTGGATTTTACCAATAACCTCTTATTAAGACTAAGGGATTTCTTTGAACAGCTGCCAGGAATGTTTAATCTTGCCTTATACAATAACCTGGAAAATCTATACAACTATGGTTCTGACATTATCTTCAATATTACCAACAGAATAGTCAATGCTACCTTTAATATACCTAATATGTTTTTGATCTTATTATTTACCGTTATTTCTGGATTTTTTATCAGTAAAGATAAGGAATTGCTTACAAATTATCTTTTTAGTAGAATTAAATTCATCGGTACTGAGTATGCAGAAATACTTACCGATATCTTTACTTATATCAAAGTACAATTAATAATAGTTACAAATACAACGATTATTACCGCCCTTGCCTTTTCTCTATTACGATATCCCTATGCAATAATCCTGGCCCTCCTGGCCGGTATTCTGGATTTGATTCCAGTCCTTGGCCCTGGAGCAATTTACATACCAGTAGTAATCATTAATCTCTTTTTTAATATCAAACATGCAGTAATTGTTATGATAGTTTATATAATTATCATTGGAGTAAGACCAATACTGGAGAGTAAGGTAGTAGGTAAAAGGATTGGAGTACATCCTATTGTTCTCTTGCTGGGTGTCTATCTTGGCCTGAAATTATTTGGTTTTCAGGGAGTTATTATTGCCCCTATATCCATAATAATTTTTAAAGCCTTGCTGGATGCAGGGATTTACCGTTATAATACAGGAGGAAAGAAGGGTCCCCCTGTATCTTAAAAAAAGAAGGAAGTAGTTCTTACCTCCTTCTTGCCATGTATTAATAAAATTATTAACAAGTGATTCCAAGTATTAGAAGAATCAGAATCAGGAAGATTAAAAAAGACAGGTAATCATATCCTTTTTTACGACCTCTTCCCATGATTTCTTCTGCCATTTATCTTTCCCTCCTTTTTCTATTATATTTTCATTAAGATATTATTCATTAATATACTATTCATGGAGCTTACCAAATGATACAAAATCTTATATTATTCTGTTATTATAAGCAAAAATAGCTTTTAGAGGATTTGAGCCAATAAAATACATATATTAAGATGGGGGTGATAGCTATGTCAAATATCAGGGAAGAAATACTTGAATTTATTGAAAATAATGCTATTGAGGAAAAATGGTTTGATTTTACTCATCCAGCAGATATTGCTGAAGCTTTAGAAGAACTGGAGCCTGAGATTCTCCATAGTTTTGTTGCCTTGATGGATCTGGAGAATCTGGCCAGGATTATTGAGCTGGCTGATGAAGATTTACAATTGGAGATTATTAATAAGCTCAGCCTGGAAGA
>LFRS01000063.1:0-14235 GCA_001512435.1 Halothermothrix sp. DTU029 | reverse complement strand
AATCTCATTGCTGTCACACCTGATGTGGACCAGGAAGAGGTAGCTTTTCTGGTGGCCAAATATGACCTGACAGCTATTCCGGTAATAAACCAAAATAATAAGATGATAGGTATAATTACAGTTGATGATATTATTGATGTTATTGAAGCAGAGAATACAGAGGATATGCTGCGCCTGGCCGGGGTTCATGAAGAGGAAAATATCAATAGCCCCCTGGGCAAGTCAGTTACCAGAAGATTGCCCTGGCTGGCTGTTGATCTTGGCATGACCTTTTTATCTGCTTTTATAGTCAGTTTATTTGAAGATGTAATTGCCCAGGCCGTTGTCCTGGCTTCTGTCCTGCCCATTATAGCCAATATGGGAGGTAATGCCGGTAACCAGAGTCTTTCAGTAATGATTAGAGGAATTGCCCTGGGTGATCTGGATCTGGACAGTGAAAACGGGAAAATCCTCCTGAAGGAGGGGTTGCTGGGTTTGATCAATGGTGCAGCGATAGGCCTTTTTGCTGCAACTGTGATGTATTTCATCCATGGCAATCCTTATCTGGGATTGATTATCTTCCTTTCCTTGACCTTTAATCTATTTATCGCCGGCCTACTGGGCTTTCTTATTCCCATGGTCCTGAAATGGATGGGTTTTGACCCGGCCCTGGGTTCATCCATATTTTTGACTACCTTTCTTGATATTGTTGGTTTTTTTGTCTTCCTGAGCCTGGCCAGGATCTTTATAAATTTATTATTGTAGATATTCCTGGGCTATCTATTCTATCCAGTAAAAAAGGTCAACGGAAATGTTCCGTTGACCTGATTGTTTTGACTTAATAATATCCTACACCCAGGACAAGGAGAATAAGAATTAGGAAGATAAGAAAAGCAGTATCACTATAATAGCTCATAAAATCCCCCTTTCTCTTAGTTGTCTTTATTATAGGCTATTTATCTATATCTCCTCAGGGAAAGACTTAGAATCCCCCATATCCTATACCCAGGATCAGTAGTATCAGGATTAAGAAGATAATAAAGACTTCATCATTATAACCATAACCACATCTACCACCCATAAAAAAACCTCCTTCTTGCGAAATTCTTTTGCTTTAGTAAATTATATGTATAAAAGATTGAATATGTGACTTTTCTAATGATTAAATACCATTTTTCCTGGCTTTTTCTGAATTCAGAAAATAAGACTGGCCAGTATTATTAAATCTGGCCAGTAGATATTATGGCTATCTAATTGTCATAGGCTCCAAATCCTCCACTTAAAACCAGCAGGATAAGGATAAGGAAAATAATGAAAGCACTGCTATTCTGGTAACCTCCTGACATTAAAAATATGACCCCCTTTCCTGAACACTGAGACCTTATTTTTTAAGGTCTGCTAAATTATATGAGTCCTTAGTTTTTTTTGTTCATAAATTATTTTTACATAAGCCTTTATTTCAGATATAATAGGAGATAGTATAAAGTTTTTGAGAATCAGGAGTGGTATAATGGCAAGACCAACTAAAGAAAGAAGGGTTGAGTTTTTACCAGAGTATAATTATTTTAAACCTGTAGGGATTCCCCGTAAAGAACTGGAGGAGATTCA
Source organism: Halothermothrix sp. DTU029 (assembly GCA_001512435.1). Taxonomy (GTDB): domain Bacteria; phylum Bacillota; class Halanaerobiia; order Halanaerobiales; family DTU029; genus DTU029. The sequence continues at coordinate 12,648 of LFRS01000063.1, read as the reverse complement.
TTTAACTATTGAAGAATTTGAGGCATTACGGTTAAAGGATCTGGAATGTTTAACCCAGGAAGAAGCTGCAGAAAGAATGCATATTTCCCGGCCTACCTTTCAGCGCATACTTACAGAAGCAAGAAGAAAACTTACCAGGGCATTGATTGAAGGTTATGCTATCAAATTTGAGGGCGGAAATTATCTCCTGGCCCAAAAGGGGTACTGTAAAGGCTGTGGTAGGGAGTTTAAACCAGGGCAAAGAAGGAGAAGAAGGGGTACTTATTGTAGTGATTGTGATTCTAAAGATTAAATCAGAAGAGCTATTTTGTATGTGAAAGAAGGGGAAGAAGATGAAAAGGGTTGATAAAAGGAATTACTATTTAAATATAGCTGAAGCTGTTTTAGAGAGAAGTACCTGTTTGAGAAGGAAATATGGTGCAGTTATTGTCAATAATGATGAGATAATAAGTACAGGTTATAATGGCTCTCCCAGGGGGGCTGTTAATTGTAATGAAAAGGGGACCTGTATCCGGGAAGAATTAAAGGTTCCCAGGGGAACCAAATATGAGCTTTGTGCTGGTGTTCATGCCGAGCAGAATGCCCTTTTATCTGCCAGTAGAAGGGAGACAATTGGAGCAACATTATATTTAGTTGGAAAAGATAGTTCTGATGGTACTTATATAAGTAATGCAGAACCCTGTAGTCTATGTAAGAAATTAATAATAAATAGTGGTATTGAGAGTATCTATATCAGAGATAATGGAGAAGAATACAGGGTCATCAGGGTACAGGAATGGCTGGATAATGAAGATACTATTTTATTTGGTTATTAATAATAAGAATATGGGGGAAGAGGAAAGAATAGATGGGAATACTAAATACTATTATTGGCTATATTTTTAGTTTTGAAGCATATGTTCTTTTACCAATTATTATATTTATCATTTCTTTAATTTTTCGTATATCCTTAAAGAAAGCTTTCAGGTCTGCGATTATTATTGGAATTGGCTTTATCGGTATCTTTATGGTCCTGGGTTATTTTGTAGATATAGTTGGTCCTGCTGTAGAAGCCCTGGCTGAACATAGTGGGTTACAGTATAATGTGCTGGATATAGGCTGGCCGTCCTTTGCTGCCATTACCTGGTCCTTTTATTTAACACCTCTTTTAGTAATACTAATTATTGGGATAAACCTACTTATTTTTGCCTTAAGGAAGACCAGGACAATAAATGTTGATATTTTTAATTACTGGCATTTTATATTTCTGGCCAGACTGGTCTACGAGACCACAGAAAATACTTTTTTCACCATAATTTCAGCCTTATTATTGAGTATTATAGCCTTAAAACTGGCAGACTGGAGTGCCAGAAGAGTAAATAAATTTACCGGTTTATCTGGTGTTTCAATAACTACTATTTCTACAATAACTTATTACCCCCTTGCCCTTCTGGTGGACAAAATTATCGATAGAATAAAATTTTTAAAGAATATAAAGGTTGATCCAGAATATCTGAAGAAAAAATTGGGGCTTTTTGGTGAACCCATGTTGATAGGCTTTATTATCGGCTTATTATTAGGTATTGGAGCAGGCTATGATATAAAAGAAATATTGGCCCTGGCCTTTTCCATTGCTGGAGTAGTATATCTTCTGCCGGTAATGGCTGGAGTACTCAGTGAAGGCTTAATGGCTTTTTCTGAAGGTGTACAGGTTTTTGTTGCCGATAAGTTTTCAGGAAAAGAGATTTATATAGGCCTGGATGTAGCTGTTTTACTTAGCAATTCATCTATTGTGGTAACAGGAGTTCTCCTGATGCCTATAGCACTGATCCTGGCTTTGCTGTTACCTGGTGTTAATTTTATCCCTTTAGGAGATCTAAGTAATCTGCTAGGAGCAGCTGCCCTGGTGGTTATTACTCTACGGGGGAATATATTCCGCTCTATCCTGGCCTTTATTCCAGTAATCATAGGGAAATTATTAATAGCTTCAAAAATGGCTCCCTTTTTAAGCCAGCTCTTAACAAAGGAAAACATTGTCTTTGATGCCTATCAAGGTATTGTTACTGGCTTTCTTGATGGTGGTAATCTCATACGTTATTGGTTTCTGGAGCTCTTTACAGGCAAGACCTGGCCTTTTTTAATATTGCCCTTAATTGTTTATTTGTTATATCTGGCCAGGAAAAAGGCTTTTAGCTAAGGGATTCTCTCTGGCCTTTGAACCAGAGACGGTGCAGGTCTTCATCAATCATATTATTTAAAAGAAGAGGGGCTAGGTCCCTTTCTATTTTAGAATTAAAATCCAGGGATTTTAAGAATAATTTATAATCATGAACAGCTATGCTTTCCAGGCTGTAATTATAATAATAAAGATTTGATTTCCCTATAAAGGGACTTACCTGGCCTGGGATATAGCCTATGATCTGGGAGAGGAGTTTATCTATTAACATAACCTGGCTATCTAATTTAATGATTATCTCCTTTATTGATTCTGCATGTCTGATTTCTGTTGCAGCCAGGGTCAAAAGGACATTGGCCAGATAGTCATCATTACTATGTCTGGCCTGCGTAAGATATAGTTCAACCTGACTCATTTCCAGGGTGTAAAACCAGTTTAGCCATTTTATTAAGATATCCCTTTGCATATGATCACAACATTTCTATAGAAATTAATAAATAGAAAAGCCCTGCTCTGGCTGGATTGTAAGTTTGCTAAAATTGCCCTATTTAAATAATGGGCCTGGTTTTATTATATACAGCCAATAATAAATTATGAGAAAGATTAAATAAGCTGAAAGAAACTGGTAAGATAATAATTTAATAAAAAGGAAAAGCCTTTCTTTTGTTGAATAAATATAATAGAATATGAAATTTTAGTTAAATGAGTAGAGAGGGGTAGAGCAGTATGGAAATTAGAATTGAAAAAACCAAAAATCCCAAGGCAAAACCGGATGAAGAAAATCTAGCCTTTGGGAAAATCTTCACTGACCATATGTTTATTATGGATTATGAAGAAGGGAAGGGTTGGCATGATCCCCGGATTGTCCCCTTTGGCCCCATTGAGGTATTACCTTCTCTGTCCATTTTTCACTATGGTCAGGCAGTTTTTGAAGGGATGAAAGCCTATAAGAGTCCGACAGGGAAGATCAGGTTATTCAGGCCAGAGCAGAATATGAAAAGACTGAATAGGTCCAATGAGAGAGTCTGTATACCACCCATTGATGAAGAATTTTGCCTCACAGCAGTAAAAACCTTGGTGGATCTGGACCGGGATTGGGTACCTAAAGCAGAAGGCACCGCCCTCTATATCAGGCCTTTTATTATTGCTACTGACCTGGTTTTAAAATTAAAGCCATCCAGTTCATATAAATTTATGATTATCCTTTCACCGGTTGGGGCTTATTATCCCCAGGGCATTAATCCAGTGGATATCTACGTGGAGAATCAATATGTACGGGCAGTACCTGGTGGTACAGGTTATGCCAAAACCAGTGCTAATTATGCTGCCAGCATGAAGGCCCAGGCTGAAGCGGAAGAAAAAGGCTATGTACAGGTCCTCTGGGTTAATGGGGAATATGTACAGGAAGTAGGTTCCATGAATGTATTTTTCAAGATAGATGGAGAGGTTGTAACACCTGAACTTGATGGTAGTATCCTGCCCGGTATAACCAGGGATTCTGTTATCAAACTTCTCCAGAGTTGGGATGTCCCTGTAGTGGAAAGAAAGCTTACCATTGATGAGGTCTTTGAGGCAGCCCGATCCGGCAGATTGGAAGAGGCTTTTGGTACAGGCACTGCTGCTGTTATCTCCCCGGTTGGAGGCCTGGATTGGAATGGTCATTTCATTAAAATCAATGATGGCAAGACCGGTGAATTATCAGCAAAGATTTATGAAAATATAACCGGTATCCAGACAGGTGAAATAGAAGATCCCTTTGGTTGGATAGTAGAGATTTAATTAAGAGATTCAGTAATAAAAGATTTAAATTGAATAGTTTAATAGGCAGGGGTTTTACCATTTTAATCAATTGATTTTTGATTAATGGTAAAATCCTTTTATTTTCCCTAAATATATTACCCGGTCTGGAGAAAGGGAATTTAAGGGCATTAATTAATATCCGCCAGACCTCCTGCATAGGCTAAATATAGAAGTAATTTTCCACCCAGGAGGTTCTATGGACAGGAAATGGGATCATTTACAATTGGTAAGGATTTGTCAACTGATGAAGGAAGAAAACTATCCATTAAGTAAAATAAGCCTGCAAGAAATCCTTTATATACTCCAGGAGATATATGGGGTTAAATCTACTTATGATTTTAAGCTTTTTACCTATGGCCCTTATTCCATCAGATTAACAGAAGATCTGGATATGCTCCTTGCCCGGAGGATTCTTTCCCAGGAATACTGCCAGGGACCTGTTCATTATGGTTTCAGATTACTGCCAGGGGAAAACTATAAGCTGGCTTATTTTACTAATTACCAGGATATATTAGAGGGCTATGAAGAGAGACTGAAGAGAGTAGTCCAGCTCTTTGGCAGGCATAGTGCCCGGGACCTGGAATTAAGAGCAGCCTTGATTTTCTTGTCTGTCCGCTATGGGATAAAAAAAGAAGCCTTAGTAGAAAAAATCCAGAGTATCAAAGGATATTTTAAAAGAGAGGAAGTTAAGGAAGCCCTCCTGGAGCTGGCTGAAATCCCGGAAATAAGGGAGAAAATAAAGGAGTGAAGAGATGCTTACCCCCAGTCTGGAAGACTATCTGGAAGAGATTTATCGGCTTTCCATAAATCAAGGCTTTATCAGGATAACTGATGTGGCCAGGAAACTGCAGGTTTCTTTACCCTCTGTCAATAAAGCTGTCAAACTCCTCTCTGAAAAGGGTTATTTAAACTATATACCCTACAAGAATATTGATCTTACGGAAAAAGGGGAGAGGACAGGCCAGTTTCTGGTCTATAGAAATCAAATGATCCAGAATTTCCTCCAGGTAATTGGTAGTAAGGCTGATAAAGCTGTAGAGGCAGAAGCCATTGAACATTATCTTTCCCGGGAAACCATCAATGCCCTGACCCAGGTAGTAAAATTTTTTGAAGAAAACCCGGCTATACAGGAAAAGCTGATAGAATTTCAGAAAGAAAAGGAANNGGTCAGGGCAAGAAATTATTTAATAAAGAAAGAATTTACTAAAAAAGAAATTTATTACAAGAAGATCTTGAGAAATTGTACCAGAAGGAAATTTACTGAAATAGCGATAGCTGTTGTCAGGAAAAAGGTAAAAAGGGGCCATTTAAGTCCCCCGGTTTCTTTTTTGATACTTAAGAGTGTAGTTCCACAGGGGAAATGCAAGAGGGAAAATAACATTGTAGCCAGAGCTGTTACCCAGGTCCAGCCATTAGCAATTAAAATTCTTTGTAAGCTATCAAGGCTTTCCGGTTCCATCATTAGCCCTGAAGAAAGATAGCCCATGAGCAGGATGGGAATGACGATCTCATTGGCCGGTAACCCCAGGATAAAAGCCAGGAGGATAAAACCATCCAGGCCGATGAGCCTGGCAAAGGGGTCCAGGAAAACAGCCAGGTGTTGAATAAAATTGCTGCCATTAAAACCTGTATTGGCCAGAATCCAGATCATGGCTCCGGCAGGTGCAGCTACCAGAACTGCCCTGCTTAGAACAAAAAGGGTCCTATCCAGGAAAGACCGGAGCAGGATTCTGCCAATTTGGGGTTTTCTATAGGGTGGAAGTTCCAGGGTAAAGGTAGAAGGTATGCCTTTTAAAAGGGTTCTGGATAAGGCCCAGGAAACAGCCAGTGTTATTATTATGCCCAGGAGGACAAAAGCAACTACTACAGCTGCTGCCAGAAGGGAATTATAGGTATTATTAAAGGAAGCATGCATAAAGATACTGGCCAGTATAATCAGGGTGGGAAAACGGCCATTACAGGGAACAAAATTATTGGTAATAATGGCAATGAGTTTTTCCCTGGGTGAATCGATAATCCGGGTAGAGATAACCCCGGCAGCATTACAACCAAAACCCATACTCATGGTCAGGGCCTGTTTACCATGGCTACCAGCCCTCTTAAATAAATTATCCAGATTAAAGGCCAGCCGTGGTAAATAACCCAGGTCCTCCAGTAAGGTGAAGAGGGGAAAGAAAATGGCCATGGGAGGAAACATGACAGATATAACCCAGGCCATGGTCCGGTAGATACCATGAACTAGAATACCATGTAACCATCCCGGTGCCTGCAGCCAGTAGAAGAAAAGGCTTATTTTTCCCTCCAGCCAGAAAAGGCCAGAGGCCAGGATTTCCGAAGGCAGGTTTGCCCCTACAATAGTTATCCAGAAGATGAAGGCCAATAAGAATAGCATAAGGGGAAAGCCCAGCCATCTGGAAGTAAGTAGATCATCAAGGCGGTTTTCCAGTGCACTTTCTTCTCCAGGACTGATAAGGACTTTATTGGCTATCTTTTCTGCCTCCTGATATATATCTCCCACTATTTGGGCCCGGATTTCTTCCTGTATATCTGGTGGGAGGAAATAATCCAGCTTCCCTCTTTTAGTTATGTAATTGTCCATATTTATATTTTCCTTATTTAAGCCAGACCTGGTTAAACCCATCTAGCTGTACCTCTCCTTTCTGAAATATATTAACCCTTTCCTGGTATATTGGATAATAAGTATTTATAGAAGCCAGAATGGTTTTATCCCCTTCCAGGAGGCGTAAAGCCAGCCAACGCCAATTGATTCTTTTTTGCAAAAAGGGGAGTTTTCTTTTTAGAAGAGGTATTAATTCTTCTATTTTTTCCTCAATCTCCCGGGAATAAGTTATTTTAAACCCCTTTATTTTAATCTTTTCTTTGCTTATCTGGTAACATGTCTTTTTTATTTCTTCCAGGCCCAGGCCTTCTCTGGCTACAGCAGGAATTACCGGTACCTGGAGGCAGGCCTCCAGTTTTTTTACATCTATTTTAATCCCCTTTCTCCTGGCTTCATCCAGCAGGTTAAGGACCAGGATAGTATTTGTACTTAACTCCAGTACCTGTAAAACCAGATTCAGGTTCCTTTCCAGATTAGTGGCATCTGCCACTACTAAGGTAAGATCTGGCCTGGCAAAGCAGATAAAGTCTCTGGCAATAAGTTCTTCTGTGGAATTGGCCAGTAAGGAATAGGTGCCAGGCAGATCGATAATAAGGAATTCCTCTTCTTTGTATTTAAAATAACCTTCTGCCCTGCCAACTGTTTTACCAGGCCAGTTGCCCGTATGTTGCCTTAAACCGGTTAAGCCATTGAAGATAGTACTTTTTCCTGTATTGGGGTTTCCGGCCAGGGCAATAATGGGCTTATTATCATCATTACTAATATTGAAATTTTTTCTCAAAAGATTTAAAGCAAGGGAGTCAGCATATAAAGCCATTATTCTATCCTCCTTATCTCAATCAGATCAGTCTCTTCCTTTCTTAAGGCCAGTACTGTTCCTTTGATCCGATAGGCTACTGGGTCTCCCAGAGGGCTCTTTCTGATTGCTTTAATAATAGTGCCAGGAATAAAACCCAGGTCCAGTAGCCGCCTGCCCTGTCTTCCACTGACTCTAATTGCTTTTATTTCTGCTTTTTCCTGGATCTTTAAATCACTAAGCAGCATTTCCCAACCCCTTTCTCCAGGTTTCCCTTTGCTTAAATTCTTAGCCTCTGCTAAGTTTTTCCCCTAATATAATATGTTTTAGATTATTATCTGTGCCTGTATAAATTTTCTTAAAATCTTAGTAAATTTAAAAAAAACTTGACATTAATATTAAAAAAACTTGACAAAAGAATAGACTTTTATTATACTGATAGTAACGATAATGGTTATTAATAAAGCAAGAAAGCCAATATTTTTTACTTAAAATTGGACAGGTTTATAAGTCTATAAGATATATAAGAACATAAGGAATAAGATAAATTGCTTGTTTATTATAAGGCTATAAGACTACAATTTTTTATAAGGATACTTTAGTCGGTATCCTTTTTTTTTATCTGTAAGTGGATTGCTTGCCACTTTATATTGAAAATGATAAAATATAATAACATTACATATTTAAAAGGAGGTTCAGAGTTGGGAAAAATGAAGGTCATAAAGCGGAATAAGGCTATTGTTGATTATAGCAGGGAAAAAATCAGTAATGCTATATATAGAGCCATGATGGAATCTGGACAGAATGCAGGCAAGGAAGATGCAGAAAAGGTAGCAGTAGCTGTTGAAGAGAAGTTAAAGAAAAATTATTATTCCCGGAAAGAAATTCCTACTGTAGAGGAAATCCAGGACCTTGTTGAAGAAACCCTCATGAGTGCTGGTTTTATGTTGGCTGCCAAGGCTTATATCCTTTATAGGAGCAAGAGGCAGAAGACCAGGCCCCAGAGGGAAAATATAGAATCATTATTGACTAATGACTTTTTGAGCAAATATAAACATATGCCCAATCCCTTCCCCACAGAATTAGGTGAATTTGTTTATTACAGAACCTATTCCCGGTGGTTACCAGAGGAACACAGAAGGGAATACTGGTGGGAAACAGTAAAAAGGGCGGTGGAATATAATTGCTCCCTGGCCCCTACTACAAGGGAAGAGGCCGAAAAGCTCTATGATAATGTCTATAATCTAAGAAACTTTCTAGCCGGTAGAACCCTATGGACTGCCTCAACAGAATCCAGTAAAAAATATGGCATGTCTAACTATAATTGTAGCTTTATTGTTATAGATACTTTCAGGGCTTATCAGGATATCTTTTACCTGCTGATGGTAGGTAGTGGTGTTGGCTTCCGGGTTTTACCGGAAGATGTAGAGAAATTACCCAAGATCAGGCAGGATGTTGAGATTATTCATAAATATTATGAGCCCGTCCCCAGAGAGGAGCGGAGAGAATATACCGATTTTGATTTTGAAGGGGATATGGTTACCCTGAATATCGGTGATAGCAAGGAAGGCTGGGTTCAGGCCCTGGAATATTATTTTAAATTCCTTATTGAACATTCCTTCCGGGCTGTCAAACGGATTGTCTTTAATTATGATTCTGTCCGGCCAAAGGGAGAGAAATTAAAAACCTTTGGGGGTACTGCCTCTGGCCACCAGAGCCTGAAAACCATGTTTACCAAGATCGATAAACTCTTGAAGGAGAAACCGGAAAGGGAACTGGATAATCAAAACAGGGTTAAACTGAAACCCATTGATGCCATGGATATTGCCAATATTATTGCCGAAAATGTAGTTTCCGGTGGTGTCCGTCGGTCATCTCAAATTTGTCTTTTCAGTGCTGATGATCAGGAGATTGCCCAGGCCAAGAATAATCTCTATATCCAGCGGGATGGGGAATGGATGATAAACCCGGAATTATCCCACCGGCAAATGAGTAATAATAGTATCTTTTATCAGGACAAGCCCAGCCGGAAACAATTAAAATGGCATATGCAGCAATTAAGATATAGTGGAGAGCCAGGCTTTATTAATGCTGTTGAGGCTGGTAGAAGGAGAAAGAACTTCAATGGTGTCAACCCCTGTGGTGAGGTTTTGCTGGATTCCAAAGGTGTCTGTAATCTGACCTCTCTGAATGTAATGGCCTTTGTAAATGAAGAGGGCCAGCTGGATAAGGAAGGCCTCCTGGAAGCCCAGCGCTTATCTGCCAGGGCTGGTTACAGGATGTCTTTAATAGAATTTGAATTAGCTGAATGGGATCAGATCAATAGGCGGGACCGTTTAGTAGGTGCATCCTTAACTGGCTGGCAGGATATGAAGAATGCCGTGGGCCTGAGTAAAGAAGAAGAGGTCCAATTACTGAAAGAGTTGAGGCAGGCAGCCCGGGAAGCAGTACGGGAGATTGCCATCCAGGTGGGAGATGTAGAACCTCAACTGGTTACTACCATTAAACCAGAAGGGACTCAGTCCCAATTACCTACTGTCTCCAGTGGCTTGCATTATTCACATAGCCCTTATTATATCAGGAGGGTCAGGATTTCTGCCTCTGATCCCCTGGCCAGGGTCTGTGAAGAATTAGATTATCCTATTTTCCCGGAAACCGGCCAGGACCCGGCTAATCCCTCAACCCTGGTTATTGAGTTTCCTGTCAAGGCACCAGAAGGGAAGACCAAAAATGATGTCTCTGCCCTTGAACAATTGGAAACCTATAAGATGTTCATGGAAAACTACGTAGACCATAATGCCTCTATAACTGTCCATGTCAGGGATAATGAGTGGGAAGAGGTAGAGGAATGGCTTTGGGAAAACTGGGATTCTGTTGTAGGCATAACCTTTATATCCCATAGTGATAGTTTCTATGAATTAATGCCTTATGAAGAGATTGATGAAGAAGAGTATTTAAGAAGGGTCAAGGAAATGAAGAGATTTAACCCTTCCCTGATCTCTAAATATGAGACTGAATATGAAGAACAGGATATCGATGACTCCGACTGTGAAGACGGTGTCTGCCCCATAAGATAAGGATATGACTATAAAAGCCCTGTAAAGCAGTATTTATCTGCTTACAGGGCTTTTTTTCAGTTATATTTTATTATAGTTACTTTTGTAATCTCCAGGCACCTGTTACCTGTTTCTGTATTCACTGGCACTGATTCCGGTTTTTTGCCTGAAGACCCTGGAGAAGGTGGTATAGGAATTAAAACCAACCTCACTGGCTATATCCGTGATTTTTTTGTCAGTGGCTGCCAGCAGGCCACAGGCATGCTTGATACGGATATCATTGATAAAACTATGAATGTTTTCTCCAAAAAAATTTTTAAAACTTGTGCTGAGATAGGTTGAGCTAATGCCAAATTTATTAGCCAGTTTTTCCAGGCTGATTTCTTCCATGTAATGGTTATGGATATAAAAAAGAATTTTCCATAAATAATTCCTATTATTTTTTTCATTTTTGATATGTTTATTCTGATATAATGAAATTCTTTTCCTACTAAAGAGAATCATAAGCTCGATCACTTTGCTTTTAAATAAGAGGTCTTTCCAGGGTTGTTTTTCCCTGTCTTCTTGAATCAAATCTTGCAGGATTCCTTCTATTTTCTCTGCATCTTTACCACTAAAATCTACATGGGCAGGCAGGTTTTCATCATTATAAAAAATCATTTCATTAAGCCCGTTACTGAGTTTATTGGGACCATAAAATGCTTCTATGCCTATATTGCAATTATACAAGGTAATACCTTCTGCATTATCCGGCCAGATTTCGTGAACCTGATAGGGTAGGAGAAGGGTAAAGGTTCCCCGTTTTAGCTTATGTTCTTTTCCATTGATAATTTCCTTTCCACTGCCACTGATAACATAGGAAAACTCTAGAAAATGGTGACGATGTGCAGGAAAGGGTTTCTGGATTTTATTAATTCTTAATATAAATGGTTTATCTAATTCATGCTCTAAAGGATATACAAGCATCCTACCACTGCTTTCTTTGTCATTATATTTGTTTCCTGGCTTCAATGTCCTGGTATCATGGAAACCTTTTCTTTGCATTAATTGTAACATAAATTACCGTAAAAGAGTAAAAAAAGATATATTTATCTGAAAATTTGATATGTCAAGGGATGACTATTGTTATATAATAATATTGGGAAAATGATAATTATTATCTAAAATATCCGGAAAGGTAGGATAATATGGTGGTTTTTTCACTGAATGGCCAATGGTTATTAAGTAAAAAAGGAAATAGTGAGAAGATTGTTGCAAATGTACCCGGTACTGTACATACAGATTTAATGGCAGCAGAAAATATCGCTGATCCCTTTTACAGGGACAATGAGAAAGATCTTATGTGGATTGGGGAGACAGACTGGGAGTATAGGCGGCAGTTTACTGTGGACAGGGAAATCCTTGAATATGAGCGGATAATCCTTAAATGCCATGGTTTAGATACCATGGCCACTATAATTGTAAATGGCCGGCAAGTTGGTACAGCCAATAATATGTACCGTATCTGGGAATATGATTTAAAATCTGTCCTGCAGGAAGGAGAGAATAGTATTATTATTCAGTTTCCTGCGGTAATGCCCTATCTGAGGGACAGGGATGAGGAATTTTATCTGCCGGCCTGGGGTGTTGGTGAATACAAGGTTAATAGTGGTGGCTGGATCCGGAAACAGCCCAGTAATTTTGGCTGGGACTGGGGGCCAATGCTGGTTACCTGTGGAATCTGGCGGGATATAGAAATTATCGCCTATAATAAAGGAAGGATCAGTGAATTTAATATCCTCCAGGACCATAGTGAGGAAGGAGCAGTAATCCTTGATATAGTGAACTTTGTAGAAACTACCGGTAAGCATGCTTTTAAAGGCAAGGTAGAACTGGAGTTTGAGGGGGAAATATTGCTGGAGGAAGAAGGAAGCTTTGAAGAGGGGCAATTACAGTTCCAGTTGAAGGTAGAGGAACCCCGCTTGTGGTGGCCAAATGGCATGGGGGAACAGCCCCTCTATACTTTAAAGCTATATTTATTTGATGAACAGGGTAAAGAACTGGACCGGCAAACTAAAAGGATTGGTTTGAGAACCCTGGAACTGGTCCTGGAAGAAGACCAGTGGGGACAATCCTTTAAGTTTGCTGTTAATGGAGTCCAATTTTTTGCCAAAGGGGCCAACTGGATACCGGCAGATACTTTTGTGGCCCGGTTGAAAGCAGAGGACTATTACAGGCTGCT
>LFRS01000018.1 GCA_001512435.1 Halothermothrix sp. DTU029 | reverse complement strand
GTAGGCAGAAAGGTCTATGGGGGTCGGAGTACCCATATACCAATGAAGATTAACCAGGCTGGAGTAATACCAGTTATCTTTGCTTCTTCCTTACTGATGTTTCCTGCTGTTATAAGCCAGCTGATACCTGCTAAGTTCTTCCAGACTATGGCCAGTTGGCTATCACCAGGACAGCCGTTATATATAGTTTTATATGCTGCTCTGATCTTTTTCTTCACCTATTTCTGGACTGCATTTACCTTTAACCCGGAAGAATTGGCAGAGAATATGCAGAAATACGGTGGCTTTATCCCAGGTATTCGGCCTGGTAAAGCAACAGAAAAATATCTGGAGAAAATCCTGGTCAGGATAACATTAGCCGGTGCACTATTTTTGACAGTAATTGCCCTCTTACCTTATCTATTTACAGCACTTACAAAGGTTGCTATCAGTTTTGGTGGAACATCCATCCTGATTATGACTGGTGTGGCCTTAGAGGTAATGCGGCAGATCGAATCACATCTGTTGTTGAGACACTATGAAGGATTTATGAAATAAAAAACGGGGGAGGGGGATAGATATGAACCTAATTTTATTAGGTTTACCTGGTGCCGGAAAAGGAACTCAGGCAAAGAAAATTAGCCAGGAATATAATCTA
>LFRS01000131.1 GCA_001512435.1 Halothermothrix sp. DTU029 | reverse complement strand
GCCCCGCTGGCTATCCCAAAAGCCAGGGCCAGGGGAAGGGCTACAACTGCTGCAGTAAGACCACCTATTATATCACCCCGTATAGTGTACCAATCCCTTTTCAAATAAAACACCCCCACTACTTATGGCAAAAGCCTTCTCGCACTAATTGTGAAAATTTGTACACAATAAAAAAAGCGCCTGTTCAGTCTCTGACTGTAACAAAACGCCTTGGTCCACTCCTACGGGGTTAGCTGACGGGTTCGGGCGTTCCAAGCTGCCCTACCTGTAAAACAGGATTCACCCCAAAACCGGGTCCCCCGTTCCCTATCGGGAATTCGGAGATGATAATATTCTATTATTTACTGCATCTATTATACCATAAATGCCAGTGAAGTCAAGATATTAGAGGAAGAAGCTATAATTACTGCACAAATCAGGCAAAAAAATAGGCCATTGTACTGAAAAATACAGTCAAACCAAATAATATTCCCATCACTAGATTCCATACCCTGGAAGGCCTTTTGTACCAATTATAAACAATAATTGAAAAGACTAATGTTTGTAAGACCACTTCCGGTAAGAAAAAGATGTGTTCAGCCATTGATACCCTTGTATAAATCATACCTTCAATGGATCCTGGAGTTGGTCCAGCTGTACCTAATATAGCCAGTCCTATAAATAATACCCAGAGTTTTAACCAACCCTTCTCTCCTTCAATAAAAGTATTCTTGACTGGCCACAAAACTACAGTAAAAATAAGCCCCCTGATTATTTGTAAGGCAGGTCCCAATGCTACAAGCGGAGAATCAGTCGGCAGCATGTATAATCTTAAAGTACCTGCTACAAACCTTTCGCTATAATTAAACAAAAAGGATGCCAGGATACCCATAATCATATAAGAAACCACATGAGCAGAACAAACCCTCCAAAAAAAGTCCAGATATTTTTTACACTTTTTCATTAATTTAACCTCCTTTTTTGCCAAAGCCAGATATTTTGCAAATAAAAGCTATACTCCTTATTTATCCCTTCAGACAAAAAAACCTTTTTTATAACATAATTTCACTGAATAACATAATATATAACAAAAATAGTGAAAGGAGTAGTGTAGATGAGTGATGTAAATGATTTAAGTCCAGAAAGATTCCCCTGCCCCGAAGATTATGAAGAGTTACTGGAACAATTACGCTTAATGGCCGGTAGAGAAGAAAGAGATCTGGAATTATACACCTTTTTGATAGATCAAGTTACTCCACAAATAGGATTACAAAGGGAAGATGAGCGTTTTACCACCAACCGCACCGTACTCAGAACCAACCGGGATGTAACCAGGCGCAACCTGGAAATCCTTGAAGAAACATATCGGGACTTAACTGGTGAAAGAATTGTTCCCATCAGGCAACGCTTTATCTTACCAATCAGTTACCGTGCCGGCCTGGAAAGGGCTATAATGCATGAATTAAATGATGCAGAAATTTACCGGGATATGGTTCTCAACCTGCCCCAGGGAAACTTGACTCAGGTTGCCATTAGATTATACACCAATACCATGATGAACATTGATCGGGCTAATTTCCTCTTCAGTAGAACCACTTTATAAAAGAATTATAAAAGACTGGCATGTAAAAAAACAGGCTTGTAATAAAACAAGCTACAATATAACAGTTAAAATAAAACAGGCTTAAATAATATAATAAGCCCTTATAAAAAATTCCCCTGTAAAGGGGATTTTTTATAAGCAAAGGAGGGGGTTCTTGACCACCCTCCTTCTTATTATCTATACACTTCTTTTGCTATGTATCCTGCCACTAGGCACTGACCTGTGACTTCATTTTTTCCAGGCATTCCCGACAGACTATCTTGCTTTTATACTCAAGAGTATTCTCTGCACTACCACAGAAAATACAGGCTGGTTGGTATTTTTTCAGGATAACACTATCTTCATCAACATAAATCTCCATCGGGTCTTTTTTGTCGATATTCATGGTTTTCCGTAATTCTTTTGGCAACACAATCCTACCTAAATCGTCAATTTTTCTAACAATACCTGTCGCTTTCATAAGTCATCTCCTCCTTCATCGCTATTATAGCAAAATATGGATTTCCTGTCAAATATATTTTGTTGGATTTTGACGATTTTTTAATAATTTTTGGTTTTAAAGTAAAAAAATATATTAAATCCTCCTACAGGCCTTAATCCCTTTCCTTTGACAATATTCCATTAATAAAGCCAGCTGACCTTTCATCAACATATTCTTTGGCTAATTCCACTGCTTCATTAATGGCTACACCGATCGGCAGGCCCTGGTCTATTTCAAATAAAGCAATCCTCAAGATATTCCTTTCTATGTAACCGATTCTTTCCAGGCTCCAATTAATGGCCCTTTGATCTATCTCCTGATCCAGGCTCTCCTTATTTGCCACTACTCCCAGGACCAGTTCTTCAAAATAATAAGAACCAGTCAGGAGCCTTTCCTCTTTAAAAAAGTCTATCCTCCTGCGTGCTGCTTCTTCCTCTAATGTATTGGTTAAATCCAGACCATATAAAACCTGCAAGGCCCAGATCCTTTCCTGATGTCGCTTTACTTTTGTCATATAGTTCTCCTTTATCTATTTTTACTCCTATCAATTTTTAATTGCTATTTACGATTAGTGGCTCCTATTCTTTAAATTGCTCTCTCTATTAAGATTTATTCTTTAAACTGTGGTGGAAGCAAGCGATCCAGAAGTTTTCTGAAATCACCCTCCTGATCCCAGCGGGAACCTATATAGTAGCCTATTGCTGTTAAGACAAATATCAGGAGAGTTTTCCAGAAACCAATTATCAGGACCAGTATTGCAGAAATAAATCCAATCAAGGTACCATATACTTTCCCTTTATTATTGGCAACTAGTTCACGCAGCAGGTACCAGAAATTGCCTTCCATCTTCTAACCACCTCATTTAATCCTTTTCTCATTTTCCTTGCTAATCTCTTTAACCAGGACTTTTATAGCTTTTACATTAACACCGGTGGTACCTTCGATATGGGATTTAACCAGTTCTTGCAGGTTGCGGCTTATTTCCGGTATAGACATACTGGGATATATTTCTGCCTCCAGGTCAATAACTACTCCATCATCAACTGCCCTGATCCGATTACTGATAGCTATGACACCCTCCTGTTCAATGGCTATATTTTTTACCAGACTATCCAGGGCATCTATAGTAATATCTACATTGCCATGATCTGAAACAAGTACAGATGTTATACTCCTTTCCCGGGAAAAAAAGGGATAAATAACCCAGGCACCTGCTACAAAAAAGACCAGAAAGAGAAGACCATATTCCCATCTCTGGTAAAGAAGAGATATAAGTTCTGGCAGCATCTCTGGATTTGCCCAACCAAAGGCATAAAAAGCCATCAATAGAGAGGCAAAGATGAATAATAATGTAATTAAAAATATAATAAACCTATAAAAGAGATTCATGAGAATCACCCCATTATATATATTAGCTGGTCAGTGAAAAAAAGAGGTCAAGTATTACCTGACCTACATTTCTTCATCCTCATTAACTAATTCCTTTTTATCTTCCCGGGGAAAATGAACCCCCTGGACATGAATATTTATCTCAACAGCAGTTAGACCAGTCATACTTTCAATAGCCTCTTTAACATTTTTCTGGATATTTTCAGCTACAACAGGAATCGAAGAGCCATATTCCACAATAACTGTTAAATCAACTGTACATTCTTCATCACCGGTTTCCACTCTGACACCCTTTTTCTGTCCCAGCATTTCTGCTATACTGCCGCCAACTCCACCGCCCATACTGGCCACACCTTCTACTTCACTGGCTGCCAGGCTTGCTATAATAGCAACTACCTCATTAGCAATCTTAATTGTACCCATTGTACCATTTTCAGCCATTTTAATCACCCCACTAATTTATTTTTTAATCCTCAGTCTTCAATCTTCTATTTATAAAATTAGTATTATAATCACCACGCCGGAAATAAGCATTATTTAAAATTTTTAAATGAAAAGGTATAGTTGTTTTAACACCTTTAATTATAAATTCTGACAGGGCCCTCTCCATCCTTAATAGGGCTTTTTCCCTGTCCTCTTCCCAGACAATCAATTTGGCCAACATGGAATCATAGTATGGTGGTATTACATAATCTGAATATACACCACTATCCACCCTTACTCCTGGCCCTCCAGGTAATATAAAGTTCTGTATCTTTCCTGGACAGGGCATAAATTTCCTTTCTGGATCCTCTGCATTAATCCGACATTCCAGGGCCACTCCATTAATCTTTATGTCTTCCTGTTTAATAGATAATTCTTCACCAGCAGCTATGCGGATCTGCTCTTTAATTAAATCTACACCAGTAATCATCTCTGTAACAGGATGTTCAACCTGAATCCTGGTATTCATCTCTATAAAATAAAAATTATTCTGATTGTCCAGCAAAAATTCCACTGTTCCAACATTGAGATAATTAGCTGTTCTGGCAACTTTTATAGCCGTTGCCCCCATCTTTTCCCTTAATTCCTCTGTCAAGGCAGGAGATGGAGCCTCTTCCAGTATTTTTTGGTGTCTCCGCTGGATAGAACAATCCCTCTCTCCCAGATGAACTATATTCCCATGTTCATCAGCCAGGATCTGAAATTCAATATGTCTTGGTTCTTCCAGGTATTTCTCCAGATAAACCTCTGCATTTCCAAAAGCTGCCTTTGCTTCGCTTCTGGCTGTTTCAATGGCCCTTTCCAGTTCTCTGGAATTATGGACAATCCGCATCCCTTTGCCACCACCACCGGCGGCAGCCTTGATCAAGAGCGGATAACCTAGCTTTTCTGCTTTCTCCCTGGTTTTATCCAGGTCTTCCGGATCATGATTAAAACCAGGAACTACGGGAATACCAGCCTGGATCATCATCTCCCTGGCCCTGGCCTTATCCCCCATTAAAGTAATTATCTCTGATGAAGGGCCGATAAATTTGACACCACTGCTTTCGCAAACCTCTGCAAAATAAGCATTTTCCGCCAGGAAACCATAGCCTGGATGGACGGCATCAGCCCCGGAAACCTCTGCTACACTCATGATACTGGGTATATTTAAATAACTCTGACTTGTACTAACAGGCCCTACACAATAAGCCTCATCAGCAATCTTTATATGCAATGAATCCTTATCAGCTTCAGAATAAATGGCTACCGATGGTATGTTTAACTCCTTGAGCGCCCTGATAACTCTTACAGCTATTTCACCTCTATTTGCAACCAGAACTTTTCTAAACATCTTTCCACTCCTTATAATGGTTCTATAATAAATAGAGGTTCTCCATATTCCACAGGCTCACCATTGGCAACCAGAATATCAATTATCTTACCCCTTGTTTCTACCTCTATTTCATTCATTAATTTCATAGCTTCAATAATACAGAGAATATCCCCGGGATTTACTATATCTCCTATCTCTACATAAGGTCTGGAATCTGGTGAAGGTGCTCTATAAAATGTACCTACCATTGGAGCTACTATTTCCTCATAATTATTTTCTTCCTTGCTGCTTTCACTAACTTTTTGCTTTTGAGCCTGGACCTGGGCTGTCTCAAAAGGCGGAGGAGTATCTGCTCCTGGACACCTCCTTTTTATACGGATTTTTGAATCACCATTTTTCAATTCTAATTCAGTCACATCTGTTTCACTTATTATATCTATCAATAATTTAATTTCTTCCAGGTTCATATATGTTCCTCCTTATGTAACTATATTTTACCACTTGCTTTATAATTTTATCCAATCCAGGTCTTAAATGCAAGTATCTTTTCTACTTCCTGACATCCAGCCTTCTATAAACCCATATATTATACCTATTCGATATTAATCCAAAAAATCCTGCAAAAATAGTATAATTTGGCTTAAAGCCTGGCCTTTCAGCTTTTAAAGGAGCAGCTATAATTAGTGACAACAAAAAACTGTTGACCTGGATAGGCCAACAGTCCTATTTTAAATATTTAACTTTTAATATATCATCTTTAATTTCTACTCTCCAGTCTTTTCTCTATTATTGTCACATTTTCTGTATTGAAACCTGTAACCTTGACTATGATATCACCTATTTTTGCCACATCTCCCCTCTCCAGTCCATTGGTGTGTATAATGACATCTACAGCTTCTTCATGGATATAGGCCAGGGCTTCCCTGTAACCTCTGGCCCTGATGAGGCTTTCTATCTCCATCTCTTTTTCCATTTTATCAGTTATTTCCAGGATTTTTCTCTGGGCTTCCTTTTTGCTCGCTTCATCACTGTTCGGGTTATTTACTATCTCCCGCAGGATATTTATCTGTTCACTTCTGGCCCGATCCCTTTCCAGCCGGTACTCAATAAAGAAATCCTCTTCAGCCTCATTTCTGGCCTGGGTATAATTGACCTCCTGTCTGCCAATATTCCTGCTTGTTACTATTCCATCTTCAATAATCTCCACACCCCCTGTAATAGCAGGATTATCTGAAGTAACCGGTTGAATATAATCATTGCCCTGATATACAATGATGGAAGTAACCATCCCCACCCAGATCATCAGAATCATCAGCCAGACTACCTTTCTTCTGAGCATAATCATCCTTACCCCCTTTCATATGGAAGAACACTGATTCTATGTACTGGAATATTTAAAAGATTACGGACAGAATAAATTATTTCAGCTTTTACCTGACTATTTTCGGCACCCTGTGCTACAATCAGTACACCTTCTATTTCGGGAAACCTTTCCCTCCTGATTATCGGCCTTTCATTACCACTGCCATCCCTGGTCAGGACCAGTTCTCTTTCCAGATTATCCTCTACAATTTCCCTCTGCCCCCCATTCTGGTCAAGTTCACTGGTCACCTTATTTAAACTCCTACTATTATATTCATATTCTATCTCTTTATAGCCCCTTATATAGATTTTTACCTTAACCTTACCTACCCCCCTTATCAATGAGATAATTTCTTCCAGTTGAGAACTTAATCTGGCTTCATAATCAACTTCCACCTGAACCTCTTTACTCTGTTGATAAACAGGAGTTTCCTGGACCCTGCTTTTTTTACCTGTAAATAAATCACCAAAAAGAAGCAAAAAAATCCCTATCAGGCCGATTATTATGATATTCCTGATAAATTTACTGTTTTTCCCTTCACCTTCATCAGTAAAAGAAAAGATCTTTTTTAATTCATCCAGGACTCCCATTTATTTCCCCCCTGTAGTAAAAACTACCTGAACCTTATCTGCTGAGATTTGTAGGAACTGGCTTAAGCTATATTCCAGCCTTTCCTTATTTATCCTATTATCTTTTGACACTTCTACCCTCTCCTCAACTGCCTCCCTGCCAATTTCTACTGCTTTTATCTCTACTGGCCTGATCCCTGTTTCTGTCAAAACAACCTGTAATGATTCTATCCTGTAATCCTCATCAAGGCTGATCTTTATATCTTGCTGGTAATCAGCAAAATACAGGCTTACTATCTTCCTGACCCTTTTTCCTATCTCTTCCTGATAATAATTCATAAGGACAGTCTGATTGGCTTCTTCCATCCTTTTACCCCTTTCCTGGATATCCTGCCAGTTGGCAGAGATAATACCCTCTGGCACAATATACTGGAGTTGATTATAATCCTGGCGAAAGATAGCTGTGATAGGCTGGAGGAGGATGCTGATGATAAAAAAACCCATTACAATCCTTACATATTTCCCCATATTGCTTTCTGGCAAAAACATCTCCAGCAGGGCAGTAAAAAGGATTATAAAGATGAGATTTTTTACCCAGTTAATTATAGCACTCACTTCTACCTCTCACTCCCTCCGGCTGCCTCATCTCATCATGACAGAAAGATTGCCTGTACCGACAATCACCGCCAGGATGATAAAAAACATCAAAGATACTGCTGCAACAATTAAAAAAATCATGATCAGGCTATTACCTGTATCATTGAGGATTTCCACTATCCGGCCATCAGCTACTGGCTGGACAAGGGCACTGGAGACTTTATAAACAAAGACCAGGGCAAGAATCTTGATAATAGGAAAAGCAATAATGATGATAATAATTAGCATACCGAAAAAATTCAGGGCATTTTTGATGATCAGGGAACAACTGATGATCAAATCCAGAGCATCAGAGAAGATTTTCCCGATTACTGGAATAAAGGTTCCCGTAAGGTATTTGGCTGTTCTTAGGGTCAAACTATCCGCTATGGCTGCTGCTCCTCCCTGTAATAAAAGGCCAGCTACAAAGATCACCATCAGCAAGCCCAAAAGGGTCATACTGGTCTCTTTAAAGAAGGCAGCCAGTCGATCCAGAGAAAAATGCTGGTTTATTCTGGTCACTATATTTAAGACCACCGAGAGGAAGATCAGGGGAAATACTATGTTTTTAATTATAGTGGCCAGGCCTGTTATTATTAATAAGGTTAAGGGCTGAAAAATTGCAGCAGAGGTCAAGGCTCCTATACTGACCAGTATACTCAGTAAAACCGGTAATAAGGCCTGCATAAAAGTAACCATATTATTAACAGCCTCTGTACCGATCTGTATAGCCAGATGAAAAGCCTGTAAGATTAAGACAGCGATAACCAGAAAGATCAGGCTATTGGCCGTATTGCTGATGGTTTTACTATTAAAGGATTGGTGAAAGATACTCAGGACAGCACTGATTACAGTCAGGATAATTATCTGTCCCAGGAGGTTGAAATTGGCTGTTACCTCCTTACCCAGATATCTTAAAATAGCCCTGAATAAGTCCGGCCAGCTAAAGTTTAATTCCCCACTGAGAAAGGTCTTTAATAAGGCCGGTAGATTTAATTCCGGTAAATAATCTTCAATCTCCTTATTTATCTTCTGAATCTCCCGCTGTAAATCAGCCAGATTTAAGTTCTCCAATTGCTGAAAAAGTATCTCTTCCTGGGAGATCGTATTATCTGCCAGTAAAGGATCTGGACCTAGAAGTGCAAATATTATTATCATGACTATTAATTTCCTCAAATCCTTTCACCCTCCATCAGGCAGGAATCAGTCGTAAGATAGTTTCAATCAGTGATAACATAATAGGGATAGCAATTACCATGATTATTATCTTGGTGGCCAGCTCAATTTTACTGGCCAGGGCCCCCTCTCCACTATCACGGGTCAGCTCTGCTCCAAATTCCCCTATATAGGCAATACCGATAATCTTGATAATAGTATTAAAATAGATCATGTCAATCCTGGCCTGGCGGGCCAGCTGATTAATCAATTCAATAACAGCTTCCACCTGTCTCATTATCAAGATTAAGATGACCAGGCCTGCTGCAATACTTAATAAAAAGGCTAATTCCGGTTTGACCTGTTTGATAACAATAATCAGAATAGCTGACAAAAGGGCCAGACCAACAATCTGAATTATTATCATTTTATTCACCTAAAACCTGAAGACTGTTCTGACATCATCAAACAATTGGCCAATTAACTGAATTACGATCATCAATACTATTATGACTCCTACCAGAGTAAGCATCTGGGCCTGTTCCTCTTTATCCGCCTGTTTCAGGACAATATTGATTATTGATATAAAAATACCCAGGCCTGCTATTTTAAAGATTAAGTTAATATCCATTCTGGCACCTCATTCCATCTCAATAAAAGAGTATAATTAACATCAGGCTTAATAATACTCCTGCATAACGGATTGGTTTCACCCTTTGCCTGGCAATTTCCCTTGCTTCCTCTTCCTGTTGTTCCAGCCTTTTCAGGGCCAGCTGGTTTACCTTTACCTGGTCATCCAGGGAGGAAGTCCCAATCTGCCTTCCCCAGTTTATTAAAATCTCCAGATCCTCCTCCAGGAGAAAACTCTCTTTACCGTATTTGGCGATATTCTCCTGCCAGAGGTCTGCAAATCCCTTTTCCCTGGAATTAGCCAGCTCTTCCCCGGTCCTGCTAAAAATATAGGCCAGGGGCGGCCTTAAAACCCTGGCAGTACTTTCCAGGACATCAGCCAGGAGATTCTTGCCATAACTTATCTCTGTATTGAGAATACTAAAAGCCAGCTGGAGCTCCTTCAGTTCTCTTTCCCGATTCAGATAAACACTGGCTATAATCCAACCGATGGAAGTGCCGGAAACCAGGATTAAGCAAGCCCCACAAAACTTCACCATCCCCTACAAAACCTCCTTACCATTGGCATCAAGAACCATTTCCACTGTACCAATACCCCTTTTAGCACTGAGGACCAGATAACGTTCAAAGGCTTTCCCGGCTAACAAAGGCTGCAGGGAAGGCCGCTGGAGGATAGAGTAATAATCCCGGCCATGAACTGTACAGATAATTTTCACTCCTGCATTAATAACCTCTTCAATAGCCAGTACATCTTCCCTGTGGCCGATTTCATCTACAGCCAGTACCTCCGGAGACATAGCCCTGATTAATAAAAGCATCCCCCGGGCTTTAGGACAATTATCCAGCAGGTCTGTCCTCTTTCCTATCTTATTCTGGGGAATCCCATTATATGCCCCGGCAATCTCAGATCTTTCATCTACCAGAGCCACTTTTTTCCCTTTCAGGCCATACCTTTCATCTCCATCACTGATCAGGCGGATCAGATCTCTTAAAAGGGTGGTCTTGCCACATAAAGGTGGGGCAATAATTAAGGTATTGTAGACCTGGTCCTCCTTTTTATTAAAAATCTTTTCAATTAAACCCTCCCCAATACCAATTAACTGGTGGCTGATACGGTAATTGAGGCTATTTATATTTTTGATAGTCCTGATCTCCCTCCCCTCCAGCACAGCCTGTCCAGTAAAACCCACCCTATGGCCGCCAGGGATGGTCAGAAAACCTTCAGCCAGTTGTCTCTCAAGGGCATAATAGGAGTTTTTGACCAGGATCATAAAGGATTTCTCCAGATCCCTGGGAGATATTACCAGGGGATTATTGCTTTCATCCAGGGGAAAGAGCTCATCAGTATAGGTTATTAATTGTAAAGGACGATAAATCCTCATTCTGATCTCAATAACCTCTCCTTTTTGCCACTCCCTTTCCTTCCCGATTACATTGGCTATATTTACCGGCAAATAATTCAGTACACTGGAAGCCATATAGAACCTCCCCTTTTTCCCTCCTGCTTTTCTGGACGACCTGTTTATTCTATTAATATTATTAAGAAAAGAAAATATGCCTGATTGGAGAGTATAAAATTATCAAAATACAGAAATTCTAAAGATGGGGGTGTATTAACTGATGGATAATAATCCTAAAACAACCAGTTATATCGTGGCAGGGATAGGTGTGGCAGTAACAGCACTGGGTTGGAGTCTCCTTCCCTCTCAATGGGGTGCAGGTATTATGGGTTTTGGTCTGGCTCATGTGGTTCTCGGCCTCCTGGATACCCTGAGGCCAACTGTCCGGAGGTAGAAAACACCACAAAAAAATAAGGTAACTCTCTTTCAAGAGTTACCTTATTCTGTAATGCTTTAAGAATTGTATGTTTTTATACCCTTGTCATATATTCCCCTGTCCGGGTATCTACCTGAATCACATCTCCTACATTGACAAATAAAGGCACCTGTACTACTGCCCCGGTTTCCAGGGTAGCCGGCTTGGAACCTCCGGAAACTGTATTACCCCTGATACCTGGTGGAGTGTCAACAACTTCCAGTTCAACAGAAGTTGGCAATTCTATTCCAATAGGCCTGCCTCCATAGATGGAAACACTTAAAAGCATATTTTCTTTCAGGTAATTGACCTTATCCCCCAGGACCTCCTTGTCCAGTGAAATTTGTTCAAAGGTCTCCATATCCATGAAAATATAATTGTCACCATCCCTATAGAGAAACTGCTGGTCTCTCTCCTCTACATGGGCCCTTTCTATCTTCTCTCCACCCCGGAAGGTTTTCTCAATAACTCGTCCACCCTCTACATCTCTGAGTTTGGTCCTGACCATGGCACCTCCCCTGCCCATCTTGAAATGCTGGAACTCCATTATCTGGTAAACAGTGCCATCCAGAACGATAGTCATGCCATTTTGAAAATCATTTACTGAAATCATAATAAAACCTCCTCTATTAAATTATCTTTAATAAATGCACAATTAATGCAAAATAACCTGTCTTCACAATCACAATCTTATTTTCCCTGCCTACAGGATAATTAATTCTTTTACTGCCTTATTGAGGACTTCACAGCCCTCTGCAGTAATCAACAAATCATCTTCAATCCTTACTCCACCCCACTGGGGAATATATATACCTGGTTCATTGGTTACCACCATCCCGGGTTTCAGTATCTCTTCACTGGCAAAAGAAAGCCGGGGGCCTTCATGTACTTCCAGGCCGATCCCGTGGCCAAGGCCGTGGCCGAAGTTTTCCCGATAACCCGCCTCTCCAATAATCCCTCTGGCAATTTCATCTACCTCCTGGCAGGTCATACCAGGTTTGATCCTTTCAATCACTGCCAACTGGGCTTTCAAAACCAGGTCATAGATTTTTTTCTGTTCCTCTGTTGGCTCACCAACTACAACAGTCCTGGTCAAATCAGAACAATAACCCTGATAAAAGACACCAAAATCCATGGTGACAAAATCTCCCTTTTCAATAACCTTATCTGTAGCTACACCATGGGGTAAGGAAGAACGTTGGCCTGAAGCAACAATAAAATCAAAGGCATTTTTCTCCCCACCCTTTCTTTTCTGGAAAAATTCCAGTTCCAGGGCAAGGTCTCTCTCGCTAACACCAGGTTTTATGAAATCCAGGATATGGGCAAAGGCCTCATCTGTAATCTCTACAGCCTTTCTGATTTTTTCGATCTCTTCTTCTTCTTTGATAAGCCGCAGGCCCTCTATCAAATCGGTTGTTTTCTGTAATTCTACCTCCAGGCCTTCTTTATACTTTAAATACTGGTCATGGGTAATGGCTTTACTTTCAAAAGCTAGCCTCTTAACCCCATCTTTTTGCAGCAGCTCCTTTAAACCCTTTTCAAAATTGGAGCTGATCTCCACTATTTCATAGCCCCTAGTCTGCTTGCTGGCCTGTTCCACATAACGAAAATCTGTGATAAAATAAGCCCCTTTCCCGGTAAAAAGCACCCGGCCGGCAGTACCGGTAAAGGCTGTCAGATAATACCTGTTCTCTGCTGAATCAATTAAAAGAGCTTCCAGCCCTTCCTGTTCCATAAGGTCATAGACTTTTTTAATCCTCTTCTGCATATAAACATCTCCCTCTATAATTCTATATATGTATACTAGATTATTTTACTCAAGGCCTCCAGGGCATATAGGTAGCCATCAGTTCCCAGGCCACTGATCTGGCCAAGGGCCACTGGAGCAATCACCGAATGATGGCGAAATTCTTCCCGCTGGTAGATATTGCTGATATGGACTTCAATTACCGGTACCTTCACAGCTACCAGGGCATCCCGGAGAACTATACTATAATGGGTTAGCCCTCCTGGATTAATAACTATTCCTTTATATTTATTATACCCTTCCTGGATAAAATCAACTATTTCCCCCTCATGATTGCTCTGAAAGATAGTCAGGGAAAGCTTCAGCTTCTCTCCTTGCTCCTGAATTTTTTTGTTCAGGTCATCCAGGGTCAGATAACCGTATATTTCCGGCTCCCTCCTGCCCAGCATATTCAGATTAGGCCCATGTATAACAGCCACTTCCTTCACATAATCCCCTCCAATACTTCCTTGACTATTTTGTTGTCAACCCCTTCATCTATATAGGCAGCACCCAATTCTTTCAATAAAATCCATCTTAATTTATTTTTCTGGACCTTTTTATCATAAAAAAGCCGCTCATAGACCTCTTTCAGCCCTTCTCCATATTGACAGGAAAGAGGTAAGCCATAGGCCCTGATCAATTCTTTCAAATAATCTACTTCTGCTTTCTCTAGATTCTCCACACTCCTGGACAGCTCTCCTGCAGCAACCATGCCTATTGCCACCGCTTCTCCATGAGTATATTTTTTGTATTCAGTAACTGCTTCCAGGGCATGGCCGATGGTATGGCCAAAATTCAGCAAGGCCCGCATCCCCTTTTCCTTCTCATCCTCCCTGACTATGGCTGCTTTTATCCTGCAGGAGGTCTGGATAATCCTGGTCAAGGCAGCTGTCTCCAGATTAAGGATTTCCTCCCGGTGGCCAGCCATAAAATCCAGTAAATCCCTGTCAACAATAAAACCATATTTCAAGACTTCTGCCAGGCCTGTTCGCAATTCCCGGACAGGCAGGGTCTGTAAAAAGCCTGGATCTATTAAAACCATTTTAGGCTGATAAAAAGCCCCGATCAAATTCTTGCCCCGGGGATGATTTATTGCTGTTTTTCCACCAACACTGCTATCAACCTGGGCCAGTAAGGTGGTAGGAATCTGCACAAAAGGTATCCCCCGCATGAAGGTAGCAGCCAGAAATCCAGCCAGATCCCCCACTACCCCTCCGCCTAAAGCCAGGATCAGGTTATCCCTGTTGAAATTATTCTCCAGTAAATAATCATAACCCTTTTTCAGATAAGGGCTGCTTTTGGCTTCCTCACCGGCAGGCAATACATACAAGGTTATCTCATAACCGGCTGAACTTAAAACTTCCTTGACCTGTTCTCCATAAAACTTCATTACATTCTCATCAGTAACCAGAAAAATCTTCTTTCCCTGATAAAGCTGGCCGATATATTTATCCAGTCTATTAAGGAGGCCTGCCCCAATTATTATCTCATAATCCCTCTGCTCTTCCCTTAAATCTATCTTGATCTTTTCAATAGCTTTCTCACTCCTCACTACTCTCACCTCTTTAAAACAATCTTATTCCTGGAGTTCCCTCCATGCTAATTGAACTTATCTTGAAATAACTTCTCTATTATCAGGTCTACAATCTCCCCTACTGCCAGGCCCTCTGTATTAATCTTTAGATCAGCAATATTATAATAGTCTTCCCTTTCTGCTAAAAGCCTTTTAATTTCAGCCAGAGGATCTTTTACAGCCAGCAAAGGCCGGTTCTTT
Organism: Halothermothrix sp. DTU029; assembly: GCA_001512435.1. Lineage (GTDB taxonomy): Bacteria > Bacillota > Halanaerobiia > Halanaerobiales > DTU029 > DTU029. The sequence goes on along the minus strand of LFRS01000131.1, from coordinate 1,930 downwards.
TCTTCCCTCACTCTATTATATAACTCCTCTGCCCCGGCCTGCAAGAGAATTATAGTAGTTTTTTCCCTCAAAATACTACGGTTGCTTTCGGAAAGAATAATACCACCTCCGGTGGCCAGAACCATTTCCTTATTATTCTCAATAATCTCCACCAGGACTTCTTCTTCCAGTTGGCGGAAATAAGCCTCTCCATAAGTCTTAAAAATCTCCGGGATAGTCATCCTGCTTTTTCTCTCAATCTCCTGATCTGTATCTATAAAGGAATAAGCCAGCCTTCGGGCCAATTCCCTCCCTACCGAACTCTTGCCACTACCCATAAAGCCGATCAAAGCAATTAACAAGATTATACCTCCTCTACCTACTCCAACCTAAGACAATTAATTACCGGCATACTACTTCCTTTTATTAAAGTTGCCCATCAGGCCAGGGCCACCAGTAACAACTACCTATAATAGAGAAAGCCTCTGCAAGTAAGCTCGATAATTAGCGAGCATCTCCTCTATACTATCCCCACCAAACTTCTCGATTAAAGCCTGGGCCAGGACAAAACTCAACATGGCTTCAGCAACAACTCCTGCTGCCGGCAGGGCGGTAACATCAGACCTCTCTATACTGGCCTGAAAGGCCTCTTTTGTCCTGATATCCACCGATTGCAAAGGCTTATAAAGGGTAGGGATGGGTTTCATGGCAATCCTGATGATCAGGGGTTGGCCATTGCTAATACCACCCTCCAAACCTCCAGCCCGGTTTGTCTTCCGATAATAACCTCTATCCTGGGCATAAAAGATCTCATCATGGACCTCAGAACCTGGCCTGGTAGAATTCTCAAAGGCAGGCCCGATCTCTACACCCTTAACTGCCGGTATACTCATCATGGCCTGGGCAATCTTCCCATCTAACTTCCTGTCCCATTGGGTATGAGATCCTAAACCTACCGGTAAAGGGCTGGTCCTGATTTCCACTATCCCCCCCAGGGTATCACCGGCCTTCCTTATCTTATCGATATAAGCCATCATCTCCTGCTCCTTCTCTTTATCATAACAGTGCAGGGGTGAAGCAGATACCCTTGCCTTAATTTCTTCAAAGGCTATATTACCCCCAAGAGGAGCAGAAATACTGCCCAACTGTATTACATGGCTGATTATATCGATAGCAAAATAACGTAATAAGCAATCAGTAACTCCTCCAACAGCTACCCGGGCAGCAGTCTCCCTGGCACTGGCCCTCTCCAGGATATTTCTTATATCACCAGTATTATATTTCAGGGCTGCAGCCAGGTCAGCATGGCCTGGCCGGGGCCTGGTCACCCTTTTCTCTATCTTTTCCAGCCGCTCATCTGCCAGGATATTGACTTCACCGGCCTGGCCTCCCGATTCTTTAGCCTCAACAGCCATTACATCCTGCCAGTTTACCCAGTCCTTATTATGTATCAGGAGAGCGATGGGACTCCCCATAGAGCTGCCAGCCCTTACTCCACTGAATATCTCCACCTGGTCTTTTTCTATCTTCATCCTGCCACCACGGCCATATCCACCCTGTCTTCGGGCCAATTTATCATTAATATGCTTAATATCCACCTCAACCCCGGCAGGAAAGCCGTCAATTATTGCCACCAGGCCCTTCCCATGAGATTCACCGGCTGTCTTGAAACTTAACATCCTCTCTACTCACCTCTCTGTTTTTCCTTTTTTCTGCTATAATTTCCTTCTTAAGATAAACTTATTATACTCTCCTGCTCACTTCTCCCGGCCAAACCAGATAAATATAGTCTGAAAAATAGTACTTCTAGGTATATTTCTACATGAAGGTAGGATATCCTCTTTCCTGGAGAGGATAAAAAACTAAACCCTCCAGCCATGTGGAGGGTTTTATTTTAATATACATTATGTTTCTTTTTACTCTACTACCTTTATTACCAAACTTAAAAGGT
>LFRS01000083.1 GCA_001512435.1 Halothermothrix sp. DTU029 | reverse complement strand
CTTTCTCCTGATTTTATAGTTGCCGATGAGCCTGTTTCCATGATTGACCTTTCTACAAGGGCAGAAATACTGCAGATGATGAAAGAAGTACAGGAACACATGGGCTTAACCTATCTCTACATTACCCATGACCTATCAACTGCCCGTTATTTTACCGATAGAATTGCGGTAATGTATCTAGGTAAAATTGTGGAAATGGGAAATGCAGATGATCTGATAGATAACGCCAAACATCCTTATACAAAGGCCCTTATTTCAGCTGTCTGTGAACCGGTTTCCGGTAAGGTAAATCAGTCAAAGGAAGTACCAATTAAGGGAGAAATACCATCTGCAGCAAATATACCAGAAGGCTGCCGTTTCCATCCCCGTTGCCTATATGCAAAACCAGAATGTATAGAAGGCGGAGATCCGGTTCTGGAAGAGGTAGAAGATGGACATTTTGTAGCCTGCAGGAGACACAGGGAGATTTAAAATTGAACAATATATTATAAAGAAACTTATGAAGG
>LFRS01000153.1 GCA_001512435.1 Halothermothrix sp. DTU029 | reverse complement strand
GGAATGTACCGGACAGTGTAATAAAAGAGATGATAGATGAGTCGTATAAATTGGTTCTTGAATCTTTTAGCAAGAAAAAGCAAAAAGAACTGATGCTGAAAGAAAGGGGTTAAAGAAAAACTAAGTCAGGGAATTAGCCAGGTAACAATAAAGAAAATAATTGAAATTGCAAAAAAAGAATAGTGTGTAGATGCTATCAATCTCAATGTTAGGAAGAATAATCTAAGGGCTATAAAGTGTTATGAAAAAACTGGCTTTACAGTTATTGGAGAAGGTAAGAAAGTGAATGACCAAATAATTGAGTTTTACAGGATGAGATTAAGGCTTTAATTTGTAAGTTTTTAAACTTAGTACCAATTGTATGAGGACACAAATAATTATACAATAACAAAAGAAATCAGGTTTATACAGGTTTAATATGCAGACAAAGAAAGAGTACGAAGATTATTTTCAGGCCTGGAGACAGGCCTTGAAAGAGGATTACATACCAGTTAAAAAATATTATTCTGCCCATGATTACAGTCAGTATCTTAATATGGATGAAATATTGAGGAATGCAATACATACTATTAAACCACTTGAATCAATATTTAATAGAATTGGTGAGATATATATTAATAATTTTTATACATATTATAATGTAATCTGGCCAATATTATCGGAAAAGTCCCAACAGCTGAATGAAAAAATAGAAAACGGTTTAATTGAGAGATGGGAAACTGTTACCGGGTACAAATTTTTAAAAGATAGATATTATGTTGTATTATTTTATGCGGGTAAACAAGGGCCTTCCTGGAACAATTTATCTTTTGATAAAAATTCAGTATTTTATAATGATGAAGAGGAATGTATGCTGGATATGATCAGCCATGAGCTTGGTATACATGTTCTTCTACCACATTTAGGAGAACTCTTTAATAAATATCAGCAAGAAATTTCCCGTATAGATGTTCCGGATGTTTATGGTAATGTAGCTTATAATGCTTTTGAATCACTGGCCACATTTTATAATAGGAAAGTTTTAAATAGGGGAACTCATGATTTTTATGAAGGTCATGATATGGATAAGTTCCTGGCAATTTACAGTGAATTATATGATGACAATCTGGATCCATTAAATATGTATAATGAGGGAGTAAAAAAATATCTTGAAACTATTAGGCAGATATAATTTTAACTAAGAAAAATATCATAAAATTTTAAGAATAAGATGCAGACTTAATCAAAAAGTCTGCATTTTAATTAGTATAAAAGGTATTAATATATTTTTTTGTTAACAAAGAAGGAAAAATATACTTTTCAATGAATTTTATATATAATTGGAAATTAATTAAAAATATATATTCAGTAATGGAGGACTGCGAGGAGCTTATGGACTTATTTAAAACAATTTAAAGGAAAATTGCTTTATTATGGCAACGGTTATTATAGTTTAACTACAGCTGGCGGAAGGCTATTTTGCTAAAGTGCTAGATGACCTTACATTGGATTAGATATGATTGATAGTTGTTGTTTCTATGGGTGCGGGTGTATATGATCCACTGAGGAATCCAGATCTTCATTATACAAAAGCTGCACAAATAAAACAAAGGGTTTTGCAGAGCAGTAACTGGATATATTAAAATAAATTGCTATAGCGGTAAAATGTCGTCCTATGATCTATCTAATTATCTGGTAGTTGGAATCTCTTCCAGGGCATTATTTGAATTATCAAAAGAAAATAAAATATTAGAAGAGGGATTAGAAGCATATAGTAAATATCAAATAGAACATGAAGATGATAATTTAAAACCTGGAATAGGCTTTAGTCTGGTTTCTGGTTTACTGAGGTTGAACAAAATTATGGAGGGGAACAGGAAAACAGAAGTAATTATAATGTCCAGAAATAATACAGATACCAGTTTGAGAATTTTTAACTCTATTGAACATTATAATTTAGATATTACCAGAGCAGTATTCACCAGCGGTTCTCCTTTAGCTCCATATTTAAAAGCATTAAAGGTTGATTTATTTCTTTCAGCTGAAGAAGAAGATGTCCAGAATGCTATAAATGCCGGTATGGCAGCCGGTTTAATATATAATTCAGATACATCTTATGAGATTAAAACACTAAACAAATCAGGATTGCCTTTGATGCTGATGCTGTTATATTTTCAGAGGAGTCAGAAAAGATATAACAAAATGAAGGTTTGCAAGCATTTTTCATGGGTGGATCCCCAAAAGAAGAAGTTTTAAAGGCATTTGGAGCCTATATATTTTTTGATGATAAAGATATACATCTGGAGGGTACTTCCAAATATGTTCCTTCCGCTAAAGTGTTATATAAAGAGAATTAATTTAATATGTAATTATAATATAATCACTATTTATTAATAATGGGGTGAATATAAAATGTTAAAATATGATTTTACTGGAGTTGAGCAATTTTTTAAAGTTGTGAATCTTTTGCAGAAAGATAATAATCCTTCTGAAGAAATATGGGATGAGTTATTTGCCAATCCAGGATATGCGAAATTAATTCAAGCTGAGTTTAGTAGGGAAATTTTTCAAGAACTCTTTAAGATTGCCTATATGCCATCAAAAAATCAAAAAAGAGAAGAGATACTTAATGGAGATAATGAGGTAATAAAAAATATCCTTCTACATTATAACAATGTGTTGAAAAGTGAAGATAAAATAAATATTTTTTTAAACGAATATAAAAGCCAGATAAATGAAAAAAGAATTTTAAAATATACCTTGGAGTATTTGCCGGCAAATTGATTTAATAAAGAAGCGGAAATTTTCTTTTTGATATTTGCCTTTGATGCAAGAGGATATGATATTATCATTTTTGATGTCTTATTTGCATTAGTTCTGGAAGAACAGGATTTGTTGGAGCTGGTATTAGCTCATGAGTTACACCATTTATATAGAAATAAAATCTTGTGTTTTGATATTTCAAAAGTTGAAGTAGAGGATAGGGGAATAATTAATGTAATTAATCAAATCCATTGTGAGGGAGTTGCTGATCAAATAGATACGGAAAAATGTATTTATAATGATTTTCATAAATTAAAAGATCCATTTCTAAAAAGCTATGCGATGAAATACAGGGAATTGTATAAAAAAGCACCTGAATTAATAGGAAAATTGGATAAAAAAATGATTGAAATTTTTATAGATGGTATAGAAGATGTCAACAACATAAACCAATACTTACCTATGAGCGGTCATGTAATAGGTTATTATATGGTAAATAAGGTTATAGAAATATGTGGCAAGGATGTAATTGTTGAAACAGTAAACAATCCATTTAAGTTTTTTGAAATATATAATACTGTGGCAAAAGAGAATAATTTAGTTGCGTATTCAGAACGTATTATGGATTTGATAAAAGAAATGGAAAGAAAATATGTTGTTTGAGGTTAGCAGTATAATATAAAGTTTTTAATACGATATTTTTTAGAAAAAATAGCATTTGAGAAAGGGAAATATTATGTTATATCACGTATCTCCTATACATAACTTAAAAATCCTGAAACCTGGTGTTTCAAGCCATGGCAAAGCATACGTTTATGCCGTTGATAATTATAGTTACAGCCTTATTATTTGGTGCCCCAAAAGATGATTTTGATTTTATAATGGATATAAATGAGGAAGGGATACCTGAAATCTACGAATGTTACAAAAATGCATTTGAAATTATATATATAGGTAAATCCTGTTCAATTTACGAAATAGATGAAGCCGGGTTTATAAAAGGTATAACAGGATGGGAGCCAGAATATGTAAGTGAAAATGAAGTAGAGGTTTTAAGTGAGATAATAGTAGAGGATTTATATGGCAGGCTTTGTGAGGAAGAGAGAAAGGGAAATCTTATTGTACATAGATTTGATGATACTGATGAGTATAAAAGGATGATTTCCAATCATATAGTTGACAGATTAATTAGATTTAGTATTTTAGACCGACCTTTTATTGAAGAGCGTTTATTAAGGCATTTTGGAAAGATAATTAATGTTTTAAAAGATCTTCTGAGTGGCCGCTATTAATGACTACCCTTTTATAAGTGGATTATTGGATGTTAATCATATAAATGGAACTGTTGAAAGCAGGCATCATGATAGTATATAAAAAATATTGGAATAAAGGGTATGGGACAGAAGCAATGAGGCTGCTCCTGGATTTTGCCTTTAATTAGAGTAATTGGAATAAGAAGAAATCCCTATATTGTTGGAGATAAAAAATATGATCAGTTATATACGGATATGAAATGTATTTACCGGTGAAGGAAAACTTAAAAAGATTATATCAGAAAGCCCAGTTATATATGCTCATCAACTTTATAGAACAATTATAAGTAATAGAGAAAAGCCAATTTTATCAGTTAAACAGATGAATGAAATTGCATTTATGCTAAATGAAATTAATATCAAAGATAAAAAGAAAAAACGAGAACATAATCGGCAAGTGGCAAGTATTGTAAAAGAGCAAAAAAGAAAAGAAAGGCAATTAATTTGTCCTAAATGTAATGGAAAATTAGTTTATAGAAAAGGACCATATGGAAAAATTTATGGTTGTTCAAATTTTCCTAGATGTAGATATACACTAAAAAAACAGCACGTTAACTATATGAAATAAGGAATTGAAAGGGCGATTTATAAGCTAATTGAAAGAGTTCATGATAAAAATGAAAAATTGGAGGAGAAAAGGTATGAAGAACAATAAAAACCGTTTGCCTTTATTTCTTACAGTTTTATTATTGGGCTTTTTATACTATAATCCTGCATTGTTTGCTGGAGAAATAGAAATGAGTAAATATATAGCTGAGAACAGTTATTTTGAAATAGAGGTGCCAGAAAGCTGGACAATTTTGCCTATCGATCACCTGGGCGAAGTCAGTTATATATTTACTCCTGAGAAAGTCAACAGAGAAGAAGTTGAAAGTGGACAGGCATTGCAAACTGTACTTATAGTTAAATTCAATAGATTAACAAAGGAAGAAGGAGATTTACCTCCAGCTGAATTATTGGATAAAATTGCTGATTATAGGCTGAATATATTTGAACAATACGGCCTGGATTTTTCAAAAGGTGAAACCAATGAAGAAACTATCAGTCATTTAACAGGATATTCAACTACTTTGACAAGCCCGGATGAATTATATTATTTATTTGTCGCAAAAGAAAATTACTTGATGTACGAGGTAACCTATTCTTATGAGTATTCCCAGGAAGAAGAATATGCTGATATTTTAAAGTCCATGGTCAAGAGTATTAATTACTTGGGGATTAGGGGTATTAATCATTTAGGCCCTGAAAAGGAGAGTTTTATAAACTTTGTTGAAAATCAGTATGATAATATTAAATTGCTCCATCCATATAACTGGTTTGCTTATGTTGATGAAGAAGGAGATATATTGAATTTGCTCATTTCAAAAGAAGAATTAAAAGATTTTGCTGATGAGAATTTCATTGGAGTATCAATATTAAAGATAGATAATTTCCCTTCTTATACTGACTATAACCTTGTATCAGATGTAGATATTTTGCAAGCTGTATATTCCAGTATCATTAATGAAACAGAAGGACAGTTAAGGAAAATGTTTGTCTTTGAACCTGTACTATTTTTAGATAAAAAAGGTGTAATTTTTGAGCTGAGCTATGAAAAAGAGAACTACTTTGTACAGCAAATTCATTTGATTTTTGCCGATAACAATACCTGTTACCATGTTTTATTTGAAGCTCCTGTAAGTGTGTTTGAATTATATAGGGAAGTTTTCGGTACAATATTTGAGAGTATACAGGTATAAACTGTGGTTGAAAAATAAAGATATACGGGGCGTTGGCTGAAGAAAAAAATCCAACTGATACGATTGTTATAAACAATATTGCTTATCTTTCCATGATTTTATGTGACAAAGATACTTCACTAAAGTATTATGAAAAAATGATACAATACGGCAATGAAGAAGAGAAGGAATTTGCAGAACAACAAATAAGGAAATTGAAAAAAGAGCAATAAACAGGAGGAAAAATGAGGTATAGAAATATTATATTTGATCTGGATGGTACTATTATCGACTCTGAGGCTGGTATAACTAAGTCAGTCCAGTATGCACTACAAAAGTTCAATATCATAGTGAAGGATTTAAAAGAACTGGTTTCCTTTATAGGCCCTCCCCTTAAAGAGTCCTTTATGGAGCTTTATGGTTTTTCTGAACCACAGGCTTTACAGGCAATCATATATTACAGGGAGTATTATGCTGAACATGGGGTTTTTGATAATACATTGTATCCTGGAATTGAGGAGCTGCTCAGAAAGCTTTATTCTGAAGGCCGCCTGCTCTATATAGCTACAACAAAACCCACTATTTATGCCGAAGAGATACTGGATAAATATGGGCTTAGTAATTTATTCTGTTATATTTGTGGAGCAAATCTGGACGGTACACTTACAGACAAAACAGAGATAATAAAGACAGTACTTGATAGAGGCGGGATCAGTAGAGAGAATACAGTCATGATAGGTGACCGGAAACATGACATAATTGGTGCC
>LFRS01000176.1 GCA_001512435.1 Halothermothrix sp. DTU029 | reverse complement strand
CCCCGTTCATAATTAGTCCTTATAAATTCTATATACTCTCTAGGCACATACGTTACTTTAGATGGAACTATCAAATCAATATCATAACCTTCTTGCCTGGTTAAAGACTTAAGCAGTTCCTCATTTCCCCGTGCACAGATTTCTACCAGTTCATCATATCTATCAAGAGAACATAAGTCTAGTTGTATGAGTCTCTTCAACATGGCCTTATAACTTACTTTAAAAAAATTGTGCATCCTGATAATATGTCTTGGTAAGACACTGTCCTTATCTACATTAACGATTTTATAAAATACTTCTTTTACATAATCCTCAGGCATCAATAATTCAGCAGCAAATATATTTGCCTTTTCATCTTCTGATTTATATTTTTCATCATCCGGAATAATCGTTTCTCTCTTCAGAATATCAGCATTATAGGTCAGATGATATAATTCGTGGGCACCGGTAAAACGTTCATGTCCCAGAGTAAATCTACTATTTAGAAAAACAATAAATTCCTCATCAATATAAGTGGTAAATCCTGACAATTCATCTGTAACCAGTGGCTTTCTTATTAACAATGCAGCTTCTGACAAAATGTCAAATATATCGGAAAGCCCTTTTCTGGCATATATTG
>LFRS01000119.1 GCA_001512435.1 Halothermothrix sp. DTU029 | reverse complement strand
TTGGTTTTATATTACGGCGGAAAGGGCGTCTTTTTACAGGAGATAGAGTACGGGACCCTGGTCATGTTCATCTCATATACGATGGTTTTTTTTGATCCTATAATGCAGCTGGGCAGGATTTTCGTGGAGTTGCAGTATGCCCAAGCTGCAGCGGAAAGGACCTTTTCTATCCTTGATACAGAGCCGGAGATAAAGGACAGTGCAGAGGTAATCAGGAAATACGGTGACAGTTTTAAGCCCAACAGGGAAAACTGGCCTCCTATTAAGGGAGATATCAGTTTCAGGAATGTATCTTTCCATTATAAAGAAGGGGAAGAGGTACTGGAGAATTTCAATCTGGAGGTCAAGGCTGGAGAGACTATAGCCCTGGTGGGGCAGACCGGTTCCGGGAAGAGTACAATTGTAAACCTCCTCTGCCGTTTCTATGAACCGGAAAAGGGAGAGATACTGATAGACGGGGTCGATTACCGGGAGAGGCCTCAATTGTGGCTGCATGAAAATATCGGTTTTGTGTTACAGACTCCACATCTTTTTAGCGGAAGTATTGAGGAGAATATCCGGTATGGTAAGCTGGATGCCACTGACGAGGAGATAATCCAGGCGGCAAAACTGGTCAATGCCCATGACTTTATCATGAAACTGGAACATGGTTATGATACAGATGTAGGGGAAGGCGGCGGCCTTTTATCCACAGGACAGAAACAATTAATTTCCTTTGCCCGGGCTGTCATTTCTGACCCCAGGATATTTATCCTGGATGAGGCTACATCCTCTATTGATACCGAGACGGAACAGCTTATCCAGAATGCTATTGCTAAGATATTAAAAGGGAGGACCAGCTTTATTATCGCCCATAGATTGTCTACCATAAGGTCTGCTGAC
>LFRS01000032.1 GCA_001512435.1 Halothermothrix sp. DTU029 | reverse complement strand
TCATAGATATCCCGGGCAATTTCCTCATTCTTGATAACCAGCATATCCTCTGTTAATTTCATCACTTATCCCACCTTAATATATTCCTTATCCTGACTTACCCTTCCCTCATATATTCATATATTTCCCCTGACTTCACTCTTCTATATAAAGCATGCCTGCAGGCCTGTTGATTCATGACTCAGGCCTGCTAAACCCGGGTCCAGGCTCAGTCTCCGGCATAGACTTCCCTGCCAGCTACAAAGGTCCGGAGGATTTTACCCCGGCAGCGGTAACCCTTGAAGGGGGTATTCCTGCCTTTGGAATGGAAGTCCTCCACATCTATGACAAAGGAGGCCTCCGGATCAATGATGGCCAGGTCCGCCTCCCGGCCCGGCTCCAGCACTCCCGTATCCAGGCCGAACAGGCTGGCCGGTTTGTCTGCCAGCATCTCCACCAGCCGCTCCAGGGAGATAATCCCTTCCAGTACCAGATAGGTATAGAGCAAGGGGAAACAGGTCTCCAGTCCGACGATACCGAAGGGGGCCTCCGCAAAGCCCCTGGCCTTTTCCTCCTGATGATGGGGGGCATGGTCAGTGGCGATGATATCAATGGTGCCGTCAATTACCCCCTCCAGCAGGGCCAGCCGGTCCTCCTCGCTGCGTAAGGGAGGGTTCATCTTGTAATCTGCATCCTCAAGATCAATATCCTGGTCAGCAAGGAGCAGGTGGTGAGGGGTTACCTCACAGCTGACAGGTAGCCCTTCCCTTTTGGCCTCCCTGATTAAGTCCAGGGATTCCCTGGTGCTGATATGGCAGAGATGATAGCCTGCCCCCGTTTCCCTGACCAGGTCCAGGTCCCTGGCCAG
>LFRS01000007.1:1989-2131 GCA_001512435.1 Halothermothrix sp. DTU029 | reverse complement strand
TGTCTGGCGGATATATGAACAGGGCAGGCGCAGGATTGAAGCTTTAAAAGATAACAGATTCAGCAGTATGATTCAGGCAGCAGGAAGTGGGTGGAAGTTGGCCCAGGCGTAAAAGCCTTCTCTAAAGGTAGCTATGGTCTGC
>LFRS01000007.1:0-1944 GCA_001512435.1 Halothermothrix sp. DTU029 | reverse complement strand
AGCTTATGCTTCCTATGTTGGCGGTGCAGATGTGGGAGTAGGTACAGTATACGACTTTGAAAATAATCAGATTACAAATTACTTTGACTTCCAGTTCCCCGCTGATGAAAATAGGGTTGCAGGTAGAGGTGCTCCTGGCTGGTCTACCAGTGCCAACGCAGGTATTGGTGTAAGCTGGGAAGTAGTTGAGGCATTAGCCAGAATGGTAATTAATGGCGGTGCTTCAGGTGAAAAATATGCCTTTGATGCCTCTACACAGGGTGCTGTACAAGTAGACGTTATCAGGCCTACCTGTGTGGCTGATATCAAGGCTGAATTACAGAAGATGATTGCCGAGAAACACGTACCAGAATATATTGAAGACTTTATTACAGCAGAAGAAGCAGTTGCCCGTTATCAGGCTGCTATAGACTTCATTGACAAGTACGGTCATGCCTATATCAGTAATGGCCCATTCATCATGACCAGTCTGGACTTTACAGCTAACTTTGTTGAATTAACTGCCAATAGAGATGAAAGCTATCCATTTGAACCAGATTACTGGATGAATGAGTTCCGTACCTCCAGGTTACAGATTGATGAACTGGATATGCCTGCTATAGCCGGCAGAGGTGAAGACGTAGTAGTAGATATCCATGTATCAACAGTAGAATATCCAGAAAAAGAAGGAGAACCTGCTTTAGATGGTAATGTCCAGCTGTTCCTGTTAACAGATGAAGAAGAAATCGAATTTGAAGTATATCCAATGAGAGCCGGAAGATTTGTTTCCGAGATTTCAGGAGAAGTTACAAAGAACCTGGCACCTGGTTCCTATACAGTTATGGCTATAGCATCTGCTGAAGGGGCTACACCTTCTACCGTTACAGTAACAATCTTGCTTTACTAGGTAGATTAAAAGATAAATATGCCCCCGGTGTTCGGGGGCATATTTCTTCTTTTAAATATATTACCGGATTTACCAGGACAGTTGAGAACTTGATAAACAGAGGTGATATTTTTGTACGGCCAGTACGCAATTAAACGGATTATTTATGCAATTATAAATTATGCTATTATAATTTTTATATTATCGGCCTTATTCAATGCCTCCATGGAGGCAACATTGAGATCCCAGATTGAAGAAATGATCCAGGGAGAGTTTCTGGCCAGAGACTTAACCGGTTACACAGTAGAAGAAATTAATGAATTGAAAGCTCTCCGTAGGGACGAGCTTTATAGAAGATATCATTTATACGATCCTATGATAGTGAGAGTCTTCTGGCGTACCTATGATACATTAACCTTTAATCTGGGCAAATCAACCAGTGTGACTTCCTCAGCTGGTGAACGAAATGTTAGTATAATTGTTGGTGAAGCCATTCCCAAAACGGCATTACTGTTTACAGTATCAGCCTTTTTTAATATTTTAATAGGTATCTTTTTAGGTATCAAAAAGGCCCAGAAACCAGGTGGATTGCTGGACCAATCTACTTCCATATTAACCATGATAGTGTATGGTATGCCTTTCTGGTGGTTAGGAATGATGCTGATCATGTTCTTTGTTTATAAGTTGAATTTATTCCCTTCAGGAGGTATTCTTTCTACACCACCGCCAACCGGTTTTATGTATTATCTGGATATTCTCTATCATATGGCTTTACCTGTGTTAACCATGATCCTTTTAAGGGCCTGGGGAGGGGCCTATCTGATCAGGAATATTGTTCTGGGTACCTTACAGGAGGATTATATCATGTCTGCCCGGGCCAGGGGTATTCCGGAAAATAGAGTCTTATATGGCCATACCTTAAGGTCAGCAGCACCACCAATTGTAACCATGTCTGTAATGAGCCTGCTCACATCTTTTGGTGGAGCGATTATCTTTGAAGGTATTTTCAGCTGGCCTGGAATGGGTAATCTCTACTGGATTGCTCTACAACAGAATGATATACCTGTTTTATTGGGTAA
>LFRS01000014.1 GCA_001512435.1 Halothermothrix sp. DTU029 | reverse complement strand
GAAAAAGAAGACGGAAGTACCTGGCTCATTCCTGCTGACACAGTGGTAACCTCATTAGGGATGAAAGAAAACAGGGAAATAGCCGAAAAGATCATGGAAAAATATCCGAAAAAGACCAGGGTTGCCGGTGACTGTGTACAGGTCGGAAAAATCGGAACTGCTATCCGGATGGGCTTTTTCGCCGGCAGCACCATCCAGTAATTTATAAAAAAACGACAGAGGAAGAAAAATGACACAGGGGACAATTCCCCTGTGTCATTTTTTTATTCCCTTATACAAACTTAAAGATTTAATTAAAAACCTCTCCTGTTACCCGGACCTCTCTCCTGTCCAATTGAATCAGATAATAGGCAGAAATCATTGCTGTGGTGACCTCTGCTGCCGGGAAGGACAGCCAGACCCCCTCCATGGCAAAAAGATAGGAGAGGATTAAGGCAAGGGGAATGATAGCAATAAAACCCCTGCCAATGGAGATAAAAAAGGCCTGCCCTGCTCTCTGAATGGCACTCAGATAGGCAGTGATTACGATATTTAAACCAGCAAAAATAAAACCTGTAAAGTAAAGGCGTAAACCTTTTCCGGCCAGTCCGGCCAGCTTTAGATTATCCTCACTGTTAAAAATAGAAACCAGCTTATCGGTAAAGGCAAAGGCTATCAAATTGAAAAAGACTGCAATCAAAATAGAAAGAACTATAGCATATTGCAGGGTTTTCTTCAACTCCTCCAGCCTGCCTTTGCCAAAATCACGGCTGGCCAAAGGCTGGATTCCCTGGCCAATACCGACAAATACCGCTGTAGCAACAAGGGCCAGGTTTGCCACAATACCATAAGCAGCAACCCCAAGGTTTCCAGTGAGATTCAGGATAAGCAGGTTAAATATTATCAGGACAATCCCTGATGAAAGCTCAGTAATTAAGGAAGACATACCAAGGCTGCAGATAGCGGAAAAAACATTTATTTCCGGTCTGAACTTACTGATATAAAACCTATTACGTTTTTTCCTAAAATGGCTTGATAAGACCGCTAAGCTAATAATGGGAGCCAGGCCGGTAGCAAAGGCAGCCCCAAACATGCCCATATTCAATGGATACATAAAGATATAATCAAGAATAATATTGGAGAAACTACCGGTAAGCATGGCCAGCATGGACAAGCGTGGTGCCCCATCATTACGAACAAATGCCAGCATGATATTATTCAAAATATAGGCTGGTGTAAAAAGGAGAATCGTCTTTAAATAGATATTGGTCATCTGGAAAGTACTTTTATCTGCTCCAAGGAGGCGGCTTAGATTGGCCGAACCAAATATACCAATAAAAATAAGTACGACAGATATTAGAAATCCCATGAACAATGTATTATTGAAGTAATTATTTGCCTTTTCTCCTTCCTGCCGGGCTGTTAAGATGGCATATTTGGTAGCTCCCCCAATGCCAAGCATCAGGCCCAGCCCACTGATAAAGCTATAGATGGGAATGGCCAGATTAAGGGCTGCCAGGCCGTCTGGCCCCAGCCGGTTGGCAATAAAGAAAGTGTCAGCAAGTATATAAAAAGACAGGCCAAGCATTCCCAGGATACCGAGGGAAACATATTTAGCAAATTTAGTTAATGTCCTGCTTTTCATCAACTTTAACCTCCTATTTTTACAGCAAAAAAATAGCACAGGGGGGACGGTTCTCCTCTCCTCTGTCACCCCTGTGTGTCAACCCTGTGACCTTATTCTAACTCTATTGCACCAGTATTCAGGGCATAATAATGTCCCTTCTGTTCCATCAAATCATCATGGTCTCCCCGCTCGATTATTTCTCCACCCTCCAGGACCATTATGGCATTGGCATCCCGGACTGTAGACAGCCTGTGGGCAATTACAAAAGTGGTCCTGCCTTCCATCAATTTGTCCATACCCTCTGCTATCAGTTTCTCTGTCCTGGTATCAACTGAGGATGTGGCTTCATCCAGGATCAGTATAACGGGATTGGCCACAGCTGCCCTGGCGATGGAAAGGAGCTGCCGTTCTCCCTGGGAAAGGTTCTGGCCATCGATAGTCAGCATGGTCTCATAACCCTGAGGCAGGTTCTTGATAAAATAATGAGCATTGGCCAGTTTTGCTGCTTCCACCACCTCTTCATCAGTAGCATCCAGCCTTCCATACCTTATATTATCAGCCACTGTCCCCTCAAAGAGGTGGACATCCTGTAATACTATACTCATCGTGCTCCGCAGGTCATGCTTCTTTATCCTTCTTATATCAATCCCATCATAGAGGATAACTCCCTCATTGATCTCATAAAACCTGTTAATCAGGTTGGTAATGGTGGTCTTTCCGGCACCGGTAGAGCCTACAAAGGCTATTTTCTGGCCTGGTTTGGCATAGAGATTTATCTTTTTCAACACCTGTTTCTCCAGAGTATAACCAAAATTGACATCCTCAAAGGTTATATAGCCCCTGACGGGAACCATTTCTGCCTGGCCATCTTCTCCAGGAACCCGCCAGTAGAAATTCCCCTCACTATCCTTAACCAGGCTTACATCACCCTCATCAGCCTCTATCTCCTCATCCATTAAATTGAAAATCCTCTCTGCCCCTGCCAGGGCGGCAAACAGGATATTAAACTGGTTGGAGACCTGGGTAATAGGCCGGGAAATGGTCCTGGTATACTGCAGGTAGGCAGCAATATTACCAACACTCATTCTATTCTTGATTACCAGCAGGGCCCCCAGCATGGAGACCAGAGCATAAAGGACAAAGGAAAGGCTCCCCATTATTGGCATCAGCATTACACCATAGGTGGAGGCCAGGGTACTGGCCTTCCTGAGCTCTTCATTCTTCTTCCTGAATTTATCAATAGCCCGTTCTTCATAATTAAAAACCTTGACTACCTTCTGGCCTGACATCATCTCTTCTATATAGCCATTCATATCAGCCAGGGCGGCCTGTTGGTAACGGAAATTTTTGGCCGACCTCTGGCCCACATATTTTACAGCAAGCAGCATAAATATCAGCATGCCGACAACTACCAGGGTCAGGATAGGGCTTAAATAGAGCATCATGGCAAAGGTCCCCACTACTGTTACCACAGAGATGGTAACCTGGGAAGCACTCTGTTCCAGGGCCTGGTTAAGCATATCC
This sequence comes from Halothermothrix sp. DTU029, assembly GCA_001512435.1. Lineage (GTDB taxonomy): Bacteria > Bacillota > Halanaerobiia > Halanaerobiales > DTU029 > DTU029. Next base: position 7,781 of record LFRS01000014.1, on the reverse strand, counting down.
ACATCATTGGTAAATGTAGACATTAATTTACCATGAGGATGACGATCAAAGAAAGAAACCGGCAATTTCTCCATATGGGAAAACATCTCTTCCCTGATCTTATGCACCGTTCTCTGGGATAATTTGGCCATAAAAAGGCTTCCCAGATACTGGGCCAGTGATATTATAATTACCATTACCACCATAATAAGAATATATCTGATAAAGATAGCTCTGCCACGACCCTGAATCAATGAATCAATAATCGGGCTTAACATAGCATTAGCTGCTATCTGGGCTATACTACTGATAATTATAGCTAATAAACCAGCAATGAAAAGAAATTTATTAAATTTAAAATAACTAAAGAGCCTGAGCAGGGTTTTTCCTGGATTATCAGGTCTTAATTTCATAGGGCCAGGTTTGGGTCCTCTCATCCTACCATCACCCCTCTCTGCTGTGTCTCATAGATCTCCCTGTAAACAGGAGATATCTCCAGTAATTCCTCATGCTTACCAAAGGATTCAATTTTACCCTCATTCATCACCAGGATCCTGTCAGCATGCTGGATAGAGGAAATCCTCTGGGCTATAATGATAGTGGTCACACCCTTCAATTCCTCTTTGAAGGCCTGCTGAATCCTGGCATCTGTAGCCATATCCACTGCACTAGTGGAATCATCCAGGATAATAATTTTAGGGTTTTTGAGCAAGGCCCTGGCTATTGTCAATCTCTGTTTCTGGCCACCGGAGAAATTACTGCCACCCTGTTCAACCCGGTGGTCCAGGCCATCTTCATATTTAGAAACAAACTCCCAGGCCTGAGCCTGCTTGAGGGCTCTGATAATCTCTTCATCTGTAGCCTCCTCATTACCCCACTGCATATTCTCCCTTATAGTACCGGAAAAGAGGGTGTTTTTCTGCAGGACAAAAGCCACCTGATCCCTTAAGGCTTTTAATTCATACTCCCTGACATCATGGCCACCTACAATAACACTACCCTCACTTACATCATAAAGCCTTGGTATTAACTGGACCAGAGTTGACTTGGAAGAACCCGTTGAACCAATAATCCCCAGTACTTCCCCTGTTTCAATGCTAAAATTAATATCTTTTAAAATACATTCTTTACTGCCAGGATAACGGAAATAAACATTTTTGAAAGCAAGAGAACCATCCTTTAGCTCAGTAATGGGTTCCTTAACTTCCTTGATTTCTGATTCTGTATTTAAAACCTCCAATACCCTGCTGACAGAAGCAGAACCCCGGATAAATTGCATGAAGAAAAAGGACATCATCATCAAGGACATTAAAATCTGGGTAATATAGGTGATAAAAGAGATCAGTTCACCACCACCCATGGTACCTGCAGTAACCTGTAAACCGCCAAACCATAAAACAGCAATAATTGTGGAATAGATGATTAAATTTAACAAAGGCATCATAAAGATAACCAGGGATATAGCCTTTAAGGCAGTATTCTTCAAATCATCATTTCTTACCTTAAACTTCCCCTCTTCAAAATCCTGACGGTTAAAAGACTTCACAACCCTGATGCCAGTCAAATTCTCCTGTATAACAGCATTTACTCTGTCTACACAGGTCTGCATTTTCCTAAACAAGGGTCTGGCCTTTATCATTATAACTACTATAACTAAAGCTGTTACAGGAATAGCCACCATAAAAACCCTGGCCAAGGAGGCATTTATACGCAAAGCCATTATCAAGGCAAAAAGCATCATAAAAGGTGCCCTGACCGCCATCCGGAGGCTCATCATGGTAACCTGGCCAATAGTATTACAGTCATTGGTAAGCCTGGTTATCAATGAAGAAACACTGAACTGATCCAGATTAGCAAAAGAAAAACCCTGGACCTTTTCAAAGACTTCATCTCTAATTCCCGAGGCAAAACCATAACCAGCCCTGGCACCAAAATGAGAGCTTAAAATACCAAATACCATAGCCAATAAAGCTGCTACCACCATTATCAGACCAAGCTGGACAATATATTCTATATCCTGATTTACTATCCCTATATCAACAATGCGAGACATAAGATAAGGTATGTAAATATCTGCCAAAACTTCCAGGACCATCAGGACAGGACATAAAAGCGCAAAAAATATATACTTTCTCATATGTTTCAGCAATTTCTTCAAGATTGAACTCCTCCTCTACTCTTATATTTTTAAATTGGATCATCCTATCTATACTGACAAGATTTTCATTAATTCTCCATAGCAGGTCTTATAAAAAGGGCGGTTTCCCGCCCACTATTTTTACATTTTAATTTCACCCCTCTTGACTCCCAAAACATAGGAGACAACAACCCGCGAGACTGCATAAAGGGGAACAACCATAATCATTCCAATTAAGCCAACCAGCCTGCCAGCAAGTAATATCAACAACATAATTACAATAGGGTGCATCTTCATCTTCTTGCCAATAACCTGTGGTGTTATAAAATTACTCTCAATCTGCTGCACAATTATTATAACGATAATGACTATGATACCTTTTCCCATAGACTGAAAAAGGCCTACTATAACAGCAGGAATTGACCCCAGCCAGGGGCCAAAATATGGTATTATTTCCGTTATTCCTGCTATGACCGCCAGCAATAAGGCATAATCCAGTCCTATTACCAGAAAGGCTATATAGCAAAGCAAGCCTACACAGAGGCAGACCAGCCCATGGCCCTGTATATAGGCACTAAGGGTTTGGTCTATATCACTAAGGATAGAACGGGCCAGTTCACGCTTATCCTCCCTAAAGAGATTTATAATAGATTCACCTAACCTGTCTCCATCCCTCAAGAGATAAAAAAGGATAAAGGGTACAATTACTAAACTAAGTACAGTATTTGCTAACTGGCCTACAATATTGGAAATATTGGCGGTAAAATATCTTATCAACCGGTTAATCAAATCCCCTAATTCAAAAAAGAGATGCTCCAGGTCTAAAACCTCAGCCACTTGCTCCAACTGTAAAAAATCCATTTCCTTAATATTTGTTAACCTCTTTTGAATCTCCGCAAAAATTGCAGGCATGCTATCCAACAGGCTATATAACTGCTTCTTCAAGACCGGCCCTATCAGGACCAGGAAACCAATCACCAGGCAGATTAAAATAATATACACAATTAATACAGAAAGAGTTGCCGGTAATTTCTTATTAAACAATTTCACCACTGGCCGTAATAAATAATAAAAAAATCCAGCCAGAATAATCGGAATAAATAAGGTCTGAAATAACACAACTAAGGGGTAAAAAACCCACTCAATTTGTGAGCCAACATAAATAATTAAAAAAACAAGTAATATTCCTGCTCCAATTCTAAAAAACTTATTTTTAAGCATAATAGCATACCCCTTATAATAATATAGCCCTTTTTACAGCAGTTTAGAAATCCATCAAAATAAATATATCATATACTAAAGCTTTCTTCAATTTTTTCCGATTATTTTTACCTTCCTTAACTACACCTGGTCTTGCATACAAATCTTATCAAGATACTCCCTGATCTTCTCCTTCATGCCTTCATCCCTGGTTTCGATATAATAAGAAAGCCATTCTAACCCAATCCAGATATGGAAATACTGTTCAAATCCAGCAAAAGCCTCTTTACTGTATGCTGTTTGGTAACTATCCATAAAGGCCTTTATCATAATACAATAATAATCTTCATTATAACTCATCTTCATGCCAAAGGTCATTATGGCTATATCTGCCATCCAATTATAGGCCATGGCATCATCCCAGTCAATTAGAGTCAATGTACCATCTTCAGCAATGATAAGATTATCTTTGGCCAGGTCTCCATGGCATAAAACAGCAGGAAGATCCTTATATTCCTTCATTCCCATCAATAACAAATCTTTCATTTTTCTCCACTGCTCTGGAGAAAAAATATTATTTTCTAGCAGAGCCCTGAATCTATTATCAAATTCATGCTGAAAAAAAGAAAACATACTACTGTATTCAGGTTTTCCTTTGCCAATATAACCGAAATTATAAAGAGGTATACTATGTACCTGGGATATAAGAACAGCCAATTTCCTGTAATACTCTTTTTCATCTTCTTCATCAAAGGTAAGCTGGCTGGCAGCTCTTCCTGGTACCACTTCTTCCAGCAAAAAACCATTAGAAAAATCAGGGTCATTTCTATCAAAGGCAATTATTTTTACACTTTTTATCTGATACTCCTGTAACTTACTGTTAATAAACAATAGTTTACCATCTTCAGGCCAGTCTTTACTGCGGTATATTTTAAAAATATAATCTTTATTTCCCGCAGTCACCCGGAAAACATTATTATTGGTATCCTCCTCCATCCGGCTAATTTTCTCTACTGTAAACCCGGTAAGCTCTCTTACTTTATCTTTTATCTTCTCCATTTTTCAGCACCCTTCTAAAGAACACGGGGGGCTCTTGCCATCCCTATGTCCGGCATCTATAATAAAAAATCAATAAAATAAACAAAGAACCTTAAAAAACCTACTATTATACCCTTAAATATAGGCACTTCCCGTTCTTCAACTAATGGATTTTTTACATAGGAATAATCCTCCCCTACCAGCAAGGCCTCCTTTTTAAGATCCTCTATTGAATTCTTCAATAATTGATTGAAATCTTTGCTATCTATAAAAACCATGCTTTCTGTACTTAAAAAACAACTTCTGGCATCAATATTAAAGGAACCTATCAGGCTGCTTCTATCATCAATGGTAATTGCCTTGGCATGAATTGAGCCATCACCCTGATATTCATAAAAATACGTAGCAAAATCAACAGCCTGCTTCCTTTTATTTATCTGGCCTGCAATACCCGGATAATTGGGGCTGGAAGCAAGGGAGTTGGTCAAGATGCAAATTTCAGTATCCCGAAGTTCTTCAAAATCTATGTATTTTAACATCTGCTTTGTTGGGATTATATATGGGCTCAGGATAAATACACTCTCTGCATCCTCTATAATCCTACCTGCCTCTCTCAAAATCCTGGGATCCTTATTTAAACGACTAATAGAATTGCTTATTAATGTTATTTTATTTGTTGAGACAGCTCTGCTTCTCCAATCAGTGGTCTGAGTAAACATGGCAGGATTTTTATCCCTGAACTCTGCCAGTTGTCCCCTTAAATAAGCCTCTTTTTTACTGGCCAGCTTTTTCTGCAGGGAATTTAACTTTTTCACGGGATAGGAGGAAAACTCATATTCCCAGAGCAGATCATAATAAGCCACAATATCTTTGACAACACTATTATTAAAATTATCTTTATCCCCATTAATTATAATTATATCCCGGTCATAAACCCTGGCACCATCATAGTTATCTATATAATAACCATCACCAATATTCCTGCCACCCATCAATACTAATTCCTTATCCATGATAATATATTTATCATGAAGCCTGTTTTGCAGGGTCCAGGGTTTAAATAAATTTAAAGGTTCATAAAATTTAAACTCTATGTTGGGATGATTTATCAGGGCATACTTTATACCACTATAGGGGCCATTCAAGTTATGGAAAAGACCATCCAGGAGGATACGTACCTGAACTCCCCGGTCAGCAGCTTCCAGTAAACTGGCATAAAAGAGCTCTCCTGAAGTACCCTTATAGATAGTATAATAAGCAATATCCAGAGTTTCCTCCGCATTTTCAATTAAATACAAACGGCTAAGCCAGGCATCACTTCTATCATCTATTAGGACTACTTGATCCGGGCCAGTGGTCTCACTCCAATAACTTTCAATACCTGGATTATCTGCCTGTAATAAGGGATCATTTTCAAAACACAAAAATATCAGGACACCTGTTAGCAATAAATACACTAAATAAATTATGATAGTTCTCCTGATATATTTTTTCATCCCTATCACCTTCCACGCAGCGAAAAGACACAGGGAGATACAGGAGGACGGTTCACCTGAAATGTTACTGTAATATCCCTGTGTGTTTTATAATTAACATCTTTTTAAAGTTCCCATTATCATAAAATAAATATATCACAAAGTATTTGTCTCTTCCAATTCCCTTTAATCTTTAAACGAAATAAAATTAGCCGGACACTAAAGGTTCCACTCAACCAGGAGTAGGACGCTTTCTCTCATAATATTCCTTATGAAGCTGCCGGATTTCCTCCGCCAATTCAGGAACAGGCCCTTCCACTACAGCATCGTGAATAACATCCTCAATGGACAACGTCTTCACAGGGGGCAGGGGAACCCCCATCTCAGTCAGCCATTGCACCAACTGTTCAGAAGAACTTGTCCCGATCTATAGCAGATCTCCAGCCATTTTCTATATTCACTTTCCTCCAGCTGGTTAATTTCGTATTCTTTAGCCGTAAGAATGCTTTACATTATTCATTCTAACCCTCCTGTAAGGATATATCCTTCTATTACCTCATCATATACACGGGAAATTTGTTTATTTTCACCGGCAGCTTTTTCAAAGTATTTCTTCCCATATAATACTTGTCCATAAGCTACACTACCCTCATCGATTTCCCGCCATGTACCCATAATCTCTTCCAGCCTTGCATGCTGACGTCCGTATTCAAAGGCAGTCTGCAGTATCAGTTGAAAAGCCGCCATCTCTTTATTTCCCTGTTTTATTACTATATTCTTATTCCTGATATAATCCAGTTTTTCATTCAGGGCAGTGGCTCCTGCGAAGCCATCCCGGGCAGCAAAATATATCTTTCTTATGTTCATCATCACTGCTGTCCCGAAGCACATTGGGCAGGGCTCTAAAGTAGTATATAATATGTAAGTTCTGATTTCTGGATGCTCCCTTTCAGCTAGTCCGAAAAGGGCATCCATCTCAGCATGGGCCATATTGGTACCGGCAAGGGGAGTACTCCCTTTCCTATCATATATCCTGTTTCTCCCTCTGGAAACCACATTACCTTCAGCATCTGTAATTACCGCCCCTATCGGTATGGTACCGCCTCTATATGCCTCCCAGGCCATCTCAAAGGCTATCTGCCATGGTCTTTCAAGGTCCTGCCACATATTAACACTTCCTTTTTCTATTATTATACGACCAATCACTTATCTCACAATAATCTACTCCATAAAGATAATATCTCTATAAAAAGTTTACTATTATTTAGCTTGAACGCCTAAAATATATCCTGGCCTATAAAACAACACAGGAGAACCGTCCCTCTGTGCTAGTCCCCCTGTGCTACTGTGCTAGACTACAGACCATGATATATTCTTCTTCATTTTCATCAGCAATCTCAAAACCTAACTTCAGATACATCCTGACTGCATAATTTGCTTTCTGGACTGAAAGAGAAGCCTTCCTATAACCCCTTGACTTTAATCTTACAAGTATTTCTTTCATCATTGCTGTACCTATACCATGACCACGGTACTCTTTATACAGGGAAATGGCGATTGACGGTGTTTCGTCATCGATATGCCCATAATCATTCATTATACGTGTCCAGGCTGCCCCCACAATTTTTTTATCTACCTCAGCAACAACAGCCAGATCCCCTTCTTTGTCTCCAAAACCATCTATATAAACCTGTAAGTCTGGATTCTTAATTATATCTTCTGGTGGGGGTACAGCTTCTTCCGGAACAAATATGGCTTCATACAGGAATTTTTCCAGAAGCCTATACTCTAACTTATCCATATCTCTTATTACATATTCCATAAGTAAAGGACTCCTTTATTAATCGGGACAAAACATTTTGTCTTTTCCCTGCAAAAATTGTTTCCATAGTATTTCAGTTGTAATAAGTATATCACATTGATTTTAGCAAATAAACTCATAATTCATTCTT
>LFRS01000003.1 GCA_001512435.1 Halothermothrix sp. DTU029 | reverse complement strand
GAAGCATAGGGATCCTGGAAGATCATCTGCACATTTCTTTTGTATTTGCCGAGTTCTTCTTTGTTAAGATAGGTAACATCCTCACCATTAAAGATTATCTGCCCATCAGTAGGATCCATTAATTTCATGATTAGTTTACCGGTAGTGGTTTTCCCACATCCAGATTCTCCGATTAAACCGAAGATCTCGCCCCGTTTAATCTGGAGAGATACCCCGTCAACAGCCTTTACATATTGCTGTTCTCCCTTTATCATCTGCGATAAATTACGGCGCACTGGGAACCATTTCTTTATATTCTTTAATTCCAGGATTACATCACTCATCGTTGTAACACCTCCAACAGGCAACATAATGCTCTTTTTCTACCTCTTTTAGAGGTGGTTCTTCTGTCCTGCATTTATCCATTACAACAGGGCATCTGAGATGGAAACGGCAGCCTGTTGGTGGGTTCAATAAATCAGGAGGAGAACCTGGAATAAAGCTCAGTTTATCCACTTTTTGGTGTAAACGAGGAGTAGCTGCCAGCAGGTTGCTGGTATAAGGATGCATTGGCCCCTGTTCTCCATAAATCTGTTCATTGGTTCCAATCTCAGCAATTTTGCCTGCATACATTACCATAATACGGTCAGCTACTTCTGCTTCTGTTGCCAGGTCATGTGTTACAAAAATAAAGGATAGATGCAGTTTTTCCTTTAACTCTTTCAAGAGATTGATTATCTGGGCCTGTACCACTACGTCCAGGGCAGTAGTGGGTTCATCACAGATTACTATTTCTGGCTCCAGGAATAAGGCCATAGCAATAACTATCCTTTGCTTCATACCTCCGGATAATTCATGGGGATATCTCTTTAATACATCATCTGATAGTCCCACTAGATTTACATATTTCTTAATTCTTTCCCTGGCTTCCTGGTCATCTAATTCCCGGTGGTATCTTAAGGTCTCCAACATTTGTTTCTCGATAGTATAGGCAGGAGTCAAGGAATTCATTGCTCCCTGAAATACCATAGCGATTGTTTCCCAGCGTACATTTTTACGCAGCTGATTTTCATTTAGGGTAACTATATCAGTACCATTAATTAATATCTGTCCACCTACAATTTTACCTGGAGGTGTAGGCATGTTTAAGAGGGCTGTTCCTAAGGTTGTCTTTCCACAACCTGATTCACCTACAACACCAAGTGTTTCTCCTTTATTTAAATAAAAGGATATATCATCAACTGCACGTACTGGCCCTTTACTGGTATAATAATAAACCTTTAAATTCTTAACATCTAATACTCTTTCCATATCTTATCTACCTCGTCTTTAGTTTTGGATTTAAGATTTTATCCATGGAAAATCCTAGAAACGCAAAAGTCATTCCCAGTAGTGCAATAGTTAATCCAGGTGGAACTACCCACCACCATAAGCCTTTTAATACAGCACTACTTTTCATGGCAGCATGGAGGATCTGGCCCCAGGTAACAACTGAGGCATCTCCCAAGCCCAGTAAACTGATAGAGGCCTCGGCTACAATTGCGCCTGGTACGGAAAGAGCCATATTGGCAAAAGCATAAGGAATTAATTGGGGGATCATATGTTTAAATATAATCCGGCCAGTAGAGGCATTTAAGGCATGAGCTGCCTCTATATATGTCTCTTCCTTAATCTGCAAAGCCATACTTCTAACAGTCAAAACAGGTCCAGTCCAATAGAATACACACATAAAGAGTATTAAGATCCAGAGACTGGGTGAAAATACAGCACTGAATACTACCAGAACTGGCAACATGGGAATAGAAACAAAGATCTCATAAATCCTCATCATTAAGTTATCCAACCAGCCACCAAAATATGCCATGGTTACACCATATATTATTCCAACAGCTACTGAAACTAAAGCAGTTAATAAGCCAATGAAAATAGCCCATTTTGTTCCAACTACAATACCACTCCAGATATCTCTTTTGGCATCATCAGTTCCCAGTAAACCAAAAACCTTACCGGAAACAACTATTTCTGAATCCTTAAAATAGGAATCCTGGCCCATTGTTACTACCCTTAATTTTATCTGATACTCACCTTTTAGGGGCTCAGCATTAACAAGGATACCTTCTTCTGCTTTAGAGAAGAGAATTTCCATTGGTTTCAGAAGATGTCTCTGAACACTCCTGCTGTTTTCTGCTGATTCATAAGTGCGGCCAAAATTAATTATTCTTGTTTCAGCTTCTTTGCCTAGAGCAATCCTTATCTCTGTTTCATTTCTGGAATTGTAGTTTTTCCTTACCAGATTAATAACTTCTCCATCAGGCCTGATCAGTTCAGCTTCCACCACAATATTGCCTTTACCTCTTGCTTTTAAGGTTAACTCTCCTGGAGGGATATCATATTTATAATCATAAATAAATGTTCCCTCCTGGACCTGAAACTGTGGTGTTTCAGTTACCTGAAATTCCGGTTCACTTAAAAACTCATGAACTGTACTCTTTTTACTGGAAAACCAATTGGTCCAGGCAGGTGATGCACTACGGGGATTATCAATCCAGTAGGAAATATCACTCCACCTGTCTCCTGCTTCTGGAAAAGGAATTATAAATGGTTCCAGTAAAACCATCAGTACAAAAAAGATAAGCAAGATTAAACCTACTATTCCATATCTAACCTGCTTAAATTCCTGCCAGAATTCCTTAGCTGATCTTTTGAATTCCTTTAACCTGGAATCCTTTCTAGAGCTAGCTTTTTTATCAGTTTTCTTATCAAAAGAGCTTCCATTCTTTTTCATCTCTTACCACCTACCTTAATCCTGGGATCCAGGAATCCATAGATTAGATCTAGTAACACAAGGCCACCCATATATAAAAGTATTGTTACTGATAAATTGCCCAATAAAACAGGTATATCATTCTGCTGAAGGGCAATCCAGTAGAGATTACCCATTCCNNGATGTTAGCAAGCTCATTACAGACATGGTTACTATTGGTGGTGCTGCAGATCTTAAGGTATGTCCATATAAAACTCTGTTTTCTGGAATTCCCCTGGCCCGGGCAGACATAATATAGTCTTCCTGTAATGTGCCCAGAACAATGTTCCTGATTAAATAGGCCCCTCCCCAGGCTCTTAATAAAATCATAGTAATAACAGGTAGAGCCATATGGTAGAGAATATCCAGATAATACATTATACCAGTTGGCGGTGGTGTAGAAAGAATACCACCAGATGGGAATAGATTTAGCTTGTATACAAAAAACATAATTAACATCATACCTAGCCACCAGGAAGGCATTCCATATACCACCATAGTTAATATGGAAGTAGATTGATCCAGTAATCCTCCTGGTTTCTGGGCTTTTTTAATACCTAAAAAGATACCGATTAATATATTAAAAAAGGCTGATACCGTAAAAAGCAAAGCAGTTTTGGGAATGGCTTCACCAACAATTATACTTACATCACGTTCACCAGCTGATGAAGTTACATTGGTTGATTTGCCCAGATTAAAGGTCAAGGTATCAAAAGTACGCCAGAAAACTCTCACTATCATAGGATCATAGAGATGATACCTTCTATAGAGTTCATCTCTACGCTGTGCTTTCAATTCATTAATTTCTGTTACAGTATATCCTGTGAGGTCCCTGGCCATAAATTCTCCCTGAATCATTTCTTCAATCTGGGATACTAGTGTTGCCTCCATAGAGGCATTAAATAAAGCAGATAAAATAAAAATAATGATTGCATAATTTATAATTGCATAAATAATTCGTTTTATTGCATATTGGCCATACAAAAATATCACCTCTGTTTATCAAGTTCTCAACCACTCTGCCGTTCTGGATAGCCTTTAAAAGAAGAAATATGCCCCCGATACCGGGGGCATATTTTATCTATCAATCTACCTTAATAAAGCATAATTGTTACTGTATAGGTAGAAGGTACAGCCCCTTCTGCAGATGCAATAGCTACTACTGTATAAATTCCAGGCTCCAGAGTATTGGTTAATTCTCCTGGAATTTCAGCAATAAATGTTCCTGCTCTCATAACATCAACTTTTAGTTCATATTCTTTTTCATCTGTTATCAACATTACCTGTACATTACCGTATTCAGAAGGCTCGCCTTCTTTTTCTGGATATTCAATTGCTTGCACAAAGACTGTTACCAGTACATCTTCTCCTCTGCTGGCCATAGCAGGCATATCAACTGCTTCTATTTCCAGTCTTGTAGAGCGGAATTGTTCCATCCAGTAATCTGGTGCAAATGGATATCCTTCATCTCTATTGGCAGTTAATTCAACAAAGTTAGCTGTAAAGTCCAGACTGGTCATGATGAATGGGCCATTACTGATATAGGCATGACCGTACTTGTCAATGAAGTCTATAGCAGCCTGATAACGGGCAACTGCTTCTTCTGCTGTAATAAAGTCTTTAATATATACTGGTACATGTTTTTCTGCTATCATTTTTTCTAATTCTGCTCTAATATCAGCAACACAAGTAGGTCTGATAACGTCTACTTCAACAGCACCCTGGGTTGAAGCGTCAAAGACATATTTCTCACCAGAAGCGCCACCATTAACAACCATTCTGGCTAAGGCTTCAACTACTTCCCAGCTTACACCAATACCGGCATTGGCACTGGTAGACCAGC
>LFRS01000124.1 GCA_001512435.1 Halothermothrix sp. DTU029 | reverse complement strand
TTCTCATGACATGGATGGCATCAGGGACGATTTTCAGGCCGACTCTGGTCCCGGCAGGTTCCATGCCAGTACTGTGGATTTTCCAATGGATGCCGTTGCTCTGGACTATCATCTCATAGTGGACTCCTTTAAAGGTTACTGTTTTTACTTCACCCCTTAATGGGCTTTCTGCTTCACTGACCACCTGGATATCTTCTGGACGGATTACTACATCAACGGGTTCATTTTGGCCAAAACCACTATCAACACACTCAAAGTCCAGGCCGGCAAAATTAACCAGGTAATCCTGGACCATGGTGCCATTGATGATATTGCTTTCACCGATAAAATCAGCTACAAAGGCATTCTTGGGTTCATTATAGATATCAATGGGGGTACCGATTTGCTGGATTCTTCCATCCTTCATGACCACGATTGTATCAGACATGGAAAGGGCCTCTTCCTGGTCATGGGTCACGTAGACAAAGGTTATTCCCAGTCTCTGCTGCATATTTTTCAGCTCAAACTGCATTTCCTGGCGTAATTTTAGATCAAGGGCGCCAAGGGGTTCATCAAGGAGCAAAACCTCCGGCTCATTGACCAGGGCCCGGGCAATGGCTATTCTTTGTTGCTGGCCACCGCTTAAGGAATCGATTTTGCGTTTTTCATAACCGGCCAGGTTAACCATGGCCAGGACCTCCCGGACTTTTTTATCAATAATTTTTTTATCCATCTTTTTAATCTTCAGGCCAAAAGCAATGTTTTCAAAGACACTCAGATGGGGGAAAAGGGCATATTTTTGAAAGACCGTATTTACTTTCCGCTTATAGGGGGGAAGATCATTTATTTTGACACCATTAAAATAGACCTCCCCACTACTGGGTTTTTCAAAACCCCCGATAATCCGGAGAGTAGTGGTTTTTCCACATCCACTGGGTCCAAGGAGTGTTACAAACTCATTTTTGCGTATATAAAGGTTGATATTGTTTAGTGCTTCTGTACCATTATAGTTTTTTGAAACATTGACTAAATCAATTATAATTTCCTGCATCCCACTGCCTCCTATACTATATTTTCTTAAAAACTGGGTGGGGTTGAAACCCATAAAACCTGTGCTTTCCTTGAACCAGGGTTGGAAATAAAGTGGCTATGTTCAGCCTTAAAGTAAAAACTCTCATTTTTCCTGACTTTCAGGACCTGATTGCCCAGATGGAGATTGATACTCCCGGCCAGGACAAAACCAAACTCTTCCCCTTCATGAGGGTCATCCATTTCGGTAGAGCCACCGGGTTCCAGATGAAGGAGGATAGGTTCCATCTCGTTTTTCTGGGCATTAGGAACCAGCCACTGGACTAGATATTTCAGGTCCGGATTTTCCCGGATAAAAATATCATCTTTCTTAAAAACAATTTTCTCATCAATGGGTTCATTGAAAAAATCCTTGATATTTGTTCCCAGGCATTCCAGAATATCCAGGAGAGTGGCGATGGAAGGGGAAGTCAGGTCCCTTTCCACTTGAGATATAAAGCCTTTTGATAATTCACAGCGGTTGGCCAATTCTTCCTGGGTAAGTTGGTTTTTGATCCGTAGACTCCTGATTTTTTCTCCAATCTTCATTAACTTCATCCTGTCTGTTTTTTATTTATACTAAACTTATAGTTTACAATAACTAAACTTCAACGAACATTATTATAAGCAGAAGAGAAAAGGAAGTCAAGAGTTTTTTTGCATTTTTTCTGGAAAATTTAATTTTTTTTCATAGCCTGTGATGACCTGGGTGGAAACCTATTGATTTCAAGGGAAAACAAGGAGGATACCTGTCTGGTGGTTGGATGTAAAGAGGTGATAGATGAAGTCCATAAAGAGGAGACAGGGGACCCTGCTAAAACAAAAAAAGTATTCCCGGAAATCAGGAATACTTTTTTAGCTTAGGCAAGACTTTGTTCACTTTTTACCTGTTTATAATAATATGCCAGGCCTGCTGTCAGGGCAATGAAGGAGCCCAGGAGATAGAGGGTCCTGCTGCCCAG
>LFRS01000165.1 GCA_001512435.1 Halothermothrix sp. DTU029 | reverse complement strand
TCCATGAAAGTTATATTAATACCGCGCCTGTTCAGTCAGGCCTTTAATATCCCCATCTATGCAATCCTGTTAAAAACCTTCCTGCACTTTGATCCACTCAAAGTACAGGCCAGTAAAGCTAACTAAATAAAAAAGGAGTGTCTCTTTTGAGACACTCCTTTTTTGATTTCAGCATTCTATATTTACAGCTGGTTTGGCCGCTTGCCAATCTCGGCAAAAATCATCTGGCTATAGCCATTTCTGATTATATCAATCCTGATTTTATCACCAATCTTTTTAGAACTGATAATCCTCTTGACATCATCAAGCTTGTTTATCTCTTCACCATCGATCCTGGTGATAATATCATTTGCCCTTAAGCCAGCCTTATCTGCCGGGCTATCCTTAATTACCCTACCGATCACTACTCCATTGATCTCGCTCAGATTAAAGTAGGCCTTATATTCTTCTTTCAGTCTACTGGTCATTTCTCCATAATAAATACCCAGCCAGGGTTGAATTATTTCACCATCTTCCTGTAGAGCTTTAACTATACTCTTTACTTCATTAATGGGGATGGCAAAGCCTATTCCCTGTCCCTGTAAGCTGACAGCAGTATTGATACCGATAACCTCTCCATCGATGTTAAGTAGCGGTCCGCCGCTGTTACCCGGATTGATGGCTGCATCTGTCAGAATCATGTTGGCGTAGGTCCTGGCCCGGCTGCCGCTGC
>LFRS01000015.1 GCA_001512435.1 Halothermothrix sp. DTU029 | reverse complement strand
TTGATTGGAAATTTGATTGAACAACAGTTTTTAGTAGCCGGTGACTGGAATTTCGGTTCAGCTATTTCCATGGTCATGATGGCAGTCATTCTTTTGAGTATCGGCATTATGTCCAGATACGAAAGGGAAAATGAAGGGGGTGGGCTCTGGTGAAACGTTTCTTAACTAAAAGTTATGCTGCACTAATTTATCTGTTCTTGTATGCACCAATCCTTATCCTGATTGTTTTTTCCTTTAATGCTTCAAAATCAAGGGGAAACTGGGCAGGGTTTACCCTTAAATGGTATATAGAACTCTTCCAGGACCGGCAAATCATGAGGGCTTTATATTATACAATGATTATTGCGGTACTCTCCGCAGTAATAGCTACTGTAATCGGTACGGCAGCAGCAATAAGTATTCATAATATGAGAAGGCTGAAAAAAAAGATAGTGATGAATCTTACCTATATCCCGGTGGTTAACCCTGAAATTGTAACAGGTCTATCCCTGATGCTCCTGTTTATTTTCACCAATTTCCAACTGGGTTTTATCTCACTACTTTTAGCCCATATCACTTTTAACATCCCTTATGTAATCCTTTCTGTCCTGCCGAAACTTAAGCAATTGGACAAAAACCTATATGAAGCAGCCCTGGATCTGGGAGCTACCCCTCTCTATGCCTATCGGAAAGTAATCCTGCCCGAGATTATGCCAGGCATAGTTACCGGCCTTCTGCTGGCCTTTACCCTTTCTGTAGATGATTTTGTGGTCAGCTTCTTTACTACCGGTTCCGGGGTCTCTACCCTCTCGATTATTGTTTACTCAATGGCAAGGCGGGGAATTAACCCTAAAATAAATGCCTTATCCAGCCTCCTCTTCCTGACGGTTTTGATTTTATTGGTCATTGTTAATTTCAGGTCTGGAGAAAATAAAAATAAGGAGTGAAGAAGATGAAAAAATATAATCGCCTTATCCTGAGTTTAGTCCTGTTATTGGCGGTTGTCCTCCTGACTGCCTGCCAGCAGGATGAGCGGGTTGTCCTCAATGTTTATAACTGGGGAGACTATATTGACGAATCGGTTATCCAGGAATTTGAG
>LFRS01000141.1:444-991 GCA_001512435.1 Halothermothrix sp. DTU029 | reverse complement strand
TAGTGGAAGGGGACTGGATGAACCCGGCCGGTACCTATTTAAGTTTTCTGGCTGCCAGGAGGATCTATGCTGGCCTGAGCAGCAGTGATAATATTGCCATCCATCTCCAGGCATTAGGCCATGCCTTGACCCTGGAGAACATAAAATACCTGGTGGAGTTCTGTGAGGAGAAGCTATTTGGTATCAGCCATGGTATAAAGGATCTGAATGATTTAAAGATCAGTATCTTTGAGGCTCCGGAAAATTATGATCCCTATTTTGATACAGTGAAGAAGATGCCTGTACCGGATCTAAAGTAAGGATAAAAATGAGAAAAGGGGAAGGGACTCATGAGGAAAAGATATATGGGGAAGAGATGTATGCCTTGCAGGCTAGTCCTGTTTCTGGGAATCTTTATTTTACTTTTTTCATCTGTTGTAATCTGTAAGGAGGATATTGCCGGAGATATTTCCGTCTATACCCTGGAGTATTCCCTGGAAACAGCAAGTGTAAATATAGAACTAAAAATTCCTGTCCTTACCGGCCTGAAAGACAGAGAGGTTCAGGA
>LFRS01000141.1:0-308 GCA_001512435.1 Halothermothrix sp. DTU029 | reverse complement strand
CCATTATGAGTTTACCGGTGGTGCCCATGGCATGACTGTCCAGTCCAGTTACAACCTCTCTCCCCTGACCCTGGAGGAGGTATCATTCCAGGACATATTGGAGCTATACGGACTGGAGCTGGAGGAGATTAAAGAAACTATAATTAGTGAGATCGAGAAAGAAGAAGACTATTATTTTTCCGGTGCAGTGGACTATGTAAGGGATAAAAATGACTTTGACTACTATATCCAGGATGGCCATCTGGCCATCTATTTCCAGATATATGAGATTGCCCCCTATGTTGCCGGATGTCCGGAATTCAGAATAA
>LFRS01000091.1 GCA_001512435.1 Halothermothrix sp. DTU029 | reverse complement strand
GGAGAAATGTTCTTCAGTGGTAGCAAAGATGAGTTTGTTGATATGTTTCGCCTTGTAAAGGGAGGCACCAGCGAACTTTCCGGTGATTTGAGCTCAAAAGCAATTGGTATACGAACTTTCTCCACTGGTTTTGAAGCTCTGGTTAAAACCGAAGATATAGGTAGCTTCTCGGGATTAAGCATTGAGCCTACTACTATTGACGAAATTATTGTCTTTACAAGTAAAGAAGGTGAAGATTATGAGTAATATTCTTAAATTTACAAGGTTTGATGTTGCATTAGTAAGGCCTTATTTTAAGACTATCTGTTATACATTGCTAATACCTATTGCTTTTGCTGTAATCAATCGGTCTTTATTGACAGGAGTTTCCTTTGCTATGAGTTTCATTGCCATGACAACTGGTTACACCTTTTCGATTACTGAAAAGAATAATATGGAGCGACTTTATGGAATTTTGCCTGTCCGTAAAAGCGAGCTTGTGGTTGGCAGATATGTATTTGTTCTTATAATGGGTGTTCTTTCACTTTTAGTATCTTTAGTTGCACAGCCTTTGGTGTTGAAAGCGGTGGGTGTAGAGGTGGGTGTGTCTGATATTATCACTGTGGCCATCACTGGTATCTTCCTTTATGCACTTTACACCGTCTTTCAAATTCCGGGATATTACAAGTTTGGCTCAATCAAGGGGCGTGTGTTTATGTACATCCCTGTTGTGGGCTTTTTAGTGATTTTACTACTTTTTTCAAATATACCTTCTCTTAGGGATTCACTTGTGTCAACTGTTGTTAGCTCGCCGGTTCTTCTTACTTTGCTTGTATTTTCAGCAGTAATAGTAATGTATACTGTGTCGATATTATTTTCAATACGGATTATGAAAAATAAGGAAATATGAGGTGTGTGATATGGATTTTACAGTTTTAGTGACAGTTCTTCTTATCGTTGTAGTTGTTCCTATTCGCAATAAACTCATTCGGAAATTCCGGGATAAGAAAAAGCAGATAAAAATCTTGGCTTTATCTTTCAGGACTATAATTTGCTTGATACACTGACTATTGCAGAAAATATCGCACTAGCTTTGACCATAAATCAAGCTCCTGCACACCAGATTGACAGCCGGGTTCAGGAGATAGCTGAAATACTAAAGATAATGGATATTTTGGAGAAATATCCTTATCAAGTATCCAGTGGTCAGAAACAACGCTGTGCCTGTGCTAGGGCCATTGTAAATCGGCCAAGGTTGATCCTTGCTGATGAACCTACGGGTGCTCTGGACAGCAATTCAGCCCAGATGTTACTCTCTACACTTGAGAGTATCAATACAGAACTTGGCTCAACTATACTGATGGTTACACATGATGCATTTTCTGCCAGCTACGCAAAGCGTATTCTCTTTTTAAGGGATGGAAAGATTTATAAGGAGATTTATAAGGGCAACGATTCTCGTCGTATTTTCTTTGAAAAGATCCTGGATGTCCTTGCAATGATGGGAGGAGACCTGAGCGTTGTACACTAAAATATCCGGAGGAAAAAAGGAAGACATTATTTATTGGAAATTAACATGGAGAAACATTAACAGAAGCCTACGGGACTATATCATCTACTTTATTACGGTAGCTCTAACTGCAGCATTGATGTACTCCTTTTTAGCCCTTGGGTTTTCGGAGGATATTATTAGCTTATCAGAAAATATGGCCATGCTTACTTCCGGTATAGTACTGATGTCGGTATTGATTGCTTTTATAGCCTCTTTTGTCATTGGTTATGCTATTCGCTTTATCTTGGGGCAGCGAAAAAAGGAATTTGCCCTTTATGAACTGATGGGAATGGAAACTAAAGCAGTTTGCTATTTGTTTCTTGTCGAACATATAATTATCGGTGGATTTGCCTTTTTGCTCGGTTCCCTGGCAGGAGTTGGCTTATCCAGTGTATTAAATAAGCTAGTAAAAAATATTTTTGATGTTCCCCATTCTTATCGCATTTCCTTTTCCCTAAAAGCCTGGGTAGCAGCTTTAATGTATTTTATTCTGATGTATATATTTGGAATGTTTAGGGCGGTAAAAATAATCCGTAAGCAGAAAGTAGTTGATCTTCTTTATGATAATCTTAAAAATGAAGAATTACGAATAAAGTCAGTTTCCTTGAGTATCTTTATTGTTCTTGTTTCGATTGCTACACTGCTAGCAGGATTAGTGTTGATTGGAAAAGGATTACATATTCAAACCAATAAAGCATTGCTATATTTCGGCGGAGCATGTCTACTGCTTTTTACCGGCGTATATGGAGTCCACAGGCAGTTCCCCTTCCTTTTATATCACTTTACTAAGCAAAATCCCAGGAGGAAATATAAGGGCGAAAATCTATTTTATTTGGGACAAATTGGGCGGCGTATTCAATCTTCTGGAAAGACAATGGCAGTCGTTGCAATTTTGCTGACAGTATCTCTGGCGACTATGTTTGTTGGTCTAACGATGGGAGCAGGTTATAAAGCCAATATGGAAGCCTATTACCCCTATGATGTGGGGGTTGCCATAGATGTTCCCTTGACTAAAGAGAGTATGGAACCTGTTCTATCTTTTATAAAAGAGTGCTGTGCAGTTGAGGATAGCCTGACTTATTACCTGTATTCGGTACCGGATGCCCCCATAGAGGCATTAGCTATTTCTGATTATAATTATCTTCGTCAGCTGCTGGGGCTTTCACCAGTTCTAATGAACGATGATGAATTTTTGATTCACTGTGATACATGGGGCTATATAGATAAGATTCAGGAGGAATTGAAAAAACAACCGGAAATCACTTTGGCAGGCCATACTTTGACTGTTGCTAAAACACCTATCATGACTGAGCCGATGGAACAACACCAAATGGCTGGTACAGGTGGTTATGTACTTGTACTGCCAGATGAGGTGGTTCAATATTTATCTGGGAATAAAATACGGTTAGCAATAAAATTAAAAAGTGGTGGTTATCCGGAGTTAAGAAGTGAAATCAGAGATTTTATAAACAGCAATAGGTGGAATCCAGAATTACAGGCTGGATACGAGATGCCTGAAAGAAGGGCAATTGGGGTTCAAGTTAAGGCGTGGGGTGTAGAAAATTCATTGACTGGATTTACTGTAATCTCTTTCTGTTGTCTTTATCTAAGTATAATTTTCATCATTCTATCCTGTGCAGTGCTGGCCTTTGAACAGCTTACCGCCATAGATAAAAACAGGAAGAATTACGCAGTGCTTGATCGCCTAGGTGTAGATAGGCAAAAGCAGATTCTATTGATTAGACGTGAGTTGTCAACAGTTTTCCTGATTCCACTTTTATTGCCTCTTTTATTCACTGTTGTACTTATTGTGGGTGCACAGGTTCTTTTTAGTACATATATTTTACAGGAAGGGCTTATATTATTGTATGGTTTGCTAACTATTTTAGGGTTTAGTTGGGTTTATTTCACCTATTTTGGTGCAACTCTATTTATATTCAAGGCTGTAATACTAAATCCAATGTAACATAGGCATGGAGGCATAGTTATTAACTATGGAGAAAGATAAATAACAGATATTACTATATGTGTTTATATTTATGATATTATTAGAGTAAAGCCGGGAGGTAAGATCTTATGAGGACATCTGAATTATTTAAAAAGAAAAGGGTCTTTTCCTTTGAAATATTTCCTCCTAAAAGGACAGCTCCTGTCCAGACCATCTATGATACAGTTGAAGAATTAGTGGACCTGAAGCCGGATTTTATCAGTGTGACCTATGGTGCTGGAGGAAGTGAGACCAGCAGGCATACCCTGGAGATAGCATCTTTCATTAAAAATGAACACAGTATAGAAAGTGTTGCCCACCTTCCCTGTATCTATCTCAGCAAGGATGAAGTCCTTGAGATGATGGAGGAGTTCAGGAAAAATAATATTGAAAATATATTGGCTTTAAGGGGAGATATTAATCCTGACTTGCCACCAAAGAAAGATTTTAAGTATGCCAGTGACCTGGTTTCCTTTATAAAGGAAAATGGTGATTTTAATATTATAGCAGCCTGTTATCCTGAAGGCCACCGGGAATGTGGGTCTATTGTTGAGGATATCCGGAATCTCAAGACTAAGGTTGATGCCGGGGCAGACCAATTGATAACACAACTCTTTTTTGATAATGAATATTTCTATTCCTTCAGGGAAAGGGCAGCCATTGCGGGGATTAATGTTCCTATCCAGGCAGGCATTATGCCGGTTGTGAATAAAAAGCAGATCGAGCGGATGGTTACCCTTTGTGGGGTGGATCTCCCAAAAAAATTCCTGGCCATGATGCAAAGATATGAACATAATCCAGAAGCCATGAGAGATGCCGGAATAGCTTATGCCGTTGACCAGATAGTTGACTTAGTAGCCCAGGGAGTTGATGGTATACACTTATATACAATGAATAATCCATACATAGCTCATAGAATTTATGAAGCAACAAAGACCTTGCTTGCTACTTGATATAATGACTGATATAATCATTGATTTTATGCCTCTGCTTTAGCTAAAACAGAGGCATTTTTATATTATGGCACTTTATATCCATATCCACGGATTACCTTTTTTAATCTGGAGATATACTCCAGGGCCAGTGAACTGAGATTGGATTTTTCATTTGCAATCCAGCCAATACGCATCTTTTCGTCTGCGATAAGGGGTACGGCAATTATATTATCTCCGTTTAATTCACTGCATAAAATACCGGAACAGATGGTATATCCATTTAAGCCAATCAATAAATTGAAGAGAGTGGCCCGGTCACTGACATAGATTGTCTTTTTCCTGGGAACGGTGCTGAGGAGCTCCTCGGAAAAGTAAAAGGAATTATATTCACCCTGTTCGAAGGCCAGGAATGGATAATCATCCAGATCATCAAGGGTGACAGAATTCTTACCTGCCAGGGGGTGCTTTGAACTGATGAAGACGTGTGGTTCGGCTTCAAAGAGGAGATTGAAGACCAGGTGGTTTTCCTTCAGTAACTTGGTGATTACTTTTTCATTGAAATCACTGAGATAAATGATCCCTATCTCACTGCGCAGGTTTTTGACGTCTTCAATGATTTCATAGGTCCTTGTCTCACGGAGTGTAAATTCATATTCATCCACATCCAGATCCATAAGTAATTCAACAAAGGCATTGACAGCAAAAGCATAATGTTGGGTGGATATTGAACAGAGCTTTTTGGAGGGTTTTTTCCCCATGTAACGTTGTTCCAGAAGTTCTGTTTGTTCTATAATCTGGCGGGCATAGGAAAGAAATTCGCTACCATCAGTAGTCAGGGAAACCCCTTTGTTTGTCCGGTAAAATATCTCTATTCCCAGTTCTTCTTCAAGTTCTTTAATGGCTGTTGACAGGCTGGGTTGTGTAATATAAAGTTGCCTGGCGGCTTCTGTTATTGAACCACATTCAACGATCTTAATAATATATTTAAGTTGTTGGAGTGTCATGATATCACCCTTGCCATAGTTTTTATCTATAATTATACGTTAATACTGTATTAAAATCAATGACAGGTTTCCAGAAACAGGTTAAGCTGGTATCACTGGATGAAAATTAATGCATAAAAATTGAAGAATTATAGAAACAATGGTAAAATACAGATAATTGGAAGGTCTTGCTCTGATGTGGTCCGAATAGGGAAAATGGAGGGATCATATTGATTGTGTTAATAATATTGGATGGTTATGGGTTAAATGAAGAGATAAAGGGAAATGCAATTAAGGCAGCTAATACACCCAACCTGGATTATTATTTTGCCAATTATCCCAACACAGTTTTAAGTGCCAGTGGTCGTGATGTTGGCCTACTGGATGGCCAGATGGGGAATTCAGAGGTTGGCCATATCAATATAGGAGCCGGGAGGATAGTTTACCAGGATTCTTTAAGAATAACCGAATCCATTGAGAAGGGAGAATTTTTCAGGAAAAAAGAATTATTAGGAGCAATGGAGCATTGTAAAAACAATGGTACAGCCCTGCATTTATTGGGCTTGCTCTCAGATGGAGGCGTTCATAGTTTAAATACTCATCTATATGCTCTGATGAAGTTAGCAAAAGATTGTGATCTTGAGGAAGTATATATTCACTGTATTCTTGATGGAAGGGATGTACCGCCAGCAAGTGCTATTAATTATATAGAAGAGCTGGAAGAAAAAATAAAGGAAATAGGTATTGGGAAAATTGCCACCATTATGGGAAGATACTATGCTATGGACAGGGATTCCATGTGGGATAGGGTTAAATTGGCCTATGCTGCAATGGCCAATGGAGAAGGTGAATTTGCCCAAAATCCCAAAGAGGCTATATTAAGTTCCTATAATAGAAAAGAATATGATGAGTTTATAAAACCTAAAGTAATACTGGAAAAGGGAAAACCTGTGGGGACAGTTAATGAGAATGATATAATTATATTTTTTAATTTCCGTGGTGATAGAGCCCGGGAGATAACAAAAGCCTTTATATTAAAAGATGAAGAATTTGAATTCTTTGAGCGTAAAAGGGGTTACTTCCCGGTATATTTTGTCTCTATGACAGAATATGATGCTAATTTTAAAAATGTAAGTGTTGTATATAAACCAATAGCGATAGTCAACGGATTGGGGGAATATATCAGCAAATTAGGTTACAAACAATTAAGGATAGCAGAAACAACTAAATATGCCCATGTAACATTTTTCTTTAATGGCGGAGTTGAGGAAAAATATGAAGGGGAAGATAGGGTCTTAATACCCTCACCAAAAGTAGATACATTTGATATGAAACCGGAAATGAGTGCCTATGAAATCACCGATGAAGTAATAAAAAGAATAAAAGCAAAAAAGTATGATCTAATAATATTAAATTATGCCAATGGGGATATGGTAGGGCATTCTGCAAAAATGGAGCCAACACGTATTGCCATTGAAACTGTAGATAAATGTGTCTCTAAAGTGGTTTCAGCAGTAAGGGAACAGGAGGGAACAGTCATAATTACTGCTGATCATGGTAATGCTGAGCAGTTGATTAATTATGAGACCGGAGAACCCATGACCTCCCATACAACTAATTTTGTACCTTTTATTTTAATAGGGGAAAAAGTAGTGGAATTAAAGGAAGGGAGACTTGCTGATATTGCTCCAACTATATTGGATATCATGGGGATAGAAAAACCAGTGGAAATGACGGGAGAATCTTTGATTATAAAAGTATATTAGGAATATATTTTTTTACTTAATTTTCAGGGTCAGCTACTTGCACTATATATTAGTAGCAATATGCTTTCTTCTATACCATGGGCTATATCCTTTGGGGAAAGGGAAGTCAATACCATGCTTAGACAGGCCAAGGATGTGTTAAGTTGGTATAAGAACATGCAGGATCCGGTTCCAACCTGGTATATTAAATAAGAGATTATAACTTTATATTAGGATGTATGGATTATGAGCGAAAAAATCAAAAATTATATTTACCCTCTGCTAATCTGGTCCCTGTTTGAAATAATGGCGATTTCTCTATGGCTAACAAAAGACAGTTTATTTTATTTACTTAATTTTTCGTATATTGGAATAGCCATAGCTCTAGGAATCTTTTTGTTTGCTAAAAAATACAGGTATGCAAGACGTGTGGTGCAGCTGCTTGTTGGAACTTATATGCTGGTATATTTAGGCTTGATCTGCAGGGAGAATATGCAGATTGAGGGTTTCTGGTATTATCTTTTCCTCGGGGTTTTTGAGGCTGCGGTCATTCATTATGCAGTAGCCAAAATATTTGGCCCACTTATTTTTGGCAGGGGTTGGTGTGGTTATGCCTGTTGGACAGCTATGGTATTAGATTTTTTACCCTTTAAAAATCCAGAAAATCCAGGCAGGAAAATTGGGTGGATACGCTACATAATGTTTGTGTTATCCTTTATATTTGTATTAACCTTATTTCTATTTCAAATAAAAAACCTTGAAATGATTATGTTTAGGGCCTTTATTATTAGTAATGCTCTCTATTATACTATAGGGATTATTCTGGCATTTGCCTTTAAAGACAACAGGGCTTTCTGTAAATACATCTGTCCGGTAACAGTATTATTAAAACCTATGAGCTATTTCGCCCTGATTAAAATAAGATGTGATGAGGATAAGTGTATTTCCTGTGGCATTTGTAAAAAAGTATGTTCGATGGAAGTTGATGTAACAGATAATTCCAGAAAAAGAACGAAAGGGACAGATTGTATTCTCTGTCTGGAATGTGTTAAAGATTGTCCCGTAGGTGCTATTTATTTATAGGCAGTCATTATTAATAAAAAAACAGATTAAGAGAACTGGTAAAAATATTTGTCAATCATTATACAAATATGTTAGAAAATGACAAAAATAATCCTTGAAAGGTATTTCCCTGGAAGATATAATTAAGATTAAAGTGCTAATATTTGGCATATTTTATCTTTTCAGGGAGATGATAAGTTTGACCAGTAGTTTAGGATTTACGGAACTTTCTTTAAATGAACGGGAATTGAAAGGAGCAGTCAGTAAAAACATTGTATTATTATCATTAGGACTACTTGTTTCTTTATTTGGAGCCAGTATTTTCAGGTTTGCGACAAGTCTTTATATTTTGTCTGAAACTGGTTCAGGCTTAAGTTTTTCCCTAACTTTAGTTATGGGGACTTTACCTGGGGTTTTATTTGGACCGATTTCAGGAGTTATAGCAGATAGAGTTAACAGAAAGTACATGGTAGTAATAATGGATATTATAAGTGGGTTGATAGTTCTTGGCTTGCTAGTTTTAAGTATTGTGGATGACTTAAAGTTAATTTATATTTATGTCACTACATTCCTCTTATCTACTGCAAGTGTTTTTTTTAATACACCAATGACTGCATCATTGCCCAATATGGTAGATGATGAAAATCTTACAAGGGTAAATTCACTGACCAGTATGATTTCTTCAGTTGCTTCCATTGCCGGGCCCTTTCTCGGTGGTATTATCTATGCTATAATTGAGTTCCGGGTATTTCTTTTAATTACTGGTGTTTCATTTATTTTATCCGGTGTTTCTGAAATATTTATAGACTTTGAATTAAATAATAGATATTTTAAAAAGGATGAAGAGGAAGATATTCAAGAATCAGTAAAAGTCGAAATGAATATCCTGGGAGATATAAAAGAAGGTTTTTCTTACATGGTTTCCCAGAAATGGCTTATGAGTATAGGAGTATTTGTAATATTCTTAAATCTGTTTATAATGATGGGTTTATATGTTCCAGTTCCCTATATTGTAAGAGAAGTATGGGGATTTTCTGCGGAACAATATGGGTTATTAAATACCATGTTTCCAGTAGGAATGTTACTGGGTTCTTTAATACTGGCTATATTACCACAGGCCAAAAAAGTATATAAAATACTGATATCCTCTTTATTTGCTTATTCAGTATTGATAATTGTAATTGGTGTAATTACCTCAGAAAAACTATTTATTCTGACTAACAATCAATATTTATCAATTCTAATAGTCCTTTATGTATTGATTGCAATATCTGCAATGTTTGCAGATATACCTTTTAATGTAGTTATGCAAAAACTTATACCTGATGACAAACGGGGTAGGATAACGGGGACACTTAGAACACTGACTCTGGCCTTTACACCTGTAGGAGCCATAATTGGCGGTATATTGGTTGATTCTATAAGTCCATGGATTTTACCAATTGCTTGTGGTTTAATGATGTGTGTTCTTTTATTGACTTTGATTAAGTCAGGAAGTATTAAGGATATATAATAAAACAAATAAGGCGATGAGAAATCCTAAAAGCAGGCCAGTATCCTGACCTGCAATTTTTTTATTACAAAATGCAAAATATACTTTACATAAAGCAAAAAATATATTACAATAAAAATGTAGGGGGTGAATTATGAAAAAAAACATGCGGATGAAGATAGCGCGAATGGAATATGACATGAGCCAGGAAGAACTGGCAAAGAAAGTGGGTGTTACAAGGCAGACGATAGGTTTAA
>LFRS01000086.1 GCA_001512435.1 Halothermothrix sp. DTU029 | reverse complement strand
TCCTCTTTGACTATAAAGATTAACTCCAGATCTGCGGGAAAAGCGCCGGCCAGGGCCAGTGTACGCATGACATGCCCCATACCTATTTTTGCATTGCCATCAACCCGAAAACCAACCTTTTTCATCTTAACCCATACCCTCTTTCCGCCTGGACCGGTATTTACTGTACCTATACCCTCTTCTGCTGGACATTTTTATTCATCCCGGCCAGTACTGGATCTTCATCTAAAGCCCTGATTACATCTCTTATATCAATAATCTCATTTTCATTATAAAATCTCCTATAGATCTCCTTTATTAATTCAAAATCCTCCTTCTCATCAACACAGAGGCGGTAGTCTCTCCTCAAATATACCGGAGGATCCACTTGAGCTGTTTTAAAGAATTCCGAATGCCTGTAGATATAGAGGGTAACATGTTCCCTGTAGGGAGAATATTCAGGTTCTCCCTCCCTTTCTATATATTCGGCTGCCCTCTTTAGTGTTTCAAAAGAAAATATCTCTGCATCAAGGCCTCTGGGATAACCGTTATCATCAACATTTAAGCGCATATAATCCAGATCAGAGGCTAAATATTTACCCACCAGCTCATCTACTGTCAGTGGATCAAGTAAAGGACAATCACCGGTAACCCTGACGATTATATCTACCCCGTATTTTTCTGCTGCCTCCAGATAACGGGAAAGCACATCTGTTTCGGAACCACGGTAAAAACTGATACCACAGGTCTCAGCAATCTCCACCACCGGAGTATCAGCCTCTTTATCACTGGTAGCTATGATAACCTGGTCTATTTTTTCAGCCTTTTTCAACCTCTCTATTAGATGGGCCAGGAGTGGTTTTCCCTCCACCTCCAGGGCTACCTTTCCCAGTAGCCTTTCTGAACCCATCCGGGCCTGAACAATTGCAGCTACCTTTGCCATAAGATATTCCTCCAGACAATCTTTTTATATATCTTATCAATTAATATATCTAATCAATTAATATATCCTATTTATATATATTTTTATTATTGATATATCTGATCTATCAATAAAACTTAAATTCACTATAAATCAAAAAACAACTCTTCAATCTATATCTTGTCCCAGGTAAGGGGCTCATGGGCCTTAATATCCTTCCGGGCAATGCGGCCGATTACCAGGTCATAATACTTTGGCTTCAGCCCTATCCCCGGTCTTAAAACTGCAATCATCTCCGGGGTAATTTCAGTACCTGCAGGAATATCCTGAACAGCAAAAATACTCCTCCTGCCCCGGTGGTAGTGAATCTCCTCAACAGCCACATGCCTTTTTATAGGGCTGCCAATGGCTGCCTCTGCTTCCCTGATGCCCTTTACCATTGCCTTAAGCTCATCCGGCTCCAGGGC
>LFRS01000111.1 GCA_001512435.1 Halothermothrix sp. DTU029 | reverse complement strand
TCAAAATCCTCCCTCTCATCAACACAGAGGCGGTAGTCTCTCCTTAAATCCCCTGGAGGATCCACCTGGGCAGTCTTAAACAGGTCCGGATGCCTGTAAATGTAGAGGGTGACATGTTCCCTATAGGGGGAATGACCGCCTTCTCCCTCCCCCTCTATATATTCAGCTGCCTTTTCCAGGGTTTTGAATGAAAATATCTCTGCATCAAGGCCTCTGGGATAACCGTTATCATCAACATTTAAGCGCATATAATCCAGATCAGAGGCTAAATATTTACCCACCAGCTCATCTACTGTCAGTGGATCAAGTAAAGGACAATCACCGGTAACCCTGACGATTATATCTACCCCGTATTTTTTTGCTGCCTCCAGATAACGGGAAAGCACATCTGTCTCGGAACCACGGTAAAAACTGATACCACAGGTCTCAGCAATCTCCACCACCGGAGTATCAGCCTCTTTATCA
Source organism: Halothermothrix sp. DTU029 (assembly GCA_001512435.1). Taxonomy (GTDB): domain Bacteria; phylum Bacillota; class Halanaerobiia; order Halanaerobiales; family DTU029; genus DTU029. The sequence continues at coordinate 7,245 of LFRS01000111.1, read as the reverse complement.
CTGGTAGCTATGATAACCTGGTCTATTTTTTCAGCCTTATTCAACCTCTCTATTAGATGGGCCAGGAGTGGTTTTCCCTCCACCTCCAGGGCTACCTTTCCCAGTAGCCTTTCTGAACCCATCCGGGCCTGAACAATTGCAGCTACCTTTGCCATAAGATATTCCTCCAGACAATCTTTTTATATATCTTATCAATTAATATATCTAATCAATTAATATATCCTATTTATATATATTTTTATTATTGATATATCTGATCTATCAATAAAACTTAAATTCACTATAAATCAAAAAACAACTCTTCAATCTATATCTTGTCCCAGGTGATGGGCTCATGGGCCTTAATATCCTTCCGGGCAATGCGGCCGATTACCAGGTCATAATACTTTGGCTTCAGCCCTATCCCCGGTCTTAAAACTGCAATCATCTCCGGGGTAATTTCAGTACCTGCAGGAATATCCTGAACAGCAAAAATACTCCTCCTGCCCCGGTGGTAGTGAATCTCCTCAACAGCCACATGCCTTTTTATAGGGCTGCCGATGGCTGCCTCTGCTTCCCTGATGCCCTTTACCATTGCCTTAAGCTCATCCGGCTCCAGGGCAAATTTATGGTCAGGGCCCGGTAAATTCCTATCCAGGGTAAAATGTTTCTCTATCACCCTGGCCCCCCTGGCAGCAGCACTGATGGGGACAGTAATACCCAGGGTATGGTCAGAGTAACCAACAGGAAGCTGAAAGGCCTGTCTCATGGTATCCATGGCTGCCAGATTGACATCCTCAACAGGCATGGGATAACTTATACCACAATGGAGTAAAGCCACCTGCCTGTTACCCTCATTATAGATGGCTTCCAGAGCCTCCTCAATCTCTCCCAGATTGGCCATCCCTGTTGATAACAATATTGGTTTACCCTTGCGGGCTATATAACGTAAAAAGGGAATATCAACACACTCATAGGAAGCAATCTTAAAGGCCGGCATATCCAGTTTATCCAGCTGGTCAACTGCCTCGTAGTCAAAGGGAGTGGAAAGGAAGATTATCCCCTTTTCCCCTGCATAATCCCGCAACTCCTCCTGCCATTCCCTGGGTAATTCCAGGCCCTTATAGAGATCATAGAGATTATCGGCAGTGTCATACTCATCCCCCAGGACCATTATTTCATCATCGGTCCTGGCTGCAATTTTATCGGCAGTAAAGGTTTGAAACTTCACCGCATCTGCCCCGGCCTCAACAGCTACATCTATCAAACCTTTGGCCTGGTCCAGATCACCATCATGGTTACTGCCTGCCTCTGCTATGATGAAAACAGGACTATTATCACCAATTGTTTTATCTCCTATTTTAATCTCATTTATCACAGCTATCACTCCTATCAATCCTGCCAATTTTCAAATTAATGTAGCTTAAGACTATATTACTTAATTCTTTATTTTCACTAAGCCTGTATTATATCTATGAATTGTAGCAGTTCTTCTAAATTCCTTAAAGAGTTTACTTTAAGGTCAGCCTCAAAGGCTGCTTCCATTCTTTTTTCTATATGCATACCCTGTTCTCTCATAACCCTGATTGTTTTCAGCCCCAGTTCCCGGGCACCTATAAAGTCTTTCGTCGGATTATCTCCTATATAGACAGCTTCCCCAGCCTTTATCTTAAAGACCTCCAGAAGTCTCAAGTAGGCAAAGGGAGCAGGTTTTCTCTTGTCTACTCCAAAATCATCAGTGACAATGATTTCATCAACCAGATCAGTTAGGGCAAGGGCTTTAATCTTATTCCACTGTACCTGGGAATTGCCATCTGTTATTATACCTGTCTTATATTTACCCTCTTTTTTTAATTTCTCAAGTATATATTCTGCATCCTCATATAAGCGTATTTCTTCCGGAATGTGGGAACGGTATACAACCAACATTTTTTCCACTTCATCCTGGGGAAGAGAAAAATTCTCCAAGGCCAGGTCAAATACCTTTCCCCGCCCCTCCTTCTCCAGGATATCGAGCTGCAGTTTATAAAATTCTTTCTCAGAAACCCCGTATTTAGAACATATATACCTGCTGACTGCCCTGAATCCGCTTTTTACATAATCCAGTTCATAATAGAGGGTATCATCAAGGTCAAAAATAACTGCTTTAATCATTATTCTTCACCTGTCATATTTTTAATATCATAAGTTTGAAATCGTCTTTTCCATCTCTTTAGTCTCTTAAATATCTTTAACCTCTTAAAATTCTTAAATATCCTTAATATCCTTAAATACCGCTGTATCATACCTTAACATAACTAAACCATCCTGGAATTCCCCTATGAAAGGCTCTATTTTTTCACCCCTTAACATCCTATAGATCAGTAAAGGATAATTTACACCGGCCTGGTAGGAGAGGGGAACCCCCCCGCCAAAACGGGGATTTACCTCAATCAACTTTATCTCTCCATCAGGGAGGATCTTGGCCTGCAGGTTGGCCGGGCCTATAATACCTAAATCTTCTATAACCCATACAGCAAGTTCAATTAACCTGTTATCTTTGACTGTTACCGCTTTACTTACCTCACCGGCCCTGACTTCCAGCCTTTTCCGCGGGACAGCAGATAAAACCCTGCCCTCCTGGTCAGATAGGGTATCTATCGTGTATTCATCACCGTCAAGATATTCCTGGATAATAATATCTTCCAGGGTCCTGATGTAAAAATACAACTCTTCCTCTGTATTTACTTTATAGGTATTCTGGCTCCCCTGCCCCCTGCGGGGTTTTATAAACAGGGGATAGGGCAATTCCCCATAATTCCGGATTAATTCATCCGGTAAAAAGGTTTCCGGTACAGGTATCCCTTTTTCCCTGAAATATTGATAAAAGCTGTATTTATCATTACAGAGTTCAATAATCTCTGTACTGGATAAAAAAAGGGTAATACCCTTTTCCTCAATAAGATCTCTGGCCTGATTGAAGACCGGAAAACTCTGTTCCAGTAAAGGTATTATCGCCTTAACATCATCTTTTTCACAAATCTCCAGTATGATATCGATATAATTTTCTTCATATATTCCTGGAGTAAGATAATATTTATCTGCCTCATACAGGGCAGGAGCCAGAGGGCTTTTATCAGTTACGATTACTTCAGCACCTGTTTTATTTAATTCCTGTTTAAATATTTTAGTCAATGCTCCCCGGCGTCCGATTGTAGTGATTAATATGTTTGACACTCAATTACACCTCTTATTTTCTTTTAATAAGTACCCTTTTATTAATGTTTCTATTAAGTTCAATTAATCGATATATTAAATCTATACCATATAAACTGGTAGAGAGATAAATTATCCATTCTTTATATGGGGTAAGTATCAGGAGCGAGGTTATCAAATCCTGGGTGGAGAGATCCATACCCAGGATGATCCCCTTATCCATTAGATACTGCTTAACCCTATCCCTTCTAAAAGAATTCATCTTACGAATATGGGGAACTATATAAAAGGTTGCAATAATCCCATAAAGATTATGAATAAGCAAATAAGCCAATATCCACAGTATATTAATCTCAATTTTTAACCCGAGTACGATTATCACACCATTATAAAAAAGCCTGTCCGATATCTGGTCAAGTATCGCTCCGATTCTTGTACTCTTCTTCTGATATCTTGCCAGATTACCATCCAGAATATCAAGAAATAGATATAGCTGGACAAGTATAGCTGCCAGAATATATTTGCCAGACCACATAGACAGAAAAACAACAACAGTATTTATGATATTAATAGATGTTATCATATTAGGTGTAAGGAAACTTTTCCCTACATAAGGCAACAATTTAACAATTAACCTGGTATATATTCCTTCCATCAAATAGAAATGATCTCTTTTTAAAATAGTATCCATTAAGTTCCTCCATTATTCGGAAAATAGACTTAAAACCTGATCCCAATCTTCTTTAAAGTCTACTTCGACACATCTATATTCAGATACATCTATAGCCTTAAATTTCTTGCCCCTCTCAATCATGAACTCAATTCCCTTTTCAAAATAATCATTATCATCACATTTCTGCAGACATTCTTTAAATTCTGCCAGGTCTTCAGCAATAACTTTATTAATTCCAAGGGCTTCTCCTTGAGCATTCTTAACAGTTTTACTTATGGCAGTAATATATCCTAAAGAATCAGTCGTATATTTAACCTCTTCCTCTCCACACTGGGCAGGAGTTACTGCAATTGCATTACCTTGAGAACTTATGATGCGCTCAATAACCCCTTCGTCACAGACCACATCACCATTTAACCAGATAATATCATCATTACAGTCCTTAATTCCATTAAGAAGGCTCTTTGATGTATTGGTTATGTAATAGACTGGATTATATTTATAATACACCTCCGGGAAGGACTCCATAATCAGGCTCATCTTGAAACCAACAACAACAATGATCTCATCTATCCCGTTTTTGCGCAAAATCCTGATTTGTCTGCCCAGGATAGTCTCTCCGATTGGTAATCTAGATAAAGACTTTGGAAAAGGTCGTCCCAATCTTGAACCAACACCTGCTGCTAAAATAATTGCTTTCATAAGTTATTCCCTTTCTTTTTATTATTTAATTAATACAAATCTATCAGTTATATAACAATAGAAGCTGATTTTCATCTAACCCGTATGATAATAACTGTTCCTTTATTTCATCTCCCCAGCTTGATGCAATCAAGACATTTACATTATCTTTATCTTTCCGGATCTGTTCCGGCGGACAAATCTCTACTCCAAAAAAGTTTTCCCCCCATTTTTTCTCATTATTATCACTGGCATAGGCAACTTTAATATTTTGGGCAAATAAATTAAACATTATTTTCCTACCACCACTGCCTGTCCCAAAGAGAACCAGTTTTTTATCATCTTTTAAAAACCTGTTAATATTCATAAGAATATATTTTTCCCTAGTGGAGTTTAATAAAAGTTTAAAACTTATGGAAAAGATACTATTAAGAATCAAGGTATAGAAAAACCAATCCAACCTACCCAATATTATAAAAATAAAATTAAAGAAATAAAATTCTCCTATATTCATATAACCTAATTTATACTTCTTTTTAAAGGCGTTTATCTTATTCAAAGATTTAATTCTCTCGGTTACTTTTTTTTCGCTTTTTTGTATTTGATCATAATTAAAATTCATATTTGTTAAATGTATTATTTCCTGTAAATTTACATATTTCAATAAACCCTGTAATGCTAGGGTAAACATTCCAATAATCCAGAACCATGCATTCTTTGATATGAGAACATAAGTCATGGCAAATAGAATAAAGAATTCTTTAATTCGATCAACATATAAATCTATTCTCCAACCATTAAAAGAAAATTGCCCCTTTAGTCGGGCCAATTGGCCGTCTGCACAATCCAGAATATAGGCAAATTGAAATAATATACTTGCCAAAAGCCCAAATATGTATTTTTGCGGAAATAATATCATTAAAGATACCCCTGCCAGGCATACAAACAAAGAGCTCCAGGTTATCATATCCGGTATTATTCCCGTGTTTCTTATTAATGAGACAAATCTAATCGAAAAATAATAAGAGAAATTTACGGTCCAGAAGTCTACAGGTTTTGCATGTTTTCTTATTTCATCTAAATCTTTGAAAAGATTAATTTTAATCAACCTCCATCCTTTACTTCAACCTTTGATCAATTTTAAAAACTCATCATTTTTTTCAGATTAGTAATTTTCTTATCATTACCCTTAATCATTTCTTTTAAACGTCATCATTAAGCAAATCAACCAATGCATCAAAATCCTCGAGTACTATTCCATTCTGATTTCTTTTAACCAGGTCGGCCATATTGCCACTCATTTTATTGGTTATTACAAAAGATCCTGCTGGAAAGCTCTCATAATATGTATATGAATACGTTTCTGGCCAGATTGACCATAAAAATGATATATCTATTGAATTACTTACTAATGCATTTACCATAGCCATTTCGCCATCTTCTATGAAAGAAACATCCCGGTACTCAATACCTGGAATTATTTCGTCATTTTCACCTAAACAATAAAATTCATATTTATCTTTAAACTGAGAAAACATTTTTTAAATTCTTCCCAACCCTTTATATTTACCCTTATAACCGACATATGCTATTCTTAATTTCTCATTGACAGTTCTATCGTTCTGCACTAATGTAGATTTTTGATGAGGTATAACTAAAACTTTATTATTATCAAGATTAAAGACCTTACATATAATATCCCTAGCACTATTGGATGGAGCAATTAATTTAATATTTGATCTGGTAAATAATTTTTTGTGATATGTATGGGTTTTATAGTAGCCTTCTTTGTAAATGCATGTTTCACATTTTTCCCAATTATTTTCATAGGCAGCACAAAAACCTTTGGTTTTATCCAATAATTTTATGTTTTCACATATTGAAGTAAAACCATGAACATAATATAGTAATTGGTAGTCTTTTTATATAAATATTCTGTTAAATATATCCTGTTACTTTCCATTATTTCTTTTGTAAACATGCTGCAAATGAGAATATAGTCATAATGATAGTTATCTATTTCATAGGGGTTATAACTTTTAAACCAATCCAATCACTACCCATTTCTTCCTATCATTATCAGCTACAGCAATAATATTTATTTCTTTTTTGTTCATTCCTAATATTGTTTCAGCTGCACTTCCAGTCTCAGAAATATCTATCATTTCCTCCAATGGTTACTTTATTAAAATTACACTTCCAAAATAATCGCTTAAAGGAAAATAATTGATATTTTTCTCGCTGCAAAATTTCTGTATTGCTTCTTTCACACCACTATATAAATTAAAGTGATAGTCATGTACTAAAATATAGCCATTTTTATTTAATCTTTCATAAAAAAACATTAAACCCTCATAAGTAGGTTGATAAAGATCTACATCAATACTTACAAAAGAAAACACTTCATTCTCTAAGCCTTTGGCTGTTTCCGGAAAGTAACCTTTTCTTATAATACAGTTATTTTTGTTTTTGATTTTATTTAATACTATATCAATATTTGTATCACTTAAGTGCCCAGCTTTTGAATTAGAGTATTTATTTTTTCTCTCTATGTCAATATCTTCATCTACAAACCCTGAAAAAGTATCAAATAAATATATCTTTTTATCCAGAAAATAATGACTTAATACTGCTGAAAAGTCTCCTTGATAAACACCCAGTTCAGCAATAGCTCCTTCAATATTTCTATTGTATATCTCCCTGGAGATAAGCTCAAC
>LFRS01000066.1:1050-1390 GCA_001512435.1 Halothermothrix sp. DTU029 | reverse complement strand
AAATAGAAATGCTGTTCTTATAAGGGTAGTCAATTATCTGACTATCCTATTTTTTATAATTAAGGGTCTTGCATAATTCCCTTATTTCAAATTAAAAACAAACTCAATACTACCAAAAACAATGATTTACCTAAAAAAATTAGTTAAATAAGGAGCTATAAGCCTCATTTCCATAAATTGACTGTAATTTTGCAGACACCACCCCCTGGGACTTTAAAACTAGTTTTTAAAAACTAATTTTCTCTTAGGCTGCAGTTGATATTTGTTTTGCTTTTTGCTTCTCAAGAGCAATTTTACTGGCTATTAAGCTGATGCAACTTAAGAGAACATGTACTTCAGC
>LFRS01000066.1:0-924 GCA_001512435.1 Halothermothrix sp. DTU029 | reverse complement strand
GGACATCTAAATTTATTACAACCCTGGTAATGACCCCAATATACCATCTTATAGCCTCCACTACAAAGAGGAGTACCTTTAAAGTCATAATAAGCTGCCGGTGGTTCTTTTGCCCTTCTTTTATTGATAGGAATTATAGCCTGGGCCTGATATTTATAATGAATCTCACTATAGATTTCTTTAACATCATAGCCTGCATCCATAAGCCAGTATTCCGGTCTCTTTATTCCATTAGCTTTAAGCCTTTGATAAACCTTTTCTACTAAAGGCAGGGCCATGACTGAATCTGCTTTATTGGCTGGTGTTAGGATAAAATCTAAAGGGAGTTCTCCTTTACAATCACTAACAAGATGGACTTTCCAGCCATACCAGGTGATCTGATTAAAGTGAGAATCAAATTTAGAGCCCCAATCAGGAGTGTTGGTATTATTTTTATCAACCTTCTTTTTTGCTACAGGCCGTTCATATGCTTCAAGTTTAGTGGAGTCAATGGCTAAAATTTTAGTGTCAATTATACCCAGCTCAATTGCTTTATTTACCTCCTGATAATAGTATTCTTTTAAAGATTTGCTGGCAGCTAACCTTGAGTAGTACCGACTAAATGTTGCTTCACTGGGTACTGAACCAGCAACGGAGAAACCACAGCAATACCTAAAAACAGGATCAGTCTTTAAACGCCTTACCAGTGCTGCCCTGGTAGGAATATTTTCAATTTGTTGGGCAAGTAAAGCCCTTAAGATTGCTTCAGGATTATATCCTGTAGGGCCTTTAGTTGACATAGAACTAAGGTTTTTAGATATACTGGAAAGGTCAAGACTATCAAGAATCAAAATTAATTTAGGTTTTGTTTGCAAATTCATTAAATCTTCAAAGGAGAATAGAGTTTGTTGACGAATATTAATAGTAGCTTCACCTCTTTCTTGT
>LFRS01000122.1 GCA_001512435.1 Halothermothrix sp. DTU029 | reverse complement strand
CCTTCATAAGTTTCTTTATAATATATTGTTCAATTTTAAATCTCCCTGTGTCTCCTGCAGGCCACAAAGTGATCCTTTTCAACCTCTTCCAGTACAGGCTCTTCCATCTCCCTGCATTCAGGAACTGCATAGAGGCAACGGGGATGAAAACGGCAGCCTTCAGGTATATCAGATGCAGACGGTATCTCACCCTTGATCGGTACTTCCTTTATCTGATTGACCCGTCCTGACAATGGTTCGCATACTGCTGAGATCAGTGCCCTGGTATAGGGATGTCTGGTATTATCTATAACATCATCCACATTTCCCATCTCTACAATCTTACCCAGATACATTACTGCAATCCGGTCTGTAAAATAACGGGCAGTAGAAAGGTCATGGGTTATATAGAGATAAGTCAAACCCATACTCTGTTGAACTTCTTTCATCATGTGCAGAATCTCTGCTCTGGTAGAAAGGTCAATCATGGAAACAGGCTCATCGGCAACTATAAAATCAGGAGAAAGAATTAG
>LFRS01000081.1:3956-22804 GCA_001512435.1 Halothermothrix sp. DTU029 | reverse complement strand
CTCTTCTACGGACATATTTCCGGTATGGATGCTTTTGCAAAAGGCCTGAAGGTAGCCCATCGTCTGCTGGAAGACAGGGTACTGGAAGACTTTATTGCTGAAAGATATAAGAGCTACACCGAAGGTATCGGTAAGGATATCGTAGAAGGCAAAGTAAGCTTCAAGGAACTGGCTGAATATGCCCTGGAAAATGACCAGATTGTCAATCAATCCGGTAGACAGGAGTACCTGGAAGCTATCGTTAACCAGTATATCCTGGAAACTGAATAATAAATATGTTTATAAAGGACTGCTTCCCCTGGAGGCAGTCCTTTTTTTCCAGACAATACGGGTTTTTCCTTGCCAGGTTTGAGGGAATAATCATAGTAGAAGAAATTATTATAGTGTAATGAGAAAAAAATATAATAAATATAATAAATAATGATTAATTATATTAATCAGAAGAGTAAAGAGGAGGATATTTTTTAGATAATAAAAGCAGGATTTAATTGCTTTTTATAGAAGTACTATTATAATATTTATAATAATTAAAGAAGAGGGAGTGAAGAGGGGCCAATGGATAATTATGATGTAAGATGGGAACAGTTGTTAGAGGAATTAAGTGATATGAGTGAAATAGCAGAGGGTATGCTGCAGGATGCAATAAAGGCGCTGAATTCCAGAGATATAGAACTGGCCAAAGAGGTTATTAATAAAGATGATTTGGTGGATAATTATTTGATAACAGTTGAAGAACAGGCTACCCGTTTACTGGCTATGGAGCAACCCTTAAGAAGCGATGTCTGGAATAATATTGCTGCTATCAAGATTGCCAGTGATCTGGAGCGGGTTGGAGATATGGCCCATAATATTGCTGAAATAGTCCTTAATTTGAACAAAGATGAAAAAGTAGAACCCCTAATTATGATCCCTGAACTGGCTGATCTGGTTTTAGAGATGTTAGATACAGTACTGGAAGCTTTTGTAACCAGAAATGCCGATTTAGCTGAAGCTGTTTGCCGCAAAGATGAAGAAGCAGATAATATCTATGAACAGATTTTTAATAGCAGTATTAAACTAATGGATAAGAGTGAGGGTACAACTAATATAAGCCAAATTATTAGTTTCCTGGATGTAGCCAAATCCCTGGAGAGGATTGGTGACCATGCTACTAATATCGGAGAGGAAACTATTTTTGTAGTAACCGGAAAGAGGGTTAAGTACTAATTATTTTTATTTATAATATTGTCTATCGGGGGAAGTCATCTTTTGTCAGGATGACTTTTCTCTTTTTATAAAACCATGGAAGTTAATAATTTTTTACTGGTTAGGACAGGCAAAGCTGTGAAGCGCCTAATCTTTTGATGCCTAGATTCATTTAGAGCCAGGAAAGATAAGGCCTTTGAAGGGATATTTGATATGCTAGAGTTGAAGAAGAAGATGTTATAAACATCTCTTGCTGGAATAGAAAAGAAAAAAGACGGTCACAGGGCTGTCTTGCAGATTTAATGTCTGGGATTTTGGGAAACAAGTTTTATGGCCTCGGTTATTGTAGAAATTGTATCTACTTTTAATTGGGTTTCAAACTCCTTGATCCGGGTCCGGATCTCTCCATGATGGCTGGCAACATATCTAGGGGGCAGTCTGTTGAGGGAATAAGAAGCTATATCCAGTAAACATTTTTCACAGGTACATATATTACCAAAATCATTTTTTTCCAGGAGATCCTCCAGGATTTCAATAACGATTTCCTCAGTATGATTTTTAAGATTCCTACTGATGTTCGACCAATCTATTTTCCTCTCCTCCTCTTTAAACAGGAAAAAATAATATTATATTATATTATATTATATTTATTTATTTCTCCTTTCATTAAAAAAGTCCTTTTTTGAATAATTTTTAGTTCTGTGGTAAAATATTCATGAGAAGCTTGATGGAGGGGCAGTAAAGTGATAAAAAAAGAAGAATTATTGAGTGAACTTAATCGAGACTTAGAGCTTTTGTTGGGTAATGAGAGAAATATGATAGCAAATTTGGCCAATGCCTCTGCTTTATTATTTAATAGGCTGCCAGATATTAATTGGTCAGGTTTTTATCTTCTTGCCGGTGATGAACTTATTTTAGGCCCTTTCCAGGGCAAACCTGCCTGTGTACGTATTCCAGTTGGCAAAGGGGTCTGTGGGACCGCTTTCCGGGACAGGAAGACTTATGTAGTAGATGATGTCCATGAATTTCCAGGCCATATAGCCTGTGATGCTGCTTCAGAATCAGAGATGGTGATCCCTATTATTGTAAAAGGCAAGCCTGTGGGAGTAATGGACCTGGATAGCCCTATTAAAAGCAGGTTTGATGAGCTAGATCAGAGATATCTGGAGGAATTTGTAGCTATTTTAATTGAGAAAACAGACTTTTGTAAGATATTAGATGAGTAATTATTTTTAAAGTTATTGTTTTAAAAGGCTTAATTTTTATTAAATTTGTTATTTTTATCACAATATATTTCCAGGCAAAGGGGGGATTCACCATGATCGATGATCTGGATATGAAATTACTGGAAGATCTATCGAGGGATAGTCGGCTTTCTTATGCTGAACTGGGCAGAAAGTATAATCTAAGCAGGGTTTGTATTAGAGAAAGAATTAACAATCTGGTTGAACAGGGTGTTATTGAAAGGTTTACCATAGTGGTTAATCCGGAAAAATTGGGTAAACAGTTAGCTGTTTTTTTTGATATAGAAGTAAAACCACATGCCTTATACAAAATGGCTGAGGAATTGGCTGCTGAAGAACCAATAACAAATATATATATGATGACCGGCTCTCCAACCCTTTATGCCAATGCTTTGTTGGAAAACCATGAGGAATTAGAAAAATTTATTAAAGAAAAACTATATTCCAAAGAAGATATTTTAAAGGTTAATACAAATATTATGTTAAAAAGGTTTAAAATCAATAATATTAGTTTCTGTCCCTAACTTTTTAGATACCCGAAAAGGGTATTTTTTTTTATTTATGAGAGATTATATTAAAAAGGTTTGTTCTTGACAGAAAAGAAAGCAAATGCTATATTAATAGATAATAGTAACAATTATAGTTACTAAATAACTAATACATATATACATTAAAAGGGGGAATTCAGAATGGTAAAGAATGAAATGACTGCTCAGAATTTACGTTCTGCCTTTGGAGGTGAAAGTCAGGCTTATCAGCGCTATCTGGTCTGGGGCCGGGTGGCAGAGAAAGAGGGTTTTCCTAATGTAGCCTTGCTATTCAGGGCCATAGCCTATGCTGAAGAAGTACATGCCGGTAATCATTTTGAAGTTCACAGTAATATTTCCGGTGATTTCCTGGTTGCTTCTGGTGCTGGCTTTGGCATTGGTTCTACCTCTGAAAACCTACAGGGAGGTATTAATGGAGAGCTTTTTGAGATTGAGCAGATGTATCCTACATATCTCCTGGTAGCAAAGGACCAGAAAGAAAATGATGCAGTTCGTTCTTTCCATTATGCTGTTGAGGCAGAAAAGATACATGCAGAATTATTTACTGAAGCCAAAAAGGCTGTTGATGCAGGTAAGGATTATGAACTTGAATATGTAAGTGTTTGTGAGGTTTGTGGTCATACTGTTAAAGACGGTACCCCGGACAAATGTCCTATTTGTGGAGTAAGCAAGGAAAGGTTTAAAGAGTTTAGAAAATAATAAGAAGAGGGGGGCTAAAAGGTGTATAAAGTACAGACTTTTAAAGATCCTGCAAACATGACACCCCATGAAGAAAAACATGTGCCTTATATTGAAGCACCAGACAAGGTAAAGAAAGGTGAATATTTCAAGGTTACCATTAGAATGGGTAAAGGGATTGACCATCCCATGGAGCCAGGTCATTTTATCCAGTATGTAGATCTTTATGCCAATTATTATCACTTGGGACGGGTGAATTTTACTCCTGAATCTAAGGCAGAAGCAACCTTAACAATTAAACTGGAAGAATCCTGTACACTAAGGGCATTTGAATTGTGTAATCTCCATGGCCAGTGGGAATCAGTCCATGAAATTATTGTCGAAGAATAAGCTTGCCTGAAAAGGGTTAAACTACAAGTGGAGGTGGTTTGCCCTTAATGGCAAAAATAATGTCGGAAAAGACAAAATATGAATTGGCTGCGGAGTTAGGGTTCGCTCACAAAGTCAAGGATGGAGATTGGGGCAATATAACCACCCGGGAAGCCGGGTCCCTGGTAAAGGCTGCTATAGCCAAAGCAGAAGAATTAATGACCCGGGAAAGCAAAGGACAGTAGGATATTTATCCTCCTGTCCTTTTTCTTTCTACTATTTAAACATAGGGATTTTCTACACCTTCGCTGACCCTGATGAAGTCCAGGATGAGGGCGATTTGAATGGCAAATAATAATTGATCCAGTATTCCTCCTAAAAAGGCTGTTCTACCAACAGCCTGCTCGATAATTATCTTACCTACAGAGGGGGTCCGGGTTAATTCTTCTACTGCTCCTACCAGGAGCCGGTAGGAATCAGTCAGCAAGGTAAACCTGTCAATTAGCAAATCTATGTCACCAAATATTATATTATCTCCTACTTTCGACATCCTGTATCCTCCTAAAGCTTCAGTTATATCTTAGTATATTCATTTTTGCTTATTTTGGTGCCAGGTGTAAGGGTCCTGGGCTTTCTTGCAATATTATTTGATTCAGTATATAATTTATAATAATAAAAGAGGCAAAATAAAGGGAATTACTGGGTATATATTAATTGTTTTTAAAAGGGGTGTATAAAAATATGGATAAAATGGCAATCAGGCTTGATGTCAACAATATGTTTGTAGACAGGGTAGGTAGTGAACATGGTTTAACTATAGAAGAAGTTAACTCTCTACAAAACAAGGTGAGCCAGGCCCATGAAAATATAAAAAGAGCCGAGCCTGGTTTCATGAAAATACCCTTTAACCAGGCTGAGATAGTACAGGAGATACTCCAATTGGTAGAGGAGACCAGGGGCAGGTATGATAACTTTGTGGTCCTGGGGATAGGTGGCTCAGCACTGGGGAATATAGCCATGCAAACTGCCCTTAATGATCCTTTCTATAATTATAGGGAAGAGGCCCGGCAGGGTAATCCCCGCTTATTTGTTGCTGATAATATAGATCCGGTCCTTTTTAAGAGTTTACTGGAAATGCTGGATTTAAAGAGGACTATGTTTAATGTTATATCTAAATCTGGTGGTACAGCTGAGACCATGAGTCAATACCTCATCGCCAGGGAGCTGGTAGCCAGAGAAGTAGGAGAAGACCGGCTAAAAGAACACTTTATTGCTACCACAAGCGAGCATTCCGGATATCTTTTGGAAATTGCCCGGCGGGAAGGTTTCAGGACTTTTTATATCCCTGAAGATGTGGGTGGCAGGTTTTCTGTCCTGACCCCGGTAGGCCTGCTTTCAGCTGCATTCTGTGGCATAGATATAGAGGAATTATTGGCAGGGGCTGGCTTCATGGCAGAAAAATGTGCCACTGATGCCCTCTGGGAAAACCCGGCTTACTTAAATGCTGTTTTGCATTACCTGGCCTATCAGAAAGGCAAGACCCTTTCTGTTATGATGCCCTATGCCCATAGTTTAAAGGATGTGGCTGACTGGTACCGGCAACTCTGGGCTGAATCTCTGGGTAAAGAAGTAGATAGGGAAGGAAAGGTGGTCAATATAGGGCCTACTCCTATCAAGGCTCTTGGTGCAACAGACCAGCATTCCCAGGTTCAATTGTATATGGAAGGGCCTTTTGATAAAATCATCACCTTCCTGGAAGTTGAGGATTATGGTCTTGAATTGGAAATACCGGAATTATATGAAGATATCCAGGGGGTTTCCTATCTTGGGGGCCATAGCTTAAATGAATTGCTCTTAACGGAAAAAAGGGCTACAGAACTGGCTTTAAGCCAGCGTGGTAGGTTAAACCAGACAATAATTGTACCGGTGGTTAAGGAATATACCCTGGGTCAATTATTCTATCTATTGGAATTACAGACAGCAATGATTGGAGAATTGTTTAATATCAATGCCTATAACCAGCCAGGGGTTGAATTGGGCAAGGATTATACCTATGGTGTTATGGGCCGCAGGGGATATGAAGATAAAAAAGAAGAGTATTTTAATAGACCAGAGAAAGATGATAAACTAATAATATAATCTATAAAACATACTAAAGGAGAGAGACATGGATTACCGGAAATTGTACAGGGAGAAGCTTATCTCTATTGAAGATGCAGTTGCAAAGGTCAAATCAGGGGACCATATTGTTACAGGCCTTGGTTGTGGTGGGGCTACTGCAATACTGGAAGAAATGGTTACCCGGAAAAAGGAATTAAAAGATGTGGTTATTCATCAGATGTTACCCCTATATAATTACAGGTATTTTCAGGAAGGCATGGAGGATTCCATCCGCCACAATTCCTGGTTTAATAGTCCTTATACCAGGAAAATGGTTAATGATAAGAGGGCGGATTTTACACCTAATTTTTTCCATGAATCTCCTGCTTTGTTCAGTAATTATCATGAGATAAATATCCTCATAGCTGCAGTCAGTCCAATGGACAGGCATGGTTATTTTAGTTTTGGCCTGTCGGTTGATTATACAAAACCAGTAGCGGAACATGCTGATCTGGTTATTCTTGAGGTTAATCAGGCTATGCCCCGTACATTGGGGGATTCCTTTATCCATATCAGTGAAGTAGATTATCTGGTAGAGAGTGATTATCCTTTACCAGAATTACCTGTCAGTGAGCCGGATGAGGTAGAATTGAGGATCGGGGAATATGTGGCAGAATTAATCGAGGATGGTTCTACCCTCCAGTTGGGTATTGGAGGTATTCCTAATGCCATTACTGCCTCCTTGACTGATAAAAAGGATCTGGGTATCCATAGTGAGATGTTAACAGATGGTATGGTGGACCTGGTAGAAAAGGGTGTCATAACTAACAGGATGAAGAGTATCCACAAGGGCAAGATTATTGGCTCTTTTGCTGCCGGGACCAGGAGATTATATGAATTCCTGGATGATAATCCTATGGTAGAGATGCACCCAGTATCTTATACCAATGATCCCTTTATAATCAGTCAAAACTATAAAATGGTTTCTATAAATTCCTGTATAGAGGTTGACCTGCTGGGCCAATGTGCTGCTGAAACAGTGGGTATAACACAGATTAGTGGTACTGGAGGCCAGACAGATTTTGTCAGGGGGGCTGTGAAATCTCCAGGAGGCAAGAGCATTATAGCCTTAAAGTCTACTGCTTTAAAGGGGACAAAGTCTACTATAGTACCGGTTCTTTCCCAGGGTGCTGTGGTAACTACCGGGAAAAATGATGTAGATTATATTGTTACAGAATATGGTGTTGCTCATCTGCGGGGAAAATCTGCTTCAGAAAGGGCAGAGGCCTTAATAAACATAGCCCATCCAGATTTCCGTGCTGAATTAAGAAGACAGGCACCTTACTTGAGATAACTAATTGGAAAAGGAGGGATATATGTGCAAGTGCTCTCTGTTGAAGATGTTGCAGGTTTGAAATATTATCGGCTGCAGGATGAAAAGGGGCAGGCTTTTATTGCTGAACCATTGTTTTATGCAAAAAAGCCTAAATCCCGTCTAACAGCAGAAATAGTCAGGGAGATAGAGGGGATTATTAGAAAGAGGAAAAACCTGCTTGAACACCCTGCCTATATCAGATATGAAGGGGTAGAATTGATTAATGGTGAGTATTGCCTTTTGCGGAGAGGTGAAGACCTATACCAGCCTCTTTATGTAAAGGCCAGGGAGGAAAGGCCTGTTCTGGAGGAAGCAAGTGAATGGATGCTTACTCTGGGAGAATTGGCCTCTATGGCAGAAGCTGCCGGGATTAACTGGCCGGTAATCTCACCAGCCTCCCTTTATTTAAGCGGGGATAAGAGCCTGAAAGTAATGGACCCGGATATCAGTATGCAATTACTTAAATACCGGGAGCCGGAAGAGGCTAATCTCATGGAGATCTATCTGGCCCCTGAAGTATTCAGGGATAATATCAGAGATCAGCAATCCCTGCTTTATTCGGCAGGGGTAATTATGTATTATCTTTTTACCGGAGAATTGCCCTATAATACAGGGACTGTTTCAGATTATAATAAATCAGACCTGGTCCATGAAATACTGAATATTGCTCCTCTGGAACCGGCTTATCTGAACCCGGAACTGGCTCCTGGCCTCAATAGCTTCATAATGCAATTACTCCAGAAGGAAAGAGGAGAGAGGATAAAAAACTGGCAGGACTTTTTACAGGATTTGCGATCAATAAAGGCAGCTGGCCTTTATGCCAGTAAAGAAGAAAGGGAAGAGTTCGCTGCCAGGGCAGAAAAGGTTATTAAAAAAGCCCGGCGAAAAAAAGGCTATATAAATTTTTGGCGGAAGAAATGGAAGCCACTGGCCATAGTATGCTCTATAGTGCTATTTTTATATCTTGTAAGCTTATTCACTGCTGTTGATCCTTATGTAAACAAAGATACCCTGCCGGAAGAGGTAGTGGAATATTTTTATCTGGCTATTGATAAGAAAAATACTGCCCTGCTGGATGAAAGTAGTGAAATGGACTTAAAATACCTGGATCGGATGGTAGCCAGTATTCATGTGATAGAATCCATGCAGTCAGCTTATAATTTTGGCGGGGAGGAGCAGAAAGAAGGGGTTTTTGGCATCCAGGATTTACAGATTAGCAAGGTAGACGATTATCCTACTTACCGGGCTGAATATCGTTTTTATTTCTATATCGAAGATGAAGAAAAATTTTATAGTGGAGAGATCAGTTCTGGAGAAGATTATTTGCAGAGATATGAGGTAAAGATGACAGATTTGCTTAAATTGGAGCAAATAAAGGGTATCTGGCAGGTAGTCAGTGTTGAAGGTAGTCTGGAAAATCTTATTGAAGGTAAGATAATGGAATTGCTTGAATAGGCAAAGGAAGAGATTTGTATAAAATTGGATAGGATTCAAGCAAATAAACCTGTGATAATAAGCCCCTGGAATTTTTCCAGGGGCTTATTATTTTGGGCTGCCAGGTATTATTTCATGTTATTAGCGGCCTTTCTGGCCATATAGTTCGGCGATTTTGACAATAAGCTCTACTGCTTTTTCCATAGCAAAGACAGGAATAAACTCATACTTGCCGTGGAAATTATGGCCACCAGTAAAAATATTGGGTGTTGGGAGGCCCATGTAGGAAAGGCGGGCACCATCGGTCCCCCCGCGGATGGGTGTTATGAGTGGCCTTATACCTATTTCCTCCATAGCCTGATAGGCGGTATCTATGATCTCCTTATTATTTTCAATAATTTCCTTCATATTATAGTACTGGTCGGTTATTTTCAGCTGTATCCTGGCCCTGTCATATTTTTTGTTTAAGTCCTGGACTATTTCTTCCAGGTTTGTTTTTCTCTTGATAAAGTTAATCTTATCAAAGTCCCTGATAATATAATATAATTTTGTTTCTTCTACATTTCCTTTGACACTGACCAGGTGATAAAAGCCTTCATATCCTTCTGTTTCTGCAGGGGTTTCCTCTGCTGGTAGTTTATTGATCAATTCACTGGCTATCAGCAGGGAATTGACCATTTTCCCTTTTGCTGTACCAGGATGTACACTTGTCCCTTTAATACTGATTCGGGCTGCAGCAGCATTGAAGTTTTCATATTCCAGCTCACCTAAAGGCCCCCCATCTACAGTATAGGCCAGATCAGCTGCAAATTTTTTGACATCAAAGAAATCAGCACCACGGCCAATTTCTTCATCAGGGGTGAAGCCAATCCTGATCCGGCCATGTTTGATTTCAGGATTTTCCAGCAGGTATTCCATGGCGGTGATTATTTCTGCTATTCCGGCTTTATCATCTGCCCCCAGGAGTGTAGTCCCATCAGTGGTAATGATATCTCTGCCTACATAATCCTTTAATTCAGGGAAATCAAGAGGAGAGAGGATGATTCCTTCTTCCTCATTTAGTACAATATCCCCGCCGTCATAATTTTTGATAAGCTGTGTTTTGACATTTTCCCCTGACATATCTGGACTGGTGTCCATATGGGCAATAAAGCCAATAGTGGGAACCTCCTTATCTTCCCCCAGGTTTGATTCCAGGGTTGCCATCAGATAACCTTTTTCATCAAGGCTGACTTCTTTTAGGCCTATTGCTTCTAATTCCTCTTTTAAGGCCCGGGCAAATACCAGCTGGCCTTCAGTACTGGGAACAGTGCTGGACTCTTCATCTGATTGGGTATTATATGTAACATATTTTAAAAATCTTTCTACTACTTTAGACATAATTATCACCTCTTTCTTATTATATCTTTTCTTTGCTAAAAATAAAATAGTATGGCTGGTGTAAAATTTTAAGATGTAGCAGGAAAAGAGGCCTCTATCTAGAAATAATGATTAAAACATATTATTTTTTATACTAAAGCTTGACACAGATAAATGAAGGTTAAGCTTTTTAAATTTATTAAAAATAAATGGAGGAATGATAATGAAAAAGCAGAGAGTTAATCCTTATTTGCCGTCATGGGAATATATCCCGGATGCTGAACCTTATGTTTTTGAGGATCCGGATAATCCAGGAAAATACCGGGTTTATATTTATGGCTCTCATGACCGTTTTAATGGTTATGTATTCTGCCTGAATGATTATGTCTGCTGGTCAGCCCCTGTTGATAATCTGGGTGATTGGCGTTATGAAGGTGTTATTTTTAGAAAAACAGATGATCCCCTGAATCCAGATGGCAGTATGTGTCTTTACGCCCCGGATGTAACAGTTGGCCCTGATGGCAGGTATTATCTCTATTATGTTCTGGACAAGGTGCCGGTTGTTTCTGTAGCAGTCTCTGATACACCTGCCGGTAAATATGAGTTTTATGGTTATGTAAGTTATCCAGATGGGACCCGTTTGGGAGAAAGGCCTGGAGACCAGCCCCAATTTGACCCAGGAGTACTTACTGAAGGAGATATAACCTATCTTTATACAGGCTTTTGTGGCAAGGGAGACCGGTCCAGGAAAGGTGCTATGGCAACAGTTTTAGGGCCAGATATGCTGACAGTTATTGAAGAACCTGTTATCGTTGCTCCCAGTGAGCCCTATAGCCAGGGGAGTGGTTTTGAAGGCCATGAGTTTTTTGAGGCTCCTTCTATAAGGAAGAGAGGGGATACCTATTACCTTATTTATTCTTCCATTGTTATGCATGAATTGTGTTATGCTACCAGCAAGCATCCTACAAAGGGCTTTGAATACCAGGGGGTTATTGTCAGTAATTGTGATTTGCATATAGATTCCTATAAGCCGGCAGATAAGCCTATGTATTATGGTGGAAATAACCATGGTAGTATAGTAGAGATAAATGGAGAATGGTATATTTTTTATCACAGGCATACCAATGGAACTGCTTTTAGCAGACAGGCCTGTATGGAAAAAATTAAATTTAATGAAGATGGTACAATTCCGCAAGTAGAGATGACTTCCTGTGGTTCTATTGAGGAACCCTTGCCAGGAAAGGGAGAATTTCCTGCTTACCTGGCCTGTAATCTGTTCTGCAAGGAAGAATCCATGTATACTGATTGGACCTGTTCCTGGATGAATAACCAGTTCCCAAAGATAACCCAGGATGGTAGAGATGGTGATGAAGAGGTAGGCTATATAGCCAATATGAAGGATTCTGCCACAGCAGGTTTTAAATATCTGGATTGCAGAGGTATAAAAAAGGTTAAGATAAAGGTACGGGGGTATTGTACCGGAGAATTTCAGGTCAAAACAGCCTGGGATGGGGAACCTTTAGGCAGTATCCAAGTGGGTTTCTCTAATATATGGAAGGAATATTCGGCAGATATAGCTATTCCAGATGGAGTACAGGCCCTTTATTTTACCTATAAAGGTAATGGCAGTGCCAGCCTGGCTTCTTTTACACTGGAATAAATTATAAAATAATGGAACTAGAACAAAGAAAAGAAAGGATGGAAGATAAATGCTAGAAATGTTTTCTGTAATAGTTATTTTATTTTTGTTTATGCTGTTATTTACCGGGAGAAGCAAGGTAGTAAAGGCTGCAAATCCATATTTACCACTCTGGGAGCATATTCCTGATGCAGAACCCTATGTTTTTGAAGATCCAGATAAGCCAGGGAAATACCGTGTATATATCTATGGTTCCCATGATACAAGAAGGTATGATTATTGTGGATACGAAATATCAGTCTGGTCTGCACCAGTGGAAGACCTGAACGACTGGCGTAATGAAGGTATTGTCTTTCAATCTATTGTTGAGGGGAAAGCAGATGTCTTATTTGCCCCTGATGTTGAAGAAGTTATAGAGGCTGATGGGACAAAAACATATTATCTTTACCCTAATAACCAGGCCTATGGCAGAAATACCCAGGTGGCAAAATCAAAACGGCCAGATGGGCCTTTTGAAGTGTGCAACTGGAAAGCAGGCAGCAAGACAGAGACAGAAGGTATTCTGGGTTTTGATCCGGCAGTCCTTTTTGATGATGATGGAAGGGCATACGGATATTGGGGCTTTCAACGTTCCTTTGCAGGAGAGTTAGACCCGGAAACCATGTATTCTTTGAAAGCCGGTACAGATGTAGTAGTAGACCCGATTGGCAGTTGTAATGCAGAAGATGGTAATGTCTTTAGATATTTTGAAGCTCCCTCTATCCGTAAAATAAAAGGTAAATATGTACTGGTTTATAGCCGGGTGACAGAAGAGGGTGAATATGGACTGGAAGCTTGCAATGCTACCCTGGCTTATGCCTATGCAGATAATCCTCTGGGCCCCTGGACCTATGGAGGAACTATAGTGGATGCCCGTGGCCCGGAGATTGGTGAAGAGGGGCAGATGATTGCCACTAATCCACCCCATAATACTCATGGTGGGCTTTTTGAAGTTGATGGCCAATGGTATATAACCTATCACCGGTGTATTAATAATGATGGCTATTCCCGCCAGGCAACAGTCGAACCGGTTAGATTAGAGGTGACCGATAAGGGTGAAGTCATTATTACAGGGACCAGAATTATAAAGGATGAGTCTGGTAATGTATATACCGGGGCTGAAGTTACTTCCCAGGGTTTTGAGATCAATGGCTTAAACCCTTATAAGTATCATTCTGCCGGAATCACTTGTTTTATGGTGGGAGGGCCTTATGTGAAGGCAACTTATGATACCTGGCGGGATGAAGCTCCTGTAGTAAATATCCTCGATGGTTCTATTGTAGGCTATAAGTATTTTAATTTTTCCATTAAGGGAGAGAAGGGGCAGGGGGATCAGCTGGACCTATATATCACTCCCAAAGGAATAAATGGTACTATTGAGCTTATGTTGGATAGCCCCTGGGAAAAATGGGGTGGGGTTAAATTAGGCAGTTTAAGTTTCAGTGGTGATTTAGAGCAGGGATTGACTAAATTGGTTTTCCCTGTACCGGCCCTGGCTGAATTGGAAGGAAAACATGCCCTTTACTTTGTCTTCAGGACTGATGGGGCAGGGGAAATCTGTGATTTTAATGGCTTTAAATTCAGCCAGTCTGAAAAACCGGCAAGAGAACCCTTTATTGCACCCCTGGATGAATGGGATAGAGAAAATTTAGTTCCGGAAACCTGGACAATTTATCTTGATGGTAAGCCCATAGAAGACTTTGACCTGTCTGAATATGACTATAATGTCTTCCTGTATAACTATCAGCTTCCTGCAGGAACTACAGCTATACCAGAGCTAAGAGCTGAAGCAGATAGTGACAGGATAAAAATTGACATCCAGCAGGCTGAAAGCCTGGCAGATACTGCTGTGGTAAGTATTAGCAAGGAGGATCCTGCCAGAGCTTATCCGGTTAAGAAATATCTTATTACATTTACCAATAACTAAGCTTATTACCTGGAGGCTGGGCCCGGCTTTTCTGCTGGCTCCAGCCTGAAAGGTCTTTTTATCTAAACAGGCATTATCAGGATGCTATAAAAAGATGAGGATGTGAAAAAAATGTATCTACTATGTTATACTCGCCTACCATTAGAAGAACAAATTTACGACTATAAACTGGCATACAGTATGCATTTAGCCTACAGTAATGATAAAAATAACTTTCAGCCCTTGAACCATAATACTGGTGTCTTGTTTGCTAAAGCTGTAGAAAATAAAGAAGATGGTACATTAAAAGCAAAAAGCCTGCGTAATCCTTATCTATTTCATTTAAAAGATAATTCTTTTGGTGTTCTGGCAATACGGACAGAAGGAGAAGGTGGGCCTGATGAGGAAAGCAAGGGTAAGGTCCTCTTCTTTAGATCAACAGACTTATTGCAATATGAAGAAATAGGCTTACTTGATTTGAAGAAGGATCTTTTTGTTGCAGATTTAATCTGTTATTATGATTCCGAAAAACAGCATTATGTAATTCATTGGTGTGATGATGAAGGAAATTATTATCGTAATTACAGCAGGGATCTCTTGCAGCCAGATAGTATAACAGAAGCGGAAAAGGCGGAAGCTTTTGTCCTGGAAAAAGTGGCTACTGCTATTGAAGGGGCGGTCCCCCGGAATGTGCTAGAAATAGCTGATAGGGTTGGTGAAAGACTGGTCAGGAAATTGACTGTTCCGGAAAATATCAAAGTCGAGCTTCCGGAAAGAATTTATGGGTCAGGACCGGAAGACTTAAAAGCAGTCCGGGCAAAGGCTTTGTACAGTGATGGGACAGTGGATTTAAAAACTGTAATCTGGGACCTGGATAAAGTTGACTGGAGTGTACCGGGCAGCTATCAAATTACCGGTACCCTTCATCAGGATAGCTATAAGTTTCCTATTGCCGGGAACCGTGCAGATCCCTGTATTATAAAATGGCAGGGCAAATACTATTTTATTGCCACAAATGATACAGATGGGAATAAAACCCTTTATATCAGGGAAGCAGATTCTATACCTGGCCTTCTGGAGGCAGAAGAAATCCTGCTGCTGGATAATAAGACCTATGACCATATTGGCAATTTTCTGTGGGCACCTGAGTTTCATGTTATCAAGGGGGAACTCTATATTTTCTTTGCAGCTTCACCCCATGAGTTCTTTTATATAGAGGCCCACCTTATGAAATTACGGCCTGGAGGAAATCCAGCCTGTGCAGAAGACTGGTCTGAACCCAGGCGTGTAGTCCGGAGGGATGGTTCCGACTTGTGTGAGGCAGGAAAAGTTATCTCCCTGGATATGACCTGTTTTAAAATCCAGGGAGAATATTATGTGATCTGGTCCCAGCGCCAGTTTTTGCCTGTTGACCAGGGGGCCTGGCTCTATATAGCCAGGCTTGATCCGGATAATCCCTGGCAGCTCCTCAGTGACCCTGTGGTAATTTGCAAGCCAGAGTATGGCTGGGAGAACAATCATGTTTTTGTAGTTGAAGGTGCTTATGCCCTGATAACTGATGAAAAGCTCTTTGTTACTTATTCCGGTGCCCTGGTAGATGCAACTTATAGTGTGGGCCTCCTGGTTGCTGAAAAAGATGAAGATTTACTGGATCCAGAGAGCTGGACCAAGATTAATTATCCTTTGCTGACCTCAAGTAGTATCCCTGGGGAATATGGCCCTGGCCATAATTCCTATGTTATTGATGAAGAGGGTACTATCTGGAATGCTTATCATGCCAGGCCAGGAGTTAATGGCCCCAGAAGTTCAGGCCTTCGCCGGGTACATTTTGATATTGATGGCTATCCAAGACTGGATTTGCCCCAGGAGAAGGATTTAAAGCCAGCTTTGCTAAATGTATCAACAGAGCTGGTTGTAAAGTGATATAGGGCAAATTACAAAGTGATGTAGATCAGACTTTAAAGAAATGTAGAGCAGATTATAAAGTGATCTAGAGCAGCTTCTAAAAGTGATGTCATGTCAGAACTAGATTATTATTGGAGGGTGAAAAAATGCTTAGAGAATTTGATCTTGCTGCTGTCCAGGTAACTGATCCATATTATGTTAATGCCTTTGAAAAAGTGACCCAATATTTATTATCCCTGGATCCTGACCGGCTCCTGGCTGCTTTTGGGGCTGTTTCGGAAGGCAAGGATCCATTGACTGAAGAAAGCCTCAATCTATATGGTGGCTGGGAGGGTGGCTGGTGCCTGCTTAGGGGACATACCATGGGCCATTATTTAACAGCCCTGGCCCAGGCCTATGGCCAGACCAGGGATTGTAGGCAGGATTTAAATAAACTTATAGCAGAAAGAATTAATTATACTGTCAGCCAATTAAAATCCTACCAGGATCGTAGTCCTGGCGGTTATTTATTTGCNNTATGAGAGGACATCCCGCTGGGATAAGGAGCTGCAAAAACGGGTCCTTAATGTAGAGTATGGTGGGATAGGTGATGTTTTATATGAATTATATAAGTATACCAATAAAGCAGAGCATCTGGCCGCAGCCCGGAAGTTTGATGAGGATGATCTCTTTGCAGCAATTCTTGAGGGTGAGCAGGTCCTGGTCAATAAACATGCCAATACCCAGATACCCAAATTTGTAGGGGCTTTAAACTCTTATCTTGTTACCGGGGAAGAGTTTTATTACCAGGCTGCCCGGGCCTTCTGGGAAATGGTTACCAGAGACCATACCTATGTGACTGGTGGCAACAGCCAGGCAGAACATTTTGGCCAGCCGGGTCTTTTAGATGCAACAAGGGATAATCTCAATAATGAGACCTGTAATGCCTATAATATGCTCCTCCTTACCCGTGGCTTATTTCAGCTGACTGGAGATGTTAGGTATGCAGACTTCTACGAGAGGGCCTTTATCAATGAAATTATGGCTTCTCTTAATCCAGAAACAGGAATGACTACTTATTTTAAACCCATGGGGACCGGGTATTTTAAAGCCTTTGGTACCCCGACAGAGTCCTTCTGGTGCTGTACTGGTACAGGGATGGAGAACTTTACCAAGCTCAATGACAGTATCTACTTTTATAGGGATAATGAGTTATATGTAAATCTATATTTGAGTTCAAAACTAAACTGGCAGGAAAAAGGTTTGCTCTTAAGCCAGGAGAGCCATATCCCGGAAACTGATAAGGTAGTATTTACTGTTGAGACCGGGCCTGGAGAAAAGCTTACTCTCAACTTCCGGGTACCGGAATGGCTGGCTGGAGATCAGGAGATGACTGTAGCAATTAATGGAGAAAGATATTCAGCAGAGAATATTAATGGTTATCTGGCTGTAAGCAGGGACTGGCAAGATGGGGATCAGGTTGAGCTCCACCTGCCCCTGGAAGTACAGGTATCCGGGCTGCCAGATAACAAGAATATCTTTGCCTTCACTTATGGACCGGTAGTCTTGTGTACCACCTTTGGTAGTGAAGAGATGGTGATTGAGCCCCATTGGGCTTCAGTTAAGGCCACAATACCCTATGGCATGGATTTTAAAGATTATATTGTCATCCAGGATGATACTGTCGATAACTGGCTTGCTAATATTAAAAACAATTTAGTAAAAAAACCGGGTAAACTGGAGTTTTCTCTAAGAGGTACTGATGAGGATGAGAACTTTATCTTTAAACCTTATTACCTGGAATATAAGGAACGTTATGGGATATATTTTTACCTGCTGACTCCTGCTTCACCGGCTCTGAAGGAGATTCTGGAAGCCAGGGCCAGGGCCAGGCGGCTGGTTGAGGCAACCATTGATGTGGTACAGATCATAAATGACCAGTATGAGGTGGCCCATAATTTAAGGGGAAATTCCTCTGGAAGCTATCATGCTGGATATAATTTCAGGCAGGCTTATGGTGAAGCTGATGGGGAAGGCTGGTTCAGCTATGATTTGGCTGTTAACCCGGAGGAAGATAATTACCTTTGCCTGAAATACTACAGTGGTGATGCCGGCAGAGAATTTAATATTTATATCGATGATCAGCTTTTTGTGGAAGAAAGGATTCAGGCCAGGACTCCGGGGGGTTTTTATGATGTACAATATAAAATCCCGGCAGAATGGATCAAGGACAAGAAGAAAATTACTCTCAAATTTGCCAACAGGGGACCTGGTTATGCTGGCAGAATTTTTGACAAGGTAATGCTTGTCAGGGATCCAGAAGCAATAGAGAGTTAACCCTGGTTGGGAGTTTTGAAGCTAGAGGAGGATAAATAATGCTAGGCAGCAGAAAGGCAGAAAATCCAATCATCTGGGCAGATGTACCTGATCCCAGTGTGATCCGGGTCGGAGATACCTACTATATGACCAGTACCACCATGCACATGAATCCCGGTGTGCCTATTATGAAATCAAAGGACCTGGTCAACTGGGAAATTGTCAATTATGTTTATGATGTCCTGGGTGATAGTGACCGGCAGAGGCTGGTAAAAGGCCAGGATGAATATGGGATTGGTTCCTGGGCCAGCAGTTTACGCTATCATGAGGGTATTTATTATGTAGTCTTCAGTTCCCAGACAGCTGGTAAGACTTTTATCTTTCAAACCCGGGACCTGGAAAAGGGGCCCTGGGAGATGTCTACAATAGATTTTGTCCATGATATGTCCTTATTGTTTGATGATGATGGCCGGGTTTACCTGGTTTACGGCGGTGGTGATATCCGATTACTGGAGTTAACTGAGGATGCCCGGGCTATTAA
The DNA here is from genome assembly GCA_001512435.1 of Halothermothrix sp. DTU029. GTDB lineage: Bacteria > Bacillota > Halanaerobiia > Halanaerobiales > DTU029 > DTU029. Next base: position 4,187 of record LFRS01000081.1, on the reverse strand, counting down.
GCCAGGTGGTTTAAATCAGGTCATTATCCCGGATTCCAGTGCCATTGCCGGTCCGGATATTGCCCTGCCGGCTGAAGGAGCCCATATCCATAAGATTGGTGGTAAGTATTATATCTTTTTGATTACCTGGCCCCGGGGCGGGATGAGGACTCAGTTGTGTTACCGGGCTGATCAGATTACCGGGCCCTATGAAGGCAGGGTTGTTCTCCAGGATGCCGGTATTGCCCAGGG
>LFRS01000081.1:439-3781 GCA_001512435.1 Halothermothrix sp. DTU029 | reverse complement strand
GTGTGGCAATGGAACCACAATCCAGATAATAGGAATTGGTCCTTGACAGAACGGCCTGGCTATCTGAGGCTCATCAATGGCAGTGTGAGTAAAGATATCCTTGAGGCGAGAAATATACTGACCCAGAGAACCTTTGGGCCGGAATGTTCTGCAGAGGTGGCCCTTGAAGTTAGCAATATGAAGAATGGGGACTATGCCGGCCTGGCTGCATTCCAACGGAATTATGGATTCGTCGGCGTAAAAATGACGGAAAAAGGAAAATCAATCATTATGGTTAATGCAGGCTCAGGTACCCCAGTGGAGGTTGAAAGTATTCCTTTTGTTGGCGACCGGGTATATCTTAAGGTAGAGTGTGATTTCCTCGGGCAGAGGGATCTGGCCTATTTTTACTACAGCCTTGATGGTCACCACTGGCACTCAATAGGGAATACCCTCCATATGACTTATACGATGCCTCATTTTATGGGTTATCGCTTTGCCCTGTTTAATTATGCAACAATTGAAACCGGTGGGTATGTAGACTTTGATTACTTTAGAGTAACGGATAAAATGACCGGTACAAAATGATTCTGCTGATTGGTGATATCCAGAAGGAGGTGTAATGCAGTATGAATGCAGAGGAAATGAAAAAGAACTATCATTTCAATAATCCAATAATTCAAACCAATTATACAGCAGACCCTGCTCCCATGGTATATAACGGCCGGGTCTACCTCTATACTTCACATGATGAGGATGGTTCTACCTGGTTTACAATGAACGACTGGAAATGTTACTCTTCAGATGATATGGTTAACTGGACTGATCACGGTTCAGTGTTACATTACAGTGAATTTGAATGGGCCCGCGGGGATGCCTGGGCTGGCCAGTGTGTTGAGAGAAACGGAAAATTCTATTTTTATGTCCCAATCAATAAAAAGGGTGGCGAGATGGCAGTAGGTGTGGCGGTATCTGACAGTCCTACCGGCCCGTTTAAGGATCCCCTGGGCCATCCGCTTGTAGAGACAGGAACAGGGGATATAGATCCAACGGTATTTATTGATGATGACGGCCAAGCCTATTTATATTGGGGTAACCCTTATCTGTGGTATGTGAAGTTAAATGAAGACATGATTTCATATGATAAAAATGTCGGTATAGTTCAGGTTGAGTTAACTGCAGAAGGCTTTGGTAAGAGAGAGGGAGATGATCCCAGGCGGCCGACATTGTATGAAGAAGGGCCCTGGTTTTACAAACGTAATGGTATATATTATCTGGTCTATGCAGCCAGCGGGATACCTGAAAATATAGCCTATTCTACCAGCACTTCTCCTACCGGCCCCTGGACTTTCAGAGGGATTATCATGCCTACCCAGGGAACCAGTTTTACAAATCATCCTGGAATATGTGACTTCAAAGGCAGGTCCTATTTTTTCTATCATAATGGTGCCTTGCCGGGAGGAGGCGGGTTTACCCGCTCTGTCTGTGTTGAAGAGTTTAAATATAATCCAGATGGTACCTTTCCAACAATCAATATGACAACAGAAGGGGTTGCTCCTGTAAAAAATCTAAATCCCTATATCAGGAATGAAGCTGAAACCATCGCCTGGTCATATGGTATCAGGACAGAGCCGTGCAGCCAGGGTGGAATGAATGTCTGTAATATTGATGATGGGGATTATATAAAGGTCCGCAGTGTTGATTTTGGAACACGGGGAGCTGTTTCCTTTACTGCTTGTGTTTCAAGTGTTATTGATGGAGGAAGGATTGAACTGCGGTTAGATAGTCCTGATGGGCTTTTAATAGGGGTACTTAATGTCCCCGATACCGGAGATTTTGATAATTGGACTTTATGTAACACCAGTATCACTCAGGCATATGGAGTACACGACCTGTTCTTTGTCTTTAAGGGTAAAGCCCAAAATAATCTTTTTAAGTTCGATTACTGGCAGTTTGCAGAAGCAACAGATGACTGATTTATGCCCCACTGGTCAGGATAAATGCCCGCCTTTTCACTAAATGTGCCTGCTTACAGGGCAGTTTTAATGAAATTGGCGGGATTAATATAACTATAGGGGGTATGTTAAAAATGAAAAGGTGTGTTGTCTTATTTATATTGATGGTAATGCTTTTTTCATTGCCATCAATAATATGGGCAACAGGCAAGGAGGAAGGGGGAGAATTTATGAACAGTGTAACAATTACTTCTATACCAGAGGAATACAAAAGGGCAGTTCCCGAAGAATTCCAGGGCCAGCTTAAAGAATTTTCTTACACTGTGAGCAATTATATTAACAGTTCCCGGCAGTTGGTGACAAACCAGGCTATCAGCAGTGAAGAGGCTGGCAGGGAAACTGTACAGGGAGAGCCGATAGTAAAAAAATGCAATGTTTATCTGCCGGCTGGCTATGATGAAACTGATAAAGACAAAAAATATAATGTCCTTTACCTTCTCCATGGAGTGGGTGGAGGCCGCTATGAGTGGTTATATGGTGGCGGCCGGATTGATGGCAATTATGTTATCTGTAATATACTGGATAACTTAATTATGAATGGTGAGATAGAACCATTGATTGTTGTTTTCCCGGAGGGAAGGAGTTCTCATGACTGGGTAGATAATTCCTTCAGTGTTGACAAGACCAATATCCTGGGCTTTTATTATTTTGACTATGAGCTGAGATATAACCTGATTCCTTTCATTGAAAGCAATTTCAATACTTATGCCAATATTGCAGATAAATCCCCTGAGGCCATTGAATATAACCGGAGACACAGGGCAATTGCCGGCCTTTCCATGGGAGGGATGCAGGCCCTGAACCTGACTTTTGGCGGTTATAGGCATGATTCAACTAAATATACGGGGACAAGTAGTTTCTTTAATAACGGCCTGGATAAGACCGTTAAAGCACCGGGAATGCAGGATTTATTTGCCTATGTCGGGGCCTTTTCCAATGCCCCTACATCCAGTACCGGGGATATTCTCGGCTCAGGAATTGCCGCAGCAGATTATCCAATGGAACTGCTATACATTACCTGTGGTGATAATGATGGTATAGCCATAATGAGTTATGAAATGGCTATAAGGGACTTAATGGAGACGGCAGGAGAGAATCTCAGAAGCTATTATCAGGTGCTTATCAGGGGCGGCGGCCATGATTTTGCTGTATGGAATCACGGTGCCTATAATTTCCTGCGCCTCCTGTTTATCGAAAGGGAGAAAGAGGTAGTTAAAATTACACTATAAGGGATAATTGATATTTGTTTTGCAAATCTGATTATTGCCAATTTTAAGCATGACTTTTAAGGAGGTTAAGGAAATATGTTAAGAGTGGTAGAAGTAGAAAATGGTGTTGTACAGGGATT
>LFRS01000081.1:0-232 GCA_001512435.1 Halothermothrix sp. DTU029 | reverse complement strand
TACAGGTTGGTTATACTTCTGAAATGGAGTTTGATGGGGAGCGTATAGCCCGGAGGGGAGTTGTTGTAGTAACAGCCAATTATCGCTTAAATGTTTTTGGTTTTCTCTGTCATCCGGAAATTACAGCAGAGGCTCCAGAGGCTCCGGCCAACTTTGGCCACCTGGATCAGCAATATGCCATCCAGTGGGTAAAAAGGAATATTGCAGCCTTTGGCGGTGATCCGGATAATAT
>LFRS01000156.1 GCA_001512435.1 Halothermothrix sp. DTU029 | reverse complement strand
AAAAGAATATTTTTCTATTTTTTTTACAAAAAAAAGCAAGGCTTAACGGCCATGCCTTGCTTATTGATAATGACACCAACTCCGGTTGGTGTAATTAATTAGCACTTATGGTAAAGGTAATTGTATCTCTATATTCTCCTGCACCAACTGTGGTCCAGTCATCTGTATCTATAAGTGCTTTAACAACTACCTCAAAATTACCACGATAGGTGCCGGCCGGAACACCGTTCTGTGTATATACATCACCAACAGGTAGTAAATTATTTACACCATATATGTTATAACTAACCAGTTCATTCAGTACATTATCTTCTCCAAAACCCCTTGACTCTATTGAAACATTGAAACTTGTATTGGCACTTACTACAAATGGACTAACAGCCCTTACTTCTTCTTCCGGCTTTTCGATATTAAGTACAAGATCTGATGGAGCTTTAACATATACAAACCCGGGTACATTAATAGTCACATTAAAACTACCATTTTTCTCAACAGCCATTACCACACTACTTACTACGAGCAGCAGAGTTGCTGCCAATATCAAAACACCAAATTTCTTCATTTAAAATTCCTCCTCATTGGATTATATTGTCTTTCTCTATTGGCCGGTTTCACCACTAGCTCGCCGCCATCCAAGGTGACCAGATAAGAAT
>LFRS01000166.1 GCA_001512435.1 Halothermothrix sp. DTU029 | reverse complement strand
GGCAGCCTGGTTTAAACCAGCAGCCTGTTGAGGAGAATTATTCTGTACAGCTTGATTCTGCCCTGGTGTAGATTGTGCTCTATATTGGCTCTGGATTTGCCTTTGATTAAACATGGTTTATTTATTACCTCCATTGCTCTGTTTTGCGTCTTTTTTACCTCAGTATTCCATAAGCAGTATACTGCATTAATATTATTAGCGAAAAATAATGGAATATGATTGTTATATTTATCCAGATGAAAAATTTGTTCTGCAAGGATTACCATAGGCAAAAGTAGAGATAAAAGATGAAATAAACTCTGAGCAATGGAAGCTAGGGCCAGTTTAGAAAACATGCTTTTCCCAGAAGCAGGATCATAAAAAAACAAGCCCCATAACAGGGCTTTTCTTTCGGCGGCAGGATTTTGCCTCATTTCCTCTATTTTGAAATTATGCAAGAACTAAAAATTCTTGATATATCAAGGCATAAAAATGGTGCCCCTGGCAGGAATCGAACCTGCGCAACTGGTTCCGGAGACCAGTGCTCTATCCACTGAGCTACAGGGGCACATAGAAAGTATTATTTAAAATATCTGCTGCCTATTTATTGTAACAGAATAATTTATAGCTGTCAATCTTATAAAAGCTTTAAATATGCTTTTAGATAAATCATTTTCTTCTGCCAGGATTTAAAAATGTTTTTCATAAGTTCCTTCTCGAAAGAGGAACCCGATGAATTGGCCAGGATCATAAGTAATATTTTTAAAGAAGCTATAGAGAATATAGAAAAAGAAAGTTAGTTATAGCCAGCTTTGCTGGCTATTTTACTTATTTTCTCGATTAAAATGGTTTGTGTAAAAAATTAGCTATTTATGTTAATATATAAGAGGGTATCCTTGACTTGTTTTACCCTGAAGGATGGTATAGAATATAGAAAAAGTTAAATGTACAAGGATTTGAGAAATTGTACACTTAATTGAGAAAATAATACATTAAAAAGGTATTTGGAGGGATTGTAATATGGAGACAGTAAACCTTACAATGCTCACAGATTTTTATGAATTAACCATGGCCAATGGCTACCTGAAAAATGGTATAGGAGATAAAATTGCCTATTTTGATATGTTCTTCCGGAATGTTCCTGATGGAGGGGCTTTTGCCATAATGGCTGGAGTGGAGCAATTAATCCAGTATTTGAAGAATTTAAAGTTTGAGGATGAAGATATTGAGTTTTTACGCAATAAGGGTATTTTCAGTGAGGACTTTCTGGCTTATCTGAAGGATTTTCAGTTTTGTTGTGATGTCTGGGCTATTCCTGAAGGGACACCGGTTTTTCCCAATGAACCAATCGTAACTGTACGGGGTCCGGTCATCCAGGCCCAGTTTATTGAGACAATGGTTCTCTTAACCATTAACCACCAGTGCCTGATAGCCACTAAAGCCAATAGAATTGTCCGGGCAGCACAGGGACGGGCTGTTATGGAATTTGGTGCCAGACGTGCCCAGGGTTATAATGGAGCCATACTGGGAGCCAGGGCCTCCTATATAGGTGGGGTAGCTGGTACTTCCTGTACTATTGCTGATCGGGAATTTGGCATGCCTGCCTTAGGAACTATGGCCCACAGTTGGGTTCAGATGTTTCCTACAGAAGAGGAGGCTTTCCGGGCTTATGCCAGGAGTTATCCAGATAATTGTGTCCTCCTGGTAGATACTTATAATGTCCTGAAATCCGGTATACCCAATGCCATCAAGATCTTTAAGGAGGAAGTCCTGCCCAGAGGCTACAGGCCAGGAGGGATTAGAATTGATAGTGGTGACCTTACATACCTGTCTAAGAGGGCCAGAGAAATGCTGGATGAAGCTGGCCTTGAAGATTGCCCCATTGTTCTTTCAGGCTCTCTGGATGAATATGTAATAAAAGATATTCTTGAACAGGGGGCAGCAGTAGATTCCTTTGGGGTAGGAGAGCGTTTGATTACTTCAAAATCAGAACCTGTTTTTACTGGTGTCTATAAGCTGGTTGCAGTAGAGGAAGAGGGGCAGATTATACCCAAAATCAAAATAAGTGAAAATGTAAACAAGATCACCAATCCTGCTTTTAAGAAGCCCTGGCGTTTATATGACAAGGAAACCGGCAAGGCCATAGCAGATGTCCTGACTACCCATGAAGAGGTTATTGATGAAAATGAACCCTATTTACTCTTTGATCCAGAACATACCTGGAAACAGAAAAAGGTAAGTAATTTCAGGGCCAGGATGCTGATGGAGAAGATCTTTGATAAAGGGGTACCTGTATATAAGAGCCCTGATTTAAAGGAGATTAGAAGATACTGTCAGGAAGAGATTGCCACCCTCTGGGAGGAAGTTTTGCGTTTTAAAAATCCTCATGAATACTGGGTAGACCTTTCCAAGCCTTTATGGAATATCAAACAAAGACTCTTAAAGGAACATTCTGCTGTTGAGGACTTAAATAATAATAACTTATAGGGAAACAGAACTTAAAGTCAAACCAGGCCAGGGGTTCAGGTGGTTAAAAAGCACAGGAGGGGTCATTAATGATTATCGGTATTGATGTTGGTGGAACCCATACTGATGGGGTCTTGCTGGGCATAAACAGCCCTAACGGAGAGGGTTACGAAATCCTGGCCACCAGTAAGGTCAGAACACAAAAAGATAATTTAATGAAATCTATCCTGGAAGTCCTGGATGTTTTGCTTGCAGCTGCTCAAGTCCCGGATATAAAAAGAATTGTTTTGAGTACTACCCTGGCTGCCAATGTTATAGTGGAGGAAAACTATGATCCAGTTGGCTTGGTTTTGATTCCTGGCCCGGGCCTTAATCCTGAACATTTGCTCATCGGTGATGAGAATATCTTGTTGTCGGGCTATATAAACCACCGGGGTATAGAGGTCAGGGACCTGGAACAGGAGGAGCTACTAAAAGGGCTTGAGAGGATAAAGGCCAGGGGAATAAAGAACCTGGCCATAGTTAGCAAGTTTTCCACCCGGAATCCAGGGCTGGAAGCAGAGGTTCTCCAGTTAATAAGGGAAAAGGACTATCCCTTTGAGAACATAAGTCTGGGACATCAGCTTTCCGGACGTCTGGGTTTCCCCAGAAGGCTTGTTACAGCTTACTTTAATACTGCCATTATGTCTGTCTATAGAGATTTTGTCCAGGCAGTAGAAAAGGCCCTGGAGGAGCGGGAACTGGACACCGGGGTCTTTGTGTTGAAGTGTGATGGAGGTACAGTCCCTCTGGATAGGGTCATGGAGGCTCCCATTGAGACAGTTAATTCCGGGCCTGCAGCCAGTATTATGGGTACTATGGCCATGACTGGTGTGTATCAGAATAAGGAAACAGCAATTGCCCTGGATATAGGTGGGACAACTACTGATATTGGTCTTTTTATTAAGGGTGAACCAGCCTTTATGCCTGAAGGAATTGAGCTCAATGGTTTTCCAACACTGGTCAGGGGCCTTTATTCCCTGTCCCTGCCCCTGGGTGGAGATAGTAAAATAGCTGTTAAAGATGGTAAATTAAAGATAGGGCCAGAGAGGGATGGGCCAGCAGCAGCCTTTGGTGGACCTTCCCCTACCCCGACTGATGCTTTACTGGTACTGGATTATATCCAGGATGATCCAGATTATGAAGGAAGGGCTGACCTCCAGGCTGCCAGAGAGGCTCTGGTTGCACTGGCAGGAGACCTGGATCCTACTGAGTACGGAAGGTGCTGGCAGGATGGGAAATTGGACTTAACTGAATTTGCCAGCTTTATTATAGATAAGATGCTGGCCAGTATTGTGGAGACAATCCAGGAAATCCTGGCCAGCCTGGAAAACAAGCCAGTTTATACAATTTCAGAATTATTGGCCGGTGTAGAGATTAGACCACAATTATTACTGACTATGGGAGGCCCGGCCAGTGCTTTATCACCATTATTGGCAGAGAAATTGGGCTATAGGGAGGAAGTGGTCCCCTATGCTAAGGTAGCCAATGCAGTTGGTGCAGCCTTAGCCAGGCCGACACTGCAGACAACGGTCAGGGTAGATACTGCTGCTTCATACCTGCATATTGTGGAGGCAGGAATACACCGGCAACTAAAAGCAGGAGAGGATTATGATCTGGAAGAGGTGGAAGAACTGGCCATGGCCTGGACCAGAAAAAGGGCCGATGATGAGACAGCAGTAGTAGAGATAAGTGAAAGGGAAAGCTTTAATGTCATCAGGGGTTTCAGGACCATAGGCAAGATCATGGAAGTAAGGGCTCAGATAAAACCAGGGCTGATTTCCAGGCCTGAAGGAAGTGAAAACTGATGAGAAGAATAGAGAGATTAAAAGCAAAAAACAGGCTGGGCCTGATCTTTTTTCCTGCCTTTGACTGGGAGATTGATCCTGGCCATCCGGAGCGGCAGGAAAGGCTCCTCTATACCAGGGACCAGGTCTTTGAGGAAGGCTTACTGGATATAGAGGGGATTGTAGAATATAAGCCGGAGCTTGCCAGTAAAGATGATGTCAGCAGGGCTAATATCTGTGTACCAGATATAGAGTCAGTTTCTACAGTTTCCCACCTTATTTCTGCCGGTGCAGCAATAAAGGCTGCAGAACTGGTTCTGGAAGGAAAGGTGGATAAAGCCTTTGCCATTGTAAGACCACCTGGCCACCATGCTTTCCGGGTAGTCCATGGAGCCCGGGGCTTCTGTAATATCAATAATGAGGCTATAATGGTAGAGGCTATCAGGAAAAAATATCCGGATTTAAAGATTGCTTTTGTGGATACCGATGCCCATCATGCAGATGGTACCCAGGAAATATTCTATCATGATCCAAATGTTTTGTGTATTTCCCTTCATCAGGATGGGAGAACCCTTTATCCCGGTACAGGCTTTATCCATGAATTGGGTGGGCCTGGAGCCTTTGCCAGAACCTTGAATATTCCTTTACCACCTGGTACAACAGATGAAGGTTTGCTATATGCAGTGAAGGAATTTATCTTACCGGTACTGGAGGATTTTAAGCCAGATTTAGTGATAAATTCTGCCGGCCAGGACAATCACTATTCTGATCCCCTGACTAATATGCGGGTTTCAGCCCAGGGCTATGCCCGGATGAACGACCTCCTGGATCCAGACCTGGCCATCCTGCAGGGAGGTTATTCTATTGAGACTGCCCTGCCTTACGTTAATGTAGGTATTATACTGGCCATGGCTGGCCTTGATTATACCTGTGTTAGAGAACCGGATTATAAGGCAGAAAAACTCCAGCAGGACAGGGCAATTAGCCTGGAAATCCAGCGTACTGTAGAATGGTTGCAAAAGGTCTGGGAGGAAAGAGATAGAATTGACCTGGAAAAGATCTTTGGCAAACTGGATAAGTTTTATCGGAGAGAGAAAGATATTTACTATGATACAGATGGTATCAGTGAGACCCAGGAGGAAAAGGTCAGGATTTGTCCGGACTGTCCAGGTTACCTCCTGCTTGATTCTACCGCCAGACGGGCCTATTATAGGCAAAGGAGGATTTATGCCGTGACTATTCCCCGTCTGGTTTGTGATGATTGTTATCAGGAAGCCTGGGCAGAATTTGAAAAAGCCCATACCAGTAATAAAGGAAACTATGCTTATATCTATTTACAGGATTTGAAGAAAGATAAATATATAAGCAAAGGACCTTTTTAAATAGAGTGTTTTTAAAAAGAGGAAGAGAATTATGAAGACTGTTTAATATCAGCCCTGTAAGATTCCAGAGGAATTTTTACAGGGTTTTTGTGATATTTATCATGGTTATTCTTCTGGAAAGATGTTACTCTTTATATAATTGGAGAAGTAAAAATAGATATAAATCCTTAAACAGGAAATTATAAAGCTCAAATGGAGATAAAAAAAGATAAAAACAAAGATAAATAGAGGTGATAAGTTGTGGAAAACAAATATTTTAGTTCAGAAGAAAACATATACAATATTACAGAAAAATACCCGGAATTAATTCCCCTGCTTGTTAGTAAGGGTTTTACCCCCTTGCAGGATGAGAAGAAAAGAAAACTAATGGGTAGCAGGATTAATTTAAAAAATGCTGCCCGCCTCAAGGGACTAAAAGTAGAAGACTTAATGAAAGAGCTGGAAGCTGAACTTGATAAAATCTATGGAAATGGGGAAGGAAAAGAAAAAAAAGAGATCAGGGTAGAGGGACTGGTACCCTGTCCTGTCAGGATTCCACTCCAGGAAGAACTGGACAAATTCCTAACCAGGCTGGATAATCATGTTAGCCTTGATCTAAAGGCTGCTTCCCAGGGAGTGGACTGGCTGGAGGAAAGG
>LFRS01000045.1:6034-36233 GCA_001512435.1 Halothermothrix sp. DTU029 | reverse complement strand
ATAATCGGGCTTGTTTTATTTGTTGCAGGTCTTGTCTTAATAAGAAATAAGAGTGATAATAGTATTGATATTAGTTCACCGGTGGTAGATCAGTAATACTGGGGATATTTTTAGCACTTAAAGATGGGAGAGGTTGATATATAAATGCTACTAATAGATACACATGCACATCTGGATTCAAGCCGTTTTAATAAAGACAGAGCAGAGGTCATAAAAAATGCCCGGGCCAGCGCTGTCTCCTATATTGTAAATATCGGGGCAGACCTGAAGTCCAGCAGGTATTCAGTAAAGCTGGCCAGGGAATATCCCTTTATTTTTGCCACGGTTGGTATCCATCCTCATGATGCCATTAGCCTGGATGCTAATGTTCTGGCAGAATTGGAGAAGCTGGCTGGAGAGGAAAAAGTAGTGGCCATTGGGGAAATTGGCCTGGATTACTATTATGACCATTCTCCCCGGGATATCCAGAGGGCTGCCTTTATAGACCAGCTTGTATTGGCAAAAAAATTAAACTTGCCTATAGTAGTCCACAGCAGGGAGGCAGAAGAGGATACCATTTCTATTCTGAAGGAGCATTATAGGCAAGGTGGTACCGGTATCCTCCATTGCTTCAGCGGCAGCCTGAAAATGGCCAGGGAGGCCCTAGAACTGGGCTTTTATCTGGCCTTTGGGGGGATAGTAACCTTTAAAAATGCCGGCGGTTTGCTGGAGGTATTAGAGGAACTGCCTCTGGACAGGATTCTCCTGGAAACAGATTGTCCCTACTTAAGCCCGGTACCCTACCGGGGTAAGAGGAATGAGCCGGCTTATCTCCCTTATGTAGCAGAAAAGATTGGGGAAATAAAGGGGGTAAGCCTGGAAGAAGTGGCGGAAATCACTACAGCAAATGCCATCAGGGTTTATAATTTAGGTGATTTTCTGAAGGAGGCTTACTAAATGTCAGGTGATTTGAGCCCAGGAAAACTCTTGATATATATTGGTCTGTTTTTAGTCTTAATTGGTGGTATCATTCATTACTTTGGGGGAGCTCTTTCCTGGTTTGGCCGTTTGCCTGGCGATATCCGGATTGAAAGAGAAAATTTTCGTTTTTATTTTCCCCTTACCAGTATGCTCCTAATCAGCCTGATCTTAAATATAGTAATCAGGTTGATCAGGTTTTTCTTACAATAGGATAATCATTGGCTGTTTTTCTGAAAGATGTTTAATTAATCCAGCAGATTTTTTTGCTGGATTTTTTTATTCCCAGGGTCCCTTGCCAGTGGGTGCAAGCCAGATATGGATTTGGAGCTGGAAACCCTTGCTTGAGGAAAGGGTTTCCAGGGGGGTAGAAATCCTGGAATATAAGGCTGAAAAAATTAAAAATTAAAAGTGGAGAAAACTGATAAAAATACTTGACATTATGGAAAAACCTGTGCTAGACTATTATAGAATGAAAATGATTCTCAATTTCATCACAGGAAACAGATTATCTAACAGGCTACATAGTAAAACATGGAGAAAAGGCCGGAGGTTATTATGAAGAAACCCTATCTGCTAGTTATTTTAATTCTATTATCACTCTTATCCCTCTTTATTGGGGTCAGGAAGGTATCCTTCCTGGATGTCCTGAAACTGGAAAATGCCGCCATAAGAACTATGGTGTTGAGCAGAATACCCCGCTTGATCAGCCTTATTTTAGCTGGAATGGGGATGAGTATAAGTGGACTGATCATGCAGCAATTAAGCCAGAATAAATTTGTCTCACCGACAACAGCAGGCACCATTGATTCAGCCCAATTGGGGATTCTCTTTTCTTTGATAATTTTTCCTGCAGCAAGTCCTTTAGTAAAGATGCTCCTTTCTTTCTTTTTTGCCCTTACAGGTAGTTTTCTTTTTATGTTTATCTTAAGGAAGATTAAATTGAAGAATACAGTAATTATACCCCTGATAGGAATTATGATGGCCAGTATCATCGGGTCAATCAGCAACTTTTTCGCCTATCGCTATAACCTGGTACAGAGTTTATCTTCCTGGATGCAGGGCAATTTTTCTATGGTTATCAAGGGCCGTTATGAGCTTCTCTATATCAGTGTTCCCCTGGTTATCCTGGCCTATTTCTATACCAACCAGTTTACCATAGCCGGAATGGGAGAGGATTTTGCCTTTAATCTGGGCCTGAATTATAAGACTATAGTCAATATGGGTATCTCCATTGTAGCTTTAATATCTTCCCTGGTGGTGATTACAGTAGGTAGGATACCTTTTCTGGGCCTGATTATCCCTAACCTGATTTCCATTTATTATGGGGATAACCTGAGGAAGAACATTATCCCCACAGCTCTGGCCGGGGCGGTATTCTTACTTTTTTCCGATATTTTGAGCAGGATCATAATTTATCCCTATGAGATTCCCATTAGCCTTACCGTAGGAATCCTTGGCAGCATCATTTTTCTTTATCTACTTTTCAGGAGGAAAGCTTGATGAAAACGAAGCAGAGAATATATATCCTATCAGCAGCACTATTAATCCTGGTTTTACTATATCTCCTTCTGGGCTTAAATCCCTTTATCTGGCGTTATGCCTTATCGCTAAGAATACCGAAAACAATTGCCCTGCTACTGGTGGCAAGCTCAATTGCTTTTTCTTCGACAGTTTTTCAAACCCTGACTAATAATCGTATCTTGACTCCCAGTGTCCTGGGCTTAGACTCCTTATATTTATTTATACAAAGCCTTATAGTCTTTCTTTTTGGTTCCAGTACTCTGGCCAGGTTGGGAGAAAATTTTAACTTTATCCTTTCCGTAGGTTTGATGGTGGCTTTTTCCCTCTTATTGTTTCAACTTCTTTTTAAGAGGGAAGAAAGGAATATCTTTTTCCTTCTCCTGGTAGGCTTAGTAATGGGTACTTTTTTCCAGAGCCTTTCTACCTTTATGCAGGTTTTGATTGACCCCAATGAGTTTCTGGTTATCCAAAACAGGATGTTTGCCAGTTTTAATAATATGAATACAGAAATTCTCTGGCTGGCTTTAATAATCTCCTTCTTAGCTGTCCTTTTTACTCTAAAAGATCTAAAGAACCTGGATATCTTATCCCTGGGACGGGAGAATGCCATTAATCTTGGGGTTGATTATGATTTTGTGGTAAAAAAGTTTCTGGTCTTGATTTCTATTCTGGTCTCTGTTTCTACAGCCCTGGTAGGTCCCATAACCTTTTTGGGTTTATTGGTGGTAAACCTGGCCCGGGAACTGCTCCGGACCTTTAGACATAAATACTTAATTGTTGGAGCAATATTAATCGCTTCTATTGCCCTGACCTTTGGACAATTAATAGCCGAGAGATTACTGAACTTCAGTACTCCTATAAGTATTATTATCAATTTTATTGGCGGACTCTATTTTATATTTCTATTGCTAAAGGAGAGTAAGATATGATTGAGGTAAAGAGTGTAGTTAAGCAATATGGGAGGAAAAGGGTATTGGATAATGTCAGCCTGAAAATAGAAAAGGGTAAGATTACTTCATTTATTGGACCAAATGGTGCTGGCAAGAGTACACTCCTCTCAATAATCAGCCGGCTGATTGGTAAGGATGGGGGCCAGGTCTACCTGGATGGGGAACTAGTTGATGGGATTGATTGTAATAGTTTTGCCAGGAAGTTATCAATTTTGCGGCAAAGCAACCACCTTAATGTCAGGTTGACAGTCAGGGAATTAGTCAGCTTTGGACGTTTCCCTTATTCTGAAGGGAAGTTAAGGGCTGAGGACCTGGACCATATCGAAAGGGCCCTGGAGTATACCCAACTAAAGGAAGAGGCAGATAAGTACCTGGATGAGTTAAGTGGTGGACAGAGGCAGAGGGCCTTTATAGCCATGGTTATAGCCCAGGATACAGAATATATCCTCCTGGATGAGCCCCTTAATAACCTGGATGTGAAACATTCAGTGGAAATAATGAAGATCTTGAGAAGACTGGTTGGAGAATTAGGTAAAACTGTTGTAATTGTTATGCATGATATTAATTTTGCTTCCTGTTATTCAGATTATATAGTTGCCTTTAATAAGGGCCAGATTGTTAAAGAGGGAAATGTGGAGGAAATTATAAATAAAGATGTACTGGAAGATGTCTATGATACTAATTTTGTGGTCCAGGATATTATGAACCGTAGGATCTGTTTTTATTACTAGTTTATTTAGTAAAACATCTAATTTACAAGAGTAAATTACTAAGAAATTAATCCATCAGCAATAAATTATTAAGAAAAAAGCTCAATTAAATGTTAAAGGTATATTGGCAAATAAATTATCCAAGGACGAGGTGGTTGAAATGTCAAAAAGCAAGATATTTTCCGTGTTTTTATTGGTGTTCTTTATTCTCTCTTCTCTGCTTCTGGCCAATGAGATTACAGTTAAACACTCTTTAGGGGAGGCAGTTGTTAAGAAAAATCCAGAAAGGGTTATTGTTTTTGATTATGGTACCCTGGATACCCTGGAAAGGATGGGTATAGATATAATTGGCTTGCCCAAGAGCAATCTCCCTGCTGTTTTCGCCAAATATAATGATGAAAAATATGAAAATGTAGGAACCCTCTTTGAGCCTAATTTTGAAAAGATCTATGGCTTGAGGCCTGACCTGATTATAATTTCCCAACGCCAGGCTGAAGTCTATAAAGAGCTGAACCGGATTGCTCCAACTATATATATGGAGGTTCTTGGTTCTGACTACATGGGTTCTGTAAGGAAAAATGCCAGCATCCTGGCCGAAATCTTTGCTAAAAAGGCTTATGTAGAATCTGAGTTAGAGAAGATCCGCCAGGCCACTGCGCAATTAAGGGAAAGGGCCCAGGCCAGTGGTAAGAATGCTTTAATTGTTATGGCCAATGATGGAAACTTGAGTGTTTATGGTCCAGGTTCCAGGTTTGGGCTTATTCATGATGAATTTGGTTTTGCTCCTGTTGATGAAGGGATTCAGGTGGCTAATCATGGCCAGAGTGTAAGCTTTGAGTATATTTTAGAAAAGGATCCAGATTATATTTTTGTTATAGATAGGGCGGCAGTAACAGGAGGCAGTGTTTCAGCCAGGCAGATGTTTGAAAATGAAATAATCAAGGAAACTCTTGCTTATAAGAAGGGTAATATTATTTATCTGAATTCTGAAATCTGGTATGTTGCTTCCGGTGGTTTAAGTGGAACCTTTACCATGATTGAGGATATAGCCTCCGCTTTTTAATACTTTAGCAATTATCTTGTTTTATACTTAAATTTTTTTAATGTATGAATTCCCCCATACACCAAACCCGGTAGATTATGCTACCGGGCTTTTTTTATGGTAGCAGTTTTGATGAATAATTAAGGCAAGAAGAAAATATGAATTATTAATGGAGGAAGTATATACTTTAAAGTATAGTTTAATGTTCACGATAGAGATGAAATAAAGAGGTGCCTGAAACATGTCCTTTAATATTAAAGCTATTCTTTTTTTAATCTTATTGCTATCTTTTCACGGCTTGTTTTTTAATCCAATACAGGCAGCCTTACCCTGTGAATGTTTGGAGGATAGGGTGCTTATCCTGACAGATCCACCCATGGCAGGTTATGATGTCTTATTATTACAGGAAAGACTGGCTGAACTGGCCTATTATGAAGGCCCCTTCAATGGTTTATATACTGTAGACCTGGCAAAAGCTGTAGCCGCTTTTCAGGCAGATCAGCAACTGCCAGTAAATGGTGAAGTTGGTCCCTTAACCTGGGCAGCCCTGGGAGCTGAAACAATACCAGCTGCCAGAGATGAGAAAAAGAAGGGCCCCCAGGGAGAAATTACTATTGAAATAGATACTTATAGCCGGGTATTAACCTTATATGCAGATGGCAAAGTCTTTAAAAGATATCCTGTGGCTATAGGAAAGCCCAGTACAAAATCACCGGTAGGAGAATGGGCTATTATCTCCAAGAGCAAGGACTGGGGTGATGGTTTTGGTACCCGTTGGCTTGGTTTAAATGTCCCCTGGGGTATCTATGGTATCCATGGTACAAATAAACCCTGGTCCATCGGGCGGGCGGAAAGCCAGGGCTGTATCAGGATGTATAACCGGGATGTGGAGGAGCTTTATGAATGGGTTCCTTTAAAGACCAGGGTAAAGATTATTGGTCAGAGATTACCTGTTAAGGTAAATCGTCCCCTGGAGCCAGGGCAGATGGGGCTTTCTGTCATGCAGTTACAGGATAACCTGCTGAAAATAGGAATTGAATCCGGTTATCGGGATGCCCGTTATGGAGAAACAACCGAGGCTGCTGTAAGGGAGTTAGAAGCCCAGTTTCAACTGAAACTGGATGGGAGAGCTGACTGGAATGTACTGTATCTCCTGGACTTACCAGGCTAAGATGGCAATTGTGGGGGTGTTTTCTTGAGAAAAAGCTATAGGGTCCTTATAATTGTATTCATCTTTTTTCTGGCTGGCCTTATCCTTTTCTTTTTGAACAAATATTATCCTCTGGATTATCTCTATAATCTAATAATTAAGAGGGACTTTGCTGTTAATCCCCGGGTAGAGATAGATCCGGGACGGGAATACCAGGTCAGGATCTGGTATTATCCCTTCTACCGGACTATCAAGGAGGCTGATGAAAGGGAGTTTTTCCAGGAGTTAAAGGAGGACCTGGAAACCACCTATCCTAATATTAGATTATTTGTGGGGGAGATTGATTTTGCTACTGGAATAGAGAGCTTAAGGGAGGCTATAGAAGAGGGCAAGCCTCCGGATATTTATTTTAATTTAAGCAGTCAGGACCTCCTGGAGGAAAAATTGCAGCTGGCAGTAAGCCCCTATATCAGTCCTATGGAAAGGGAAGCCTATTATACGGTGGACTGGCAGCAGGTTTCTTTCAGGGATAGGCTCTGGGGCTGGCCGGTACTGGTGCAAAGGCAATATTGGATTGCCGGCAAGGGTATCCTGGCTGAAAAATATAAGGATTTGCCCTTTCTGGACCAGTTGGCTTACCTGGAAGAGGATTCTCTTTTCCTTAATTATTATGATGAGACTTTATTGAAGCAATTACTGACCTTAGTGGGTCTGGAGAATTTCAAAGTGGAGAAGGGAGAACTGGATCCCTTTGCTTATGAAGCCCTGGAAGAGCTTTTTACCCTCCTGGATAGTTTGAGGGAAAGGGGGATTTTATATAAAGATTCCAGACTTGTCCCGGATATTTTTGTCAGGAAACTACTGGAAGATAAGGCGGTGGTTATTGGCCCGGTAAATCCCTATTTGGGTCATTTTATCAGTGAGAGGCTGGGGGAGGAAGTAGAATTTATTTATCTGGATAATCTGGTTAAGACCTATGTTTTGAATGTCTTCCGGCAGCGGGATTATAGAGGGGATGACCATAGCAGGGCTGTTATGGAAGTAGCCAGGATTATTTCCCAAAAAACAGCAGGCAGCCTGGCTGGAGACCTGGGCCTGACAAAGGCTTATCTCAATGGGGAGGGATTAAAGGCAGGGGCTGAAATGAGAGCAGGGGAAGAACTAATACCAGGAGTGAAGGAATTATTGCTGATTCAGCCTGGGGAGAGGGCTTACTGGGAGGAAGTGGTCTGGCCAGCCTGGCTGGATTTCTGGGAGCAGGATTTATCTCCAGAGGAGGTGCTGAAGAGATTATAGCTTTGTCGGGTATAAGGCGGGCTTTGCTATCCTTGACAGGCCTGAGAAAAAAGGAATATAATAATAGAAAGGGATCTTATTTAGGATAATTCCTTGACTTAAATAAGTTTATAAGAAAGGAAATAGACTCATGCAGAAAAAAGTTGCAAAATTAGGCCAGCTCTTTACTATTTTTTTCAGGATAGGTTTGTTCACCTTTGGAGGTGGTTTTGCCATGATACCACTGATCAGAAGGGAACTTGTTGATAAACAGGGTTGGATAGATGAAGAGAGATTTATTGATGCTATTTCAGTAACCCAGATTGTCCCTGGGGCTGTGGCCATAAACCTCTCTATTTTTTTTGGTTATAGGCTCCTGGGACTGGCGGGGGCAGTTGTGGCTGCCTTTGCTGTAGCCTTGCCCTCTTTTTTAATTATCCTGGGCTTTGCAGCCTTTTTTAATAATTTTTCTGGCCATCCCCTGGTAGACAGGATTTTCATGGGGATAAGGCCTGCTATAGTAGCCTTGATTTTATATGGCGGGTATCAATTAAGCAAGAGTGTTAAGTGGACAGGCTCCCTGGTTTTGACTACAGTACTTGCTTTACTGGCCACCAGCTTCTTTAATATCAGCCCTGTATTAATAATCTTGCTAGTATTGTTAATTACTTTTATCAATCATCTTTTCAGGGTCGGAAGGATAATACCGGCTGAAGATAGACAGAAGCCTGTAAAGGAGGGACGGGATGCTGAGAGTATTGCTTGAACTCTTTCTTTCCTTTTTTAAAATAGGCTTTTTTGGTTTTGGCGGGGGTTATGCCATGATTTCTCTTATCCAGAATGACTTAAAGGCCCATGGCTGGCTCTCCCTGGAGGAATTTGTCAATATTATTGCCATTGCTGAGATGACTCCTGGCCCTATAGCCATCAATAGCGGAACCTATGTCGGCTTTAAGGTTGCCGGTTTAGCCGGTTCTATTGTAGCAAGCTTGGCGGTTGTTGTGCCTTCATTTATGCTGGTTTTATTATTGGCCCATTTCTATGATAAGGTCAGGGGGTCTGACTATATCATAAGGCTCTTATTTTATCTGCGGCCTATCCTCATAGCCCTGGTCTTTGCTGCTGCCATCTCCGTAGCCAGGACCAGTATCATGGATTTTAAAAGTATAATAATTGTCCTGGCAGCCCTGTTTTTACTGCATAGGGTGAAGGTCCACCCGGTTATGATAATAGTCCTGGCCGGGCTTTCTGGTCTTTTTCTTTATCCTTGATCTAGTATGATTAAAGATGAGGATTTAACCCTGCCCCTTTTATATAATAAATGAATGGGATTAATATATAATGGGACTATTATATATAGTGTATTAATAAGGGATAAATACTGAATTAGAGGTCAGGGCTGAAATTTTTATAATATCATATAGTGTATCAATAACCAGGGGATAGAGTTGAAAATTTACTTTCCAGTATTCCAATTAACAATTTCTTTTGCAAAAAAGTGTTATAATCCACTTAATGAGATTTATCCTATTAAAAGGCAAGAGGGTTACTTAGTATTTGTATTCAGAGGGAAGATAAGTACTGGAAGATGGGAGGTATTACTAGTGGGTGGCAAAAGCGATATTGGGCTTATCGGCCTGGCAGTTATGGGACAGAACCTGGCTTTAAATATTGAGTCAGCAGGTTACCAGGTAGCAGTATATAATCGTACTCCTGCTATTACTGAAGAATTTATGAAAGAACGGGGTG
The DNA here is from genome assembly GCA_001512435.1 of Halothermothrix sp. DTU029. Lineage (GTDB taxonomy): Bacteria > Bacillota > Halanaerobiia > Halanaerobiales > DTU029 > DTU029. Next base: position 26,876 of record LFRS01000045.1, on the reverse strand, counting down.
TAAATAGAAGGCTCAAGCCTGCTTATAATCTAGAGGAATTTGTTAAAGTCCTGGAGCTTCCCCGGAAGATAATCTTAATGGTAAAAGCCGGGCCCCCGGTTGACCAGGTTATTGAGGGTCTTCTTCCATTCCTGGAAGAGGGGGATATTATCATTGATGGAGGGAACTCCTTTTATCGCGATACTGAGAGAAGGGCCAGAGAATTAAAGGAAAAAGGGATCCGGTTCCTGGGAACAGGAATAAGTGGTGGCGAGTATGGAGCCCTGTATGGTCCTTCCATTATGCCTGGTGGTGATGAAAGTGCCTATAGGGAAGTAGAGGAGATCTTCAGCAAGATAGCAGCCCAGACTCCTGACGGCCCCTGTGTCAGCTATTTAGGCGGAGGACCTGCCGGACATTATGTAAAAATGGTCCACAATGGGATAGAATACGGGGTCATGGAGTTAATTGCCGAGACTTATGATCTGATGAGGAAAGGCCTGGGCTTATCCCCGGCGGAGATGGGGGAAATTTTCAGGAAATGGAATAAAGAACAGCAATCCTACCTCCTGGAGATTACAGGAGAGATAATGGATAGGGAAGACCCGGAGACTGGTAAACCCTTAATTGACCTTATTTCTGATCATGCCAGCCAGAAAGGAACAGGAAAATGGACCGTACAGGAAGCCCTGGACCTGGGGGTCCCTGTGCCTACAATAACAGCAGCAGTGAATGCCCGTTATCTTTCTGCTTATAAAGAAATGAGGGAGGAGTTTTACCATCTCTTTAAGGCTGCAGAAGGGAAAAAGTTCCTGGCAGGGATAGATGGGGAAAGGGATTTGCTAAAGGCTCTGGAAGAAGGGCTTTTCCTGGCTACTGTAATAGCCTATGGAGAAGGGATGGACCTCCTGCAAAGGGCTTCCCGGGAATATGGCTATAATCTGCCCCTGGCAGAAGTAGCCCGGATCTGGCAGGATGGTTGTATAATCCGCTCCAATCTCTTGAAACAGATTCAAAGAATCTATAGAGAAAAAGGGGAGACAGCCAGTATTATCCTTTCCGGTGAATTCAGCAAGGAATTTGCTGGCAGGATAGGGAGCCTCCGCTGGCTAGTGGGCCTGGCTGCAGAAGCTGGTATTCCTCTCCCGGCCTTTTCAGCTGCCCTGGCCTATTTTGACAGCCTGGTTGCAGGGGAATTACCTGCTAATTTAATCCAGGCTCAGCGGGATTATTTTGGTGCCCATACCTATCAGAGGAAGGATAAGGAGGGTACTTTTCATACAGAGTGGTAGGATAATTATCGGCCCTTTAAGGGGCCGATTTTTTAATTAATCCAGGTACTTGAAATTTAATATGAAATATATTATAATAGACTTGGTTTATTAATTAAATAAACGAAGCGGAGGGGATTATTCTGATGGACAAGAGCTAAAATAATAATCCTTTGTTTTTAAATAAAACTATGTATATAAGGGGGTGAGGCCTTGCAGGCAGGCAGTTTTCAGTTAATGAAAAAAATGAACCAGCAGATAATCTTAAAGTTAATTGATGACCGGGAGGCTATTTCCAGGGCAGAGATTGCCGAAATCAGCGGGCTTTCTCCAGCCACTGTAACCAATATTACCAGGGCTTTGTTGCAGATGGGCCTGATCAGGGAGAGCCGGGAGGGGGAATCCCGGGGAGGCCGTAAACCGGTTTTGCTGGAATTAAACCCTGCCGGGGCCTATTTTATAGGGCTGGAGTGGGGGATTGCAGAGCTTCGGGGAGTATTAATTAATCTCAACAGGGAAGTTATTGCCTATAAAGCAGTGGCTGTGGAGTCCTATGATTTTGCTTCTTTCCTCCAGCTATCTACTGAAATAGTATATAATTTATTAAAGGATTCTATAGATAGGAGCCGGATTTATGGCCTGGGAGTGGGAGTACATGGTCTGGTGGATCCTGAGAGGGGTTATTCCCTTTATGCCCCCCATTTCAAGTGGAGGGATATCCCGGTAAGAAGGGAACTGGAAGAAAGGTTAAAGCTTCCTGTCCTGATCGATAATGATGTCCGGGTTATGGCCCTGGCGGAGAAATGGAATGGGAGGAAGGATTTTGTATTAATCAATACAGGGCCGGGAATAGGGGCAGCTATTGTTCTGGACGGAGACTTACATTATGGCCGAAATTACAGTGCCGGTGAGTTTGGCCATATGACGGTAATCAAAGGCGGACCCCTCTGTAGTTGTGGTAATACTGGCTGCCTGGAGGCCCTGGTATCTACTGATAACCTGGTCTACCGTTATAAGCCTGAAATGAAAAAAGAAAAAAGCAGGCAGGAACTGGATAAGGAATGGCTGAAACTCCTGGATGAGGCCAGGAAGGGAGTGGGAGGTGCCTGCCAGGTTATCGGGGAGATTGGAGAGTATCTGGGTATGGGCATAAGTAACCTGGTCAATCTTTTAAATCCTGATGAAATAATCCTGGCCGGATATTTTACTGCTGGAGTTGACCTTTTATTACCTTTACTCCGTAAAGAGGTTGAGGGAAGGGTCTTAAAAATTCCTGGCAGGGAATTAGCGATAAAGGTGACAGAGTTTGGCAACCAGGTAGGTGCCATCGGTGCTGCTACCATGGTTTTACAAGACTTATTTAACTTTCAGGAGGGGGAGTAGAGGATGAATATACTGGTAACAGGCGGGGCTGGTTATATTGGCAGCCATGTAGGCAAAAAATTGGCTGAGGCAGGTTATAATGTCATAGTTTTAGATAACCTGTCTAAAGGACACCGGGAGGCAGTGAAAAAAGGCAAATTACTTGTAGGTGATCTGGCTGATACAGGTCTCCTGGACAGGATATTGGAGGAAGAGGAAATCCAGGGGGTTATTCATCTGGCAGCAGACAGCCTGGTAGGGGAGTCTATGGAGAAACCGGGCAAGTATTATAGAAATAATGTAGCCAATGGTTTAAATCTCCTGGAGGCCATGGTCAAGAATGGGGTGAAATATATTGTTTTTTCCTCTACTGCTGCTGTTTACGGGGAGCCGGAGGAAGTTCCCATTACTGAGTCCCATCCTACCCATCCGGAAAATACTTATGGGGAGAGCAAATTATTCTTTGAAAAGATCATGAAACGTTATGATCAGATTCATGGCCTGAAATATGTTTCCCTCCGTTATTTCAATGCTGCCGGTGCTGATCTTTCCGGCCAGATAGGGGAGGCCCATGACCCGGAAACCCATTTGATACCGATTGTACTGGAGAAAGCCCTGGGGATCAGGGATAAGCTCTATATTTTTGGTACTGATTATCCTACCAAAGACGGGACCTGTATCAGGGATTATATCCATGTAGAGGACCTGGCTGCTGCCCATATCCTGGCCATAGAAGGCCTGGCAGCAGGCCTGGAGAGCAGGATCTATAATCTGGGTAATGGGGAAGGATATTCTGTAAAAGAGGTAATAGAGGTAGCAGAAGAAGTAACCGGCAAGAAGATAGAGGCTGATATAAGAGAAAGAAGGGCTGGTGATCCGGCTGTCCTAGTAGCCAGTTCGGAGAAGATAAAAAAAGAACTGGGCTGGCAACCCCTTTATCCGGATTTGAAGACTATTATTGAATCGGCCTGGAGATGGCATCAAGGGGGCGGTTTTGGTGGAAATGATTAAAAAGAAAAGGATAAAAGAAGATGGCCGTTATATTATCTTTTATGAGTTTGTGGAGGGAGATAAGGTAGAAGAGAAAGAGAAAAAAGAAGGCCAGGAAATTGCAAAAAACAGGAGGAAAATGCATGTCTGAATTACGTTGGGATCCAATAAACAAGGAATGGATTATTACAGCAACCCACCGGCAGGATAGGACCTATAAGCCGCCCAGGGATTACTGCCCACTCTGTCCCACCGGGGAGGGAGCTTTTCCCACAGAGGTGCCGGCAGAGGATTATGATCTGGTAGTATTTGAAAATAAGTTTCCCTCTTTACAGGCTCTGGCCCCGGAACCTGCTGTAGTAGGCAGTGATTTATATCCGGTAGCCAGGGCTGAAGGTATCTGTGAAGTAGTCCTTTTTACAGCAAAACATGATGGTATCATGTCAAAGGAGCCTTTCAGTAGATTTGTTAAACTGGTTAAAGTCTGGAAAGACCGTTATGAGGAATTAGGGGAAAAGGATTTTGTTGATTATGTTTTTATCTTTGAAAATAGGGGGGAGGAGGTAGGGGTTACCTTACAACATCCCCATGGCCAGATCTATGCCTATCCCTTTATACCGCCAAAAATTAAGAAGGAATTAGATTCCAGCAGGGAATATTTAGAGGAGACTGGCCAGTGTCTCTTTTGTAGTGTTCTGGAGGAGGAGCAGGGGGATGGCAGGAGGATAGTGGCCAGTAATGACTCCTTTACTGCCTTTGTACCCTTTTTTGCCAGGTACCCTTATGAAGTACATATCTATGCCAATAAGCATCTCCCCTCCCTGAAAGAATTTGGAGAAAAGGAAATAGAGGATTTGGCCCTTATTTTACGAACAATTATACAGAAGTATGATAATTTATATGGCTTTCCTTTTCCCTACATTATGGCTATCCATCAGCAGCCTACTGATGGCAGTGGGGAGGATTATTCCCATTTCCATATAGAGTTTTACCCACCATACCGGACAGAGAATAAGCTGAAATACCTGGCTGGCAGTGAGGCAGGAGCCGGAACCTATATTGTTGATGCACTGGCAGAAGAGAAGGCCAGGGAATTGAGGGAGACAGAACCCTTTACTGGATAAGGGGTAGATTTGAAAATATGATAAAGGTCTTTGCCTTTTCTAATATCTGATATAAAATTAATTAGAGGAAAGGGGTAGCTTCTGGTGAGAGAATTGAAGGACTTATGGCAGATTTTTGAGGAAAGGTTTCCTGATACAGGTCTCCGGAAAGGGGCCTTTGCTGCTCCCGGCCGGGTAAATCTGATTGGGGAACATACTGATTATAATGAGGGCTTTGTTTTGCCTATGGCCATTGATAAGGATATAATCATGCTGGCCCAGCTGCGGGAGGATCAGGAAGTCCGGGTTTATTCCCTGGATTATAATAGGGAAGTAATTTTTTCCCTCCTGGATCTGGAGTTTGAAAAAGAGGATTTCTGGGCTAATTATCTTAAAGGTGTTATAGATGAATTACAGAAGATGGATTATTATTTGCCAGGTATGAATATTATCTTTACTGGCAATATACCTATAGGCTCTGGCCTGAGCTCCTCAGCGGCCCTGGAGGTGGTAACTGCCTATACCATAGCCACTCTTAATGAGCTGGATATTCAGCCGGTAGAGATGGCCTTGCTCTGCCAGAGGGCAGAAAATAATTTTGTAGGGGTAAACTGTGGCATCATGGATCAATATGTTTCCCGCCTGGGTAAAAAAGGCCAGGCCCTCTTGATTGACTGCCGCAGTAATGAGTATGAGCTGGTTCCCTTTGCTAATGAGGATTACCAGGTGGTGATCTGTAATTCCAAGGTGGAGAGGGGGTTGGTAGATTCAGAATACAATCAGCGCAGGGCAGAGTGTGAGAAGGCTGTCCGGTATTTTGCCGGGAAGTTAGACCACAGGATACTGGCTTTAAGGGATGTAACAATAGAAGAGTTGGAGAAGGAGGCTGCCGGCTTAGGGGAGCTTACTAAGCGTCGGGCCCGCCATGTTATTACAGAAAACAACCGGGTATTAATGGCAGTAGCTGCCTTAAGAAATAATGATCTGGAGACCTTCGGCCAGCTGATGACCGAATCCCATTATAGCCTGCGGGATGATTATGAGGTCAGTTGTCCGGAATTGGACCTCCTGGTAGAATTAGCTCTAAAACAGAAAGGTGTGCTGGGGGCCAGGATGACCGGTGCTGGTTTTGGCGGCTGTACGGTGAACCTGGTCCATAAGGATTATATCAATGACTTCATCTTTAATGTCAAGAAAGCCTATGATCAGGAGACCGGTAAGGATATGGAAAGCTATCTTACCTGGCCGGCAGCCGGTGCCAGGAAGCTGGCTTAAGTTTCGGGCAGGCTTGAAGGTATGATAGAAATAAGGAAAGTAAGAATTCATAAATACTGGAAAAAAGAAAGACAAAAAAGGAGGAGTTTTTTATGAAAAATCACGAAGTATCAGTGGAGTCTTTTGGTTTTTTACCTGAAGGAAAGGAGGTTTTTCAATATAGGTTGAAAAACAAAAATGGCCTGGAGCTAACTGTTATTAATTATGGAGGTATAATCAAAAATCTCTTTCTTCCAGATAGAGATGGGGAGTTTGCTGATATTGTATTGGGATATGATAATCTGGAATCATATCTTGGAGATTCCCCTTTCTTCGGTGCTTTAATTGGCAGATTTGGCAATAGAATAGCCAATGGCCGCTTTGTACTGGACGGCCAGGAATATGAACTGGCTTTAAATGATAAACCTGGCGGGATTCCCTGCCACCTTCATGGGGGTAATCAGGGTTTTGATAAGGTTTACTGGGATATAGAGCCAGTTGACCGGGATGATGCTGTTGGCTTAAAACTTTCCTATTTGAGTAGAGATGGGGAAGAGGGCTATCCGGGAAATTTGCAGGTAACAGTATTTTATTATCTTACAGATGATAATGTTTTAAGGGTAGAGTATTATGCAGAGACAGATAAGGCTACACCAGTAAACCTGACTCAGCATAGTTACTTTAACCTGAAAGGGTCTGGCAAGGGGGATATATTGGAACATGAATTATCTATAAATGCTGCTAAATATACCCCAGTAAATGAAGGCCTGATACCAACTGGAGAACTTGAATCAGTAGAGGGTACCCCCTTTGATTTCAGGTCTCCCAAGACCATCGGCAGGGACATAAATATAGAAAACCAGCAGCTGGGTTATGGAAATGGTTTTGACCATAATTATGTTCTGGATGGTAAGGCTGGGGAGTTGCGGCAGGTTGCACAGGCTTATGAACCTGAGAGTGGAAGAATTCTGGACTTATGGACAACAGAACCAGGGATGCAATTTTATAGTGGCAATAGTATAGGAGAACATACTGGTAAGAATGGAGACAGATATGGGAAACATTCCGGTTTTTGTCTGGAAACACAGCATTATCCGGATTCTCCTAATCAGGACCGTTTCCCCTCTACTATCTTAAGGCCTGGAGATAAGTATGAGTCTATAACAGAATTTCGTTTTAAGGTAAAATAAATTTTTTGCTGAGGATCCCTATTAGGTTGTAATATAGCAATTTAATAGGGATCCTATTTTTTTAAAAGAAGAGGGTCTGGCAGGAAGGCTATTGAATACAGTAGGGAATTGATAAAAATGGAATAATTGTTTTCTGTGAGAAACATAAAAAATGTTGAAAGACGGCTAATTATCATAATAAATGTGTAGTTTTTATTCAAAATTTAGCTTAGAATGAATACAGAAAGATTTAAATAATATAAATGGAGGAATAAATATGAGGTATGCTATCATCGGTACTGGTGCCCGTTCTGCCATGTTTTATAATGCCCTCTCCTATATAAAAGAAATTAAAGATGAGCATGAATTAGTGGCACTGCTGGATTTGAACCCAAAAAGAATGGAATATGTTAAGAAAAAAACAGGCAAGAACTTAGCAACTTATTTACCTCATCAGTTTGAGGAAATGATAGAGAAGGAGAAAATAGGGGGAATTATAGTTACTACTAAAGATAGTACCCATGATGAATATATTATCAAAGGCTTAAAGAGGGGCTTACGGGTCATAACAGAAAAGCCTCTGACTACAGATGAGAAGAAATGTCAGGCTATACTGGAAACAATAGAAGAGACAGGCAATGATCAGCTTATTGTAACCTTTAATTATCGCTATTCTCCCTATCGATCCAGGGTCAAAGAGTTAATTCAGGCCGGGACCATTGGCAGGGTGACCATGGTGGAGTTTCAATGGTATTTAGATACTACCCATGGTGCTGACTATTACAGGAGATGGCACAGAAATAAGGAGAACTCTGGTTCTTTACTGGTTCATAAAGCTACCCACCATTTTGATTTAGTTAATTGGTGGATTGATAGTTATCCCGAACAGGTTGTGGCTATGGGCAGGAAGAATTTTTACAGGCCCGAAACCTTCCCCTACCGTCTCCGTTGCAGGACCTGTGATCTTGCAGAGGAGTGTAAGTTCCGTCTGGACTTATCGGAGTCACAGGAGTTAACAGGCTTATATCTGGAGGCTGAAGGAGAAGATGGTTATTTCAGAGATGCCTGTGTTTTTTCACCAGAGATTGATATCTGGGATACCAGAACAGTTATGGCTTCCTATAATAATGGTGTTCTATTAAGTTATTCATTAAACAATTATGCCCCCTATGAAGGTTACAGGGTCTCTTTTGTTGGTACCAGGGGCAGGATTGAACAGGATGTTATAGAGGCTTCTTATATTAGCGGCCATGATGGTAAGATCGAAAGAAGGACAGAAAAACACCAGGTAAGGCTGGAAGTATTCCCACTCTTTAATGAATCCTACACAGTTGATGTTGAGGTAGGGGAGGGGGAACATGGTGGTGGTGACCTACTCCTCTTAAAGGATATTTTCCTGGACAGGAAGGAGGCAGATCCACTTCGTAGAAAGGCTGGTGCCCTGGATGGAGCCCTGTCTATATTAACCGGGATTGCTTCCAGACGTTCTATTGAGGAGGGCAGAATCATTAATGTAAAAGAATTAATGGATTTTTCCCTGGACAGATTAGTTCAAAATAAAAAATAGGGTAAAAGAAATAATTGGAGTGGAAGAAATAATAAAGAAGGAAAATTTACATATTGATGAGGGGAGGCAGGAATGATAGACAGGTATCAATTGGTAAGCAGAAATAGCCCAGTATTGGAAAATATTGACCTGAGTTCACCTTTTACTGTTGGTAATGGCGATTTCGCCTTTACAGCTGATATAACCGGTTTGCAAACCTTTTATCAGGACTATGCTGAATTTATACCTTTAAATACCATGGCCCAGTGGGCCTGGCATAGTTTTGCTACTCATAAATATAGGAGGAAAGATTTAAAACTGAAGGAGTATAAAAGGGGCAGTAAGCTGATAGCTTTTGCTGCTGACGAGAGCGGGCAGGAGGAAGTATTTCATTATTTAAGGGAGAACCCCCATAAATATAATTTAGGGAGAATAGGTTTTTATGGCCAGGTCAATGGTAGGAGAATGAGCCTGGAGGATATTGAGCCGGTAAAGCAGAGACTGGATTTATGGCAGGGGATTCTCTACAGTGATTTTAATTTTGCTGGCAAAAATGTAAAGGTGAAAACCCTTTCTGATTCTTTAACGGCCAGTATAGGAGTAAAGGTTAAGTCAGCCTTATTGGCGGAAAGGAAATTGGGGATAGAGATAGAGTTCCCCTATCCTGCAGTTGATATGAGAGCTTCTGACTGGGACAAGGTAGAAGGCCACAGGACAATTTACCGGAAACTTGATGAGAGGACTTATAGTTTTAGTAGATTCATTGATAATGAATATTATTTTTTTAATATCTATAGTTCAGAGAAAATAGAGCTGGCAAGACATGGGGAACATAGTTTTGTGATTTTCTTTGCCAGTGAGAAAGATGAGCTGAGCTTTGTCTGTAGCTTTAGCCCACTTTTCCAGCCTAATCATAAAATAAAATATGCAGAGGTCAGGGAGCGAAGTATTGCCTACTGGCATGATTATTGGACAAAGGGAGGAATGATAGATTTCTCTGCTACTACTGACCCCCGGGCCAGGGAATTGGAAAGAAGGGTTGTCCTGTCACAATATCTGACTGCAGTACAATGTGCCGGGACACTGCCTCCGGCTGAAACAGGTTTAACGGCAAACAGCTGGTATGGTAAATTTCATCTGGAAATGCACTTCTGGCATGCAGCCCATTTTGTTCTCTGGAACCGGGAGGATTTGCTGGAAAAATCCCTCTGGTGGTATTACAAGATACTGGATGTGGCCAGAGACCTGGCCTCTTCCCAGGGCTTTGCAGGAGCCAGGTGGCCCAAGATGGTTTGCCCGGAGGGTTATGATAGCCCTTCTTCCATTGGCCCCTTTCTGGTCTGGCAGCAGCCCCACCCCATCCTTTATGCAGAATTATTGTATAGGAGGAAGAGGGATAAAGCTGTACTGGAAAATTATTATGAACTGGTTGCAGAAACTATAAAATTTATGGAATCCTACCTGGAGTATGAGGAGGAAAAGGATAGATACAATCTGGCAGCTCCCTTGATTCCGGCACAGGAGTGTTTCGATGAAAGGGCTTGTTTGAATCCTGTCTTTGAACTGGAATACTGGCATACCGCCTTTCTCATTGCCCAGAAATGGCGGGAGAGGCTGGGAATAGGAAGAAATGAGAAGTGGGAAGAAATAATCAATAAACTGGCTGGTCTGCCCGTCAAGGACAAGCTTTACCTGGCCCATGAGCAGGCAGAAGATACTTTTGAAAAACATAATCTAGATCACCCCAGTATGCTGGCAGCCCTTGGGGTTTTACCGGGCTATAAAGTAGATAAAGAGATAATGGCAAATACCTTAAATAAGGTTTTTGAAGTCTGGGATTTTGAGGAGGCCTGGGGTTGGGATTTTCCTGTCATGGCCATGACAGCAGCCAGATTGGGGAAAAAAGATATGGCTATAGACCTCTTGTTGCTGGATACACCGAAAAACACCTATCTGGTAAATGGACATAATAAACAGGGAGAGAGAGAGGATTTACCCCTTTATTTGCCGGGTAATGGTGCCCTATTACTGGCAGTAGGTATGATGGCAGCCGGCTGGGATAATTCCTCCTTTGAAGGCCATCTTTTCCCGGAGGACTGGCAGCTAGAGTTTGAGTCTATCGACAGGTATCTGTAATAATTTTTTGCAGTATTCTTGACTTAGCTGACTGGGTTACTTATATATATTTAAAAGTTGGAGAAGAGGGGGTTATCTGATTGTTGAAAAGAAAGGATGTCTATATCCGCGATCCATTTATTGTACCGGTAGAATCTGAAGGTGTCTATTATATGTTTGGCACTACTGACAGGAACTGTTGGAGAGACCAGATTGCTACAGGCTTTGATTATTATATAACAAAGGATCTGGAGAATTATGATGGTCCTCATCCTGCTTTCCGGCCACCAGAGGGTTTCTGGGCCAATAAGAATTTCTGGGCTCCGGAGGTGCACAAGTATGGAGATAGATATTATCTTTTTGCTACCTTTATTGCTGATGGCTATAATAGGGGTACACAGATACTGGTTTCTGATGAATTGGGTGGACCCTATCTACCCCATTCAGACAAGGCGGTAACTCCTGCAGAGTGGATGGCCCTTGATGGCACCCTTTTTGTTGATGATAAGGGGGATCCCTGGATGGTTTTCTGCCATGAATGGGTACAGATATATGATGGCACTATCTGTGCTGTAAAGCTAACTAAAGATTTGAAGGAGAGGGCAGGAGAGGTTGTAACCTTATTTGCTGCTTCCGAGGCTCCCTGGACAAGAAGCATCCGGGTTGTTCATGGTAGAGACTGTTATGTCACTGATGGCCCTTTTTTCTACAGGACAAAGAATAATAAACTCCTGCTGCTCTGGTCCAGTTTTGTGGAGGATAATACTTATGCCATAGGGTTTTCCCATTCTGAATCAGGGGCAATTACAGGGCCCTGGATTCATGAAGAAAAACCCCTTTATGACCAGGATGCTGGCCATGGTATGTTATTTAGAAACTTTGATGGCAGACTTATGCTGACTATCCATACACCCAATAAAATTGGTGCTGAGAGGCCAATCTTCATTGAATTGATTGAAGAAAATGACAGCTTATATCTAAAGGAATAGTTATATCTGAAACCCCTTGGTTTTCCGATATTCCAGGGGGGAATAACCACTGATTTTCTTGAAGACCCGGCCAAAGTGGGTCAGGTTATTATAGCCAGTACGGCTGGCAATATCCGTAATATTTAACTGGCTATTTAATAATAGCTTACTGGCTTCTTTAACCCGGACATGGTTAATATATTCCACAAAAGAAAAGCCGGTCACTTCTTTAAAGATTTTGCTGAGATAGGTGGGGCTGTAGTTAAAGAGATCTGCCACCAGCTTTAGAGATAGATTTTCATTATAATTGGAATTGATATAACTGGTTATTTCCCCTACCTTTTCATGGTTTTGGTCTGTATACTTGTAGGCAGAGGTTTTTCTGGATCGGACTATCCTGTTTAAAAAGATAAGGAGCTCGGTGACCAGGATTTGTATGTAGGTCTGGTATAGGTCATTTTTCCTTTCCTCTTCTTTGATTATTTTAAATAATAGGTTTTCCACCCAGAGCTGTTCATCTGGATTTAAGGAATAAACATTCTGCTTAGAGTCAAAGCAGGAGAAAAGGTCAAAATCCGGGGAATTGAATTTATCCAGGAAAGCTTCATCAAAGAGGAGGAGAATCCTTTCATGGGCATGTTTGTATTTTTCTGTGGTAATGGTTCTATGGAGGAGATATTTATTGATCAGGACAATATCCCCTTTTTTGACATGGTAGGTCCTGTTTTCAATAAAATAATATCTTTCCCCATTGACTAAATAATATATTTCAAAATGATCATGATAATGTTTGGAGGCCATATTAAAATGAGTTTCCGGTCTGATTACATGTTCTATGGTGAATTTATCTGCCATGATTTTAGCTAACTCCTTTCTAATCTTTCTTTTGTTCTTCTGAAAATATTATAATATACTTAGTCTTTTATAGCAAAAACCCTGGTGTCTTGCCGGGAGACAGGCCTCCACCTGGCTGGATTGATAGAGCAGTTTGGTTTAGGTTATAATAGGGATGGATATAAGGAAGGGAGAGATTGAATTGACTTTTTTGGGTGAGAATTATTTACTGGAAAATAAAACGGGTAAGCAACTCTATGAAGAGATAAAGGATTTGCCAATAGTTGATGCCCATAATCATGGGGATGTAGAGGAAATTGTCAGGAATGAAGGCTGGACAGATATCTGGCAGTTGGAAGGTTCTACAGATCACTATGTCTGGGAACTAATGCGGAAAAGGGGTGTGGCAGAGGAGAAGATAACTGGCAAGGCAAGCAATAAGGAGAAATGGCTGGAGCTGGCCCGGGTCTTTCCGGAGTTTGCTGGTAACCCTACCTATGAATGGGTCCATCTGGATTTAAAACGGAGATTTGGTATTGAGGAGAATATATCCGGGGAGACAGCTGAGCTAATCTGGGACAAGACTAAAGCTATCTTGCAAACAGAGGCCATGAAACCCCAGAGTTTATTGAAAGATATGAAGGTCAAGATTATGTGTACTACTGATGACCCTACTTCTAGCCTGGAATATCACCAGCAGGCAGCCAAAGAGATAGAGGGGATACAGATCCTGCCTACCTGGCGGCCAGATAGGGCCATGAATATTGAGAAGAAGGACTGGAAAACCTTTGTACTAGAGATGGCTGAACGCTATGATGAAGATTGCAGCACTCTGGATGGTTTTGTCAGGGCCCTGGAAAAGTCCCATGAATTTTTTGTGGAAAATGGCTGCCGGGCCAGTGACCATGGCTTGACCCAACCGATAAGTTATGAGGTCAAGGAAGATGTAGCTGCTGCTATTTATCAGAAAGCCTATAATGGGGAAGAGTTATGTGAAAAAGAAATAAATGATTATAAGGCTTATCTTTTCTGTAAGTTTGGTGAGTTGAACAAGGCAGCTGGCTGGGTAACCCAGTTACATATTGGTGCTGTCCGTGATTATAGTGACTGGATCCTGGAAAACCTGGGACCTGATGCCGGTGGAGACATTTCTGACCATAATATTGAGATTGTTAATGGCTTGAGATATTTCCTGAATAGATTTGATGGCTTAAAGGTAGTTCTTTATGCCCTGGATCCAGTCCATTATGCTACTCTGACAACAATCAGCAGGGCTTTCCGTAATGTCAGCCTGGGGGCTGCCTGGTGGTTTAATGATAGCCCTTATGGGATAGAGGAACAATTGAAATATATTGGTACTGTTGATCTCCTGGCCAATTTTGCCGGTATGGTGACTGATTCCCGGAAATTGATATCCTATGGTTCCCGGACCGAGGTTTACCGGCGGGCCATGGCTAATGTCCTGGGGAGGATGGTGGAGAGGGGGCAGATCCCTTATTCTGTTGCAGGAGAGCTGGCTGTTGGCCTGGCCTATAAACAACAGGAAGACCTGTTCTTTGGTTAATTAATAAATGGGTAATGCTAATAACAGGCTAATATAGATCTTTTAATTAATTTCCAGTAAACACAAAAGGGTTTTTCTATTATTTATCATGTAGCAGGCTCTTTTGTGTTTACTTATATCTGGAATAGAAAGACCGGTGAAATTATATGAAAGTTCTTTTAACAGCTTTAAACTCAAAATATATCCATTCCTCCCTGGCCATCAGGTACCTGGAAAAATACTGCAATAATTATAAGGGAGAGAATAACTATAGGATTGAAACAAGGGAGTTTTCTATTAATGAGCCCCTTGACCAGATTATGGCGGAAATATATCAGGCTGGGGCAGGTCTTGTGGCTTTCTCTGTCTATATCTGGAATGTGGACCATATCTTAAGCTTGATAGATAGGCTGAAAAAGGTTTCCCCTGATCTGCTTATTGTTGCTGGTGGTCCGGAAGTAACCTATGACCCGGTGGAAACCCTGGAGGATAATCCAGCCCTGGATATCATTGTTAAGGGTGAAGGGGAAGAGACCTTTAAAGAATTACTGGCTGCCCTGGCTGATAGAAAAAAAGAGGCCCTGGAAAAGATACCGGGCCTGGTTTATCGGGATGAGGAGGGAAAGATTAGGGAGAATCAGGAGAGGGAACTAATCTGTAATCTGGATACTATCCCCTTTCCCTATAGTGAGGAGGAAATGGCTGGTCTGAGAAATAAGATTATTTATTATGAAGCTTCCCGGGGCTGCCCTTATAATTGTAGTTATTGTCTTTCCTCAACCATAAAAGGGGTACGGGCATTTCCTCTGCAACGGGTTAAAGAAGACCTCCTCTTTTTGATCAAAAACAAGGTAAAACAGGTTAAGTTTGTTGACAGGACCTTTAATTATGACAAAAAGAGGGCCCGGGAAATTTTTGAGTTTCTGATGGCCCATAAGGGGGCTAGCTCTTTTCATTTTGAGATAACAGCTGAGCTGCTGGATGATGATTTGCTGGAGCTTTTAAAAAGTGCCCCAGAGGGGCTTTTTCAATTTGAAATAGGTGTTCAGACAACCAATGAAAAGACCCTGAATTTAATAGAGAGAAGGATGAGTTTCGAGAGGCTGGCCAGGAATGTTCAGGTCTTGCGGCAGCAGGATAATATAAAGCTATACCTGGATCTCATTGCAGGTTTACCCGGTGAGGATTATAATTCTTTTCAGGATTCCTTTGACCAGGTCTATAATTTGAATCCCCATGTCCTGCAATTAGGTTTTCTGAAATTATTGAAGGGGTCAAAGGTGAGGGCAGAGGCAGGATTATATAATTATAAATATACCAGTGAGGCCCCTTATGAGGTCCTGGAGAATGAGGATATTTCCTATGCTGAATTATTAAAATTGAAAAATATAGAATATGTCCTTGATAAATACCATAATTCAGGGGTTTTTGCCAATAGCCTGAAATATATTTTCCGCCAGCATTATCAGTCTTATTTTGACTTCTATGGCAGGCTGGCAGACTATTTTCAGGAGAAGGGTTTGTTGAGAATAGCCCATAGCAGGCTTAGCCTTTATAATATTCTTTATGATTTTTATAAAGAAAAGCTGGCCAGGAATGGAGAGGAACTGGGTATTTTTACTGCTTTCCTGAAATATGATTTATTACTTCATGAGGGCAAGGTGAAGCTGCCAGCCTGGGCAGAAAGCCCTCCTCTACTGGAGAATTTTAATGAATGGCGTTATAGATTTCTGGATGATGAGAATAAAGTGGAGGAATATTTGCCCCATCTGCTGGGAAAAAGGGTCCAGGAGATTTTAAAGCTAGTGCGTTTTGAAGTCTTTAATTATGATCCTACCCCGGACTATCCCTGGAGTCTGAATATTTATAACCAGGAAGGCCAGGGTACAGGACACATGTCCCCGGAAAAAGGTACTTATATTATCCTTTTTGATTATAGTAAAAGAAAACAGGGACATACAGGGACGGTTCTCCTGCCTTTTTAGAAATATAGGATTATTAGAGATACAGGAAATAAGACAGGGGCGGTTCTCTTGTGACATGTACTGATGCATAGGGAAATGCATAGAAAAGGGCTTTTCAATGTTCCATCTGGGCCACGAATGAAGAAAGAGGGATTTGATGAGAATTTTAATTGATGGAGATGCCTGTTCGGTAATCAGGATTACAGAAGAAGTGGCCAGGAAAAAGGGGATAGAAGTGGTCATCTTCACTGATATCACCCATCAGATTAAGACAGAAAGCCAGTTAATAGTAGTTGATAAGGCCAATCAGTCGGTAGACCTGGCCTTGTATAATTATTGTAAAAAAGGAGACTTGGTGATTACCCAGGATTATGGCCTGGCAGCCCTGGTTTTAAGTAAAGGAGCCAGGGCAATCAATGAGTCCGGCCTGGTTTATGACAGGGGAAATATAGACTATCTCCTGCTGAGACGTCATCTTCATGCCAGGATGAGAAGGGCTGGCCTGAGGCATCCTGGCCCGGGAAAGAGGACAGCAGAAGATGATTTGAGGTTTGAGAAGGTTTTATTGAACTTGATAGAAGAAGGACATTAGACTGATTCTTCTCTTTTCCTTTGTAGATACCAACTAAGGGTAAGATCTTATCCTGTATTTTAATTATTTTGAGGCGGTGAAGGATTATGAAGGGTTTACCCCGTTTAAATAAAAAATATCTGGCCAATAAGTTACTGGGCCAGGAGATAGCCGATTATCCTGCAGACTTGCTGGAATATCCGGAAAGGGTTATACAGTTTGGGGAAGGGAATTTTCTAAGGGCCTTTATGGACTGGTTTTTCCATGAAATGAATAAAAAGGGGATTTTTCAGGGCAGGGCAGTAGTGATACAACCAATTTCCCAGGGTAGAGTAAGCCAATTAAATGAACAGGATGGCCTTTATACCCTCTTATTAAGAGGGCTGGAGAAAGGCCAGATAGTAAATAAGAAGGAAGTAATGACCGGCGTCAGTCGTGGCCTTAATGCCTATACTCAATGGGGGGAGATTCTCCGCCTGGCTGAAGATCCGGCTATAGAGTTTGTTGTTTCCAATACTACTGAAGCCGGGATAGTCTATTCAGGGGAAGACAGGCCTGGAGATAATCCTCCCAATAGTTTCCCGGGAAAACTTACTGCCTACCTTTATCACCGTTACCGGTATTTTGGTGGAGCCAGGGATAAGGGGATGATAATAATCCCTGCAGAACTAATAGAAGGGAATGGAGACCAGTTGAGGGCAATCGTCCTGAAACTGGCGGAAGAGTGGGCTTTACCGGAGGATTTTAAGGCCTGGGTCAGGGAAGCCAATGTTTTTCTAAATACCCTGGTAGACCGGATAGTAACCGGTTATCCTTTTCATGAAAGAGATAAACTGGAGGAGGAACTGGGCTATGGGGATGAAAATATAGTTGCCGGAGAGATTTTCCATCTCCTGGTTATTGAAGGTGATAAAAAGCTGCAGGAGAAGCTCCCCTTTCATGAAGCCGGATTAAATGTCATCTGGGTCGATAACCTGACCCCCTACAGGGAAAGGAAGGTCAGGATTTTAAATGGGGCCCATACCTCTGCTGTAGCTGTATCCTTTCTTGCGGGGATTGATCTGGTGAGGGAGGCAGTCCAGGATAAGCTACTGGGGAAATTTATCAGGAAAACAATTTTTGAGAATATAATACCTGCCATGGATATGGCTCCTGAAGAGCTGGAGGCTTTTGCCACAGAGGTTCTAGAGAGATTCGCCAACCCCTTTATTGATCATAAATGGCTGGATATCTCTCTGAATTCCATTGCCAAGTTTAAGGCCAGGGTATTACCTTCTTTGCTGGACTATATAGAAAAGAAAAATAACAGAGGAGAAGCCTCCTCCTCTGCATTACCCCGGTATCTGGTTTATTCACTGGCAGCCTTGATTAATTTTTACCGGGGTAGAGAAATCAGGGATAATAGCCTCCTGGCTGAACGGAATGGAGAAACTTATTTGGTGAGGGATGATATAAAGGTCCTGGAGTTTTTTGCTGGCCTGTGGGGTAGATATTTTGCTGGTGAGATAGATCTGGAAGAACTTGCCGGAGACCTTCTGGCTAATCAAGCCTTTTGGGGGCAGGACCTGAATGAAGTAGCTGGTTTAAGGGCCAGTCTTGTGGATTATTTGGCGGCTATAGAAGGAAAGGGCCTCCGGGGGAGTTTGCTTGAATTACTGGAATCCTGATTTACTTGATAGTGAGGTGACCATGTTATGGTAAAGAGGATCTTGCAAATAAATAGGGCAGATAATGTAGGGGTTGTACTGCAAAGCATAACTCCTGATGATGAAATAGAGTTTAGTGGTAAGAAATTAAGGATCAAAGAAAATATTCCGACAGGACATAAGCTGGCCCTGGTGGATATCCCCAGGGGAGATAGGGTAATTAAATATGGGTCATCTATTGGTGAGGCTATTACCGATATACCGGCAGGTTCCTGGGTCCATACCCATAATCTAAAAACAGGCTTAAAGGAAAGGGAGGAATATAATTACCAGCCTGTCTTTAGGGAAGAAATTATTAAGGAAGAGATTATAGGCCTTGAAAAAATGCCTGACAAAATACCGGAGTTTTGTGGCTATCCCAGAAAAGATGGCCAGGTCGGCATCAGAAATGAGATCTGGATCATACCAACTGTTGGTTGTATTAATAAAGTTGCGGAAAGACTGGCAATCCTGGCTGAAGAAAAATATTTAGCCCTCTTAAATGAAGGCCTCCTTGATGGTATTCATGCCTTCACCCATCCCTATGGTTGTTCCCAGTTGGGGGATGATCTGGAAAATACCCAGAAGATACTGGCGGGCCTGGTTAAACACCCCAATGCTGCCGGGGTTTTAGTCCTCGGCCTGGGCTGTGAAAACAATGTTCTGGAGGATTTTCAGGCCTTTATCGGGGACCATGATCAGGAAAGGGTAAGATTTTTAAGATTACAGGATGTAGGAGATGAGATTGAGAGGGGGCTGAAGGAGTTGGCAGCCCTTGTGGACTATGCAAAAGGTTTCCGGCAGGAAACACTGCCTGTATCTGAATTAAAGCTTGGCCTGAAATGCGGTGGTTCTGATGCCTTTTCCGGTATTACGGCCAATCCCTTATTGGGGGAAATCAGCAATAAGCTGGTCAGTTTAGGTGGTACTGTAGTTTTGACAGAAGTGCCGGAAATGTTTGGGGCTGAACAGATACTGATGAATAGGGCCAGGGACCAGGGGGTTTTTACTGATATCGTCAGCCTGATTAATGGCTTTAAGGATTATTATGTATCCAATAAGCAACCGGTTTACGAGAATCCATCACCGGGTAATAAGGAGGGAGGTATCACAACCCTTGAAGAAAAATCCCTTGGCTGTACCCAAAAGGGGGGCCATGTTCCCGTCAATGGTGTGAAATTTTATGGTGACCAGGTCCAGGGGAAGGGCCTCTATCTTCTGGAGAGTCCCGGTAATGACCTGGTTTCTACTACTGCCCTGACAGCAGCCGGAGTTCATTTGATCCTCTTTACCACAGGCAGAGGAACCCCTTTTGGTGGCCCGGTACCTACAGTAAAGGTTTCTACCAATACAGCCTTATCGGAGCAAAAGAAAAACTGGATTGATTTTAATGCTGGAAAATTACTGGAAGGTAAAGGTATGGGAGAATTAAGTGCAGAATTCTTTGCTTATATTATTGAAGTAGCCTCAAAAAATATTTTAACTAAAAATGAGCAGAATAATTACCGGGAGATAGCTATTTTTAAGAAAGGGGTAACCCTGTAAGGGTATAGGGGACCAGTCCTCTGTGCTGCCTCTGCCCCTGTGTTATGTCTTGTACCCTGTGTTACCTGTACCAGGAGAAAAATCCTTGCCCTTTTGTTGTAAAAAGCAATACAGGGAAGCAGGATTTTTGCCTAAAATGTAGAATGAAAGTATTAGAAAATAAAACGGTGTTTCACAATACAAAACATTATGAGGGGGTTTTTAACCTTGATACCAAAGATTGAGAATTTGCGGAGAATCGAAGAGACTGGTATTGTCGCTGTAGTCAGGGCAGATAACCCTGACCAGGCTTTAAAGATTGCTGAAGCAGTTAAGGCTGGTGGGATAGAGGCAATTGAAATAACCATGACTGTACCTGGTGCAGTTGATGTAATCAAGGAATTGGCCAATACATATAAGAATAGGGAAATATTGATTGGGGCCGGTTCTGTTCTGGATGCGGAAACAGCCCGGGCCTGTATCCTGGCTGGAGCAGAGTATATTGTTTCACCTGCCCTGGATAAGGATACAATTACCCTTTGTAATAGTTATCAAAAGATCGTTATGCCTGGAGCCATGACAGTAACAGAAGTCCATCGGGCCATGCAGTATGGTGCTGATGTAGTCAAGATCTTCCCGGCAACCCTTTTTGGACCAAAAATTATTAAAGCCATTAAAGGCCCCATGCCCCAGGCTCCCTTATTACCAACCGGTGGAGTAAGCCTGGATAATGTCCATGAGTGGATTAAGGCTGGCAGCTTTGCCGTAGGTGTTGGTGGGGAACTGACTGCTGGTGCAAAAACCGGTGATTATGAAGCAGTGACCAGAACTGCTGCAGAGTTTATAAAAAGGATCAAGGAAGCCCGGCAGGCTTAATGAAGGGGTCTGAAAAGTTTTAATGAAAAGCTTGACTTAAAAAAGTTAAAAAATTAATCAATAAAGGTTATATAGAAAGCTAAATAAA
>LFRS01000045.1:5237-5984 GCA_001512435.1 Halothermothrix sp. DTU029 | reverse complement strand
TTTGGTGAGATAATGTTAAGATTGACTCCACCTGATTATAAAAGGATTGTTCAGACAGACAGCTTTGAAGTTATCTATGGCGGCGGGGAAGCCAATGTGGCAGTATCATTGGCCAATTTCGGAGTAGATGTGGCCTATGTAACAAAATTGCCTGATAATCCAGTAGGCCAGGCTGCTCTAAATGCCTTGAGGCGTTATGGTGTTAATACAGATTATATAGTCCGGGGTGGAGACAGGCTGGGTATTTATTATTGTGAAAACGGTGCCAGCCAGCGTCCATCCCTTGTTATTTACGACAGGGCTCATTCTGCCATAGCAGAAGCCTCTCCTGATGATTTTGACTGGGATGAAATCTTTGCAGATGCCGCCTGGTTTCATACCACCGGTATTACCCCGGCTCTTAGTGATAATATGGCCAGGGTTACTATCGAGGCTGTCAAGGCAGCTAAAGCAAGAGGCGTAAAAGTAAGCTGTGACCTTAACTACCGGGCCAAGCTCTGGAGCAAAGAACGGGCTGGAGAGGTAATGTCTGAAGTGATGAAATATGTGGATGTCTGTATCGCCAATGAAGAGGATGCCGAGATGGTCTTTGGTATCAAGAGTGGTTCTGATATTGAAAAGGGCGAGATAAATGTAGATGGATTTAAGAGTGTTGCTCAGCAGCTGATAGATAGGTTTGGCCTGGAGCTGGTAGGCAGCCATTTGCGCATCAGCCGTAGTGCCTCCGATAACGGCTGGCTGATAGTC
>LFRS01000045.1:0-5189 GCA_001512435.1 Halothermothrix sp. DTU029 | reverse complement strand
CAGGAATCCGCTGAGTTTGCTGCTGCAGCCTCCTGTTTGAAGCAGACCATTCCCGGTGACTTTAATCATGTAACTCTCAAAGAGGTAGAGTCCCTGGCAGCAGGAAATACTTCGGGTAGAGTAAAGCGATAATTATGGCTGAAAAGAGAAAGGAAAGATATATCTTTCTTTTCTCTTTTTTCTACCCTTTTATTTATGGTATAATTTGTTATAATAGAAAGGGTGATAAAAAGTTAAATTATATAATAGCCAGGTCTGAAAAGGAGTGGTGGTGGGTATGAGCTTAATTCTTTTAGCCATATTCTGTTCTATGGCGGCTTTATTATTTGCCTGGTACCAGGCCAGACTGGTCCTGAAGGAGAGTGAAGGGACAAAGGAGATGGCCGGTATTGCCAGGGCCATCCGCCAGGGAGCCAATGCTTATCTTAAAAGGCAGTATACCGGTGTAGCTTTCTTTTTTACTGCCATGTTCATAATATTATTAATTTTATCAGTTATGGGCTATATTAATATTTTTGTACCCTTTGCCTACATAATAGGCGGATTCTTCTCAGGCTTGAGTGGTTTTATCGGCATGAAGACAGCCACCAATGCCAATGCCAGGACAGCCAATGCTGCCAGGCGGAGTCTAGGTAGCGGTTTAAGGATAGCCTTTTCCAGCGGTGCTGTCATGGGTATGGTGGTAGTGGGACTGGGACTCCTGCATCTCAGTCTGGCCTTCTATTTCTTAAACAACTATTTTAGCGGCCCAGATAAAATGCAGCAGATTACTACTATCATGTTAACTTTCGGAATGGGGACAAGCTCCATGGCCCTTTTTGCCCGGGTCGGCGGCGGTATCTTTACCAAGGCTGCCGATGTTGGTGCTGACCTGGTCGGCAAGGTAGAAACGGGTATACCTGAGGATGACCCCCGTAATCCAGCTGTGATAGCTGATAATGTCGGTGATAATGTCGGTGATGTGGCTGGTATGGGTGCCGATTTGTTCGAATCCTATGTTGGTGCCATCGTTTCCAGCAGTTCCCTGGCAGTAGCGGCTGGTTTGGGGATGAAGGGAGCTGCCGTTCCTTTTGCCTTGGCTGCCTCCGGTATTATTGCTTCTATAATCGGGACTTTTTTTGTTAAAGCAGGCGGGCAGGAGGAAAAATCTTTATTGAGGGTATTGAGACGGGGTGTTTATATCAGTTCCTTCCTCATGGCAGTAATGGCCTTTTTTCTCTTAAAAGCAGTCTTTGGTACAGGATTCGGCGGCTTATTCTCTGCTGTTCTTATCGGGCTTGTAGCAGGTAACCTGATCGGTTATTTCACTGAATACTATACTTCGGATATTTACGGCCCAACCAGAAGGTTATCTGCTATTGCCAAATCCGGGACAGGGCCGGTAATCATCAATGGGCTTTCCCTGGGTATGGCCTCAACGGCCTTTCCGGTAATAATTATTGCCATTGCCATTTTATCAAGTTATTATCTCTCCGGTGGCGGGGATAATTTCAATATGGGCCTCTATGGCATCGGGCTGGCTGCTGTAGGACTTTTGAGTACACTGGGGATTACCCTGGCTACAGATGCCTACGGGCCTGTTGCTGACAATGCCGGCGGAATTGCGGAAATGGCCAATCTGCCTGCAGAAGTTAGAGAGAGGACCGATGTCCTGGATTCCCTGGGAAATACCACTGCTGCTACAGGCAAGGGTTTTGCCATTGGTTCGGCAGCCCTGACCTCTCTTGCCCTGATTGGTGCTTATAAAGCCCAGGTAGAAGCCCTGGCACCGGCCGGGTTTGAGTTTTCTCTCTCAATTGTCAATCCGCCAGTTTTAACCGGTGTATTCATAGGTTCAGTGCTACCCTTTATATTTGCAGCAATGACCATGAACGCTGTAGGTACTGCGGCCCAGCACATAGTAGAGGAGGTCCGCCGGCAGTTTAAAGAGAACCCGGGTATCCTGGAGGGAACAGTTGAACCTGATTATGCCAGCTCTGTGGATATCTGTACCCGCAGTGCCCAGAGGGAGATGATTTTGCCCACTGTACTGGGTATTATTGCTCCTTTATTGACAGGATTGTTACTGGGAATTGATGCTGTTGTGGGCTTACTGGCTGGCTCTACCCTGACTGGTTTTATCCTGGCCATCATGATGGCTAATTCAGGCGGGGCCTGGGATAATGCTAAAAAATATGTGGAAGTAGGACATTATGGGGGTAAAGGTTCAGAGAGCCATAAGGCTGCAGTGATAGGTGATACAGTCGGCGATCCCTTTAAAGATACAGCAGGTCCCTCTATAAATATTTTGATTAAGTTGATGTCCATGGTATCCATTGTTTTTGCAGCATTTATTCTGCAATACTCTATTTTTGGCTGAGTGACCTCCTTTGTGTGACCTGGCTTTAAAATTATTACGAATTAATTAGCATTTTTTAAACAAAAGCATAATATATGTATTGGTGGATATATCGGAAGGTATCCGGCAGGGCTATCCATATGCGGAGGATATCTGGATAGAAAAAGAATTATTCAGGCGGGGGAGAAATATGGGGAGACCCCTTATAGGGATTACCACAAATCATTCAGACCGGGAGAAAGAAGTCCGTTTAAGCCGCTATTATGTGGAGGCAGTGGCTGCTGCCGGAGGCCTGCCGGTACTCCTGCCGCCGGTCAGGGAGCAGGAAATCATAACAGATTATCTGGAAAGAATAGACGGCCTCTTATTAAGCGGCGGGGGAGATATTGATCCATTGATATATGGGGAAGACCCCCTTCCGGAAAACGGCAGGCTGGATCCCTTGAGGGACAACTTTGAACTGGAGCTGGTGAAGAGGGCCCTGGAAAGGGAATTAAGTATACTGGGAATCTGTAAGGGTTGCCAGGTATTGAATATTGCCTTCGGTGGAAGCTTATATCAGGATCTATACAGGCAGAAGTCTGCTGTATTGAAACATGTGCAGGAGGCCCCCCGCTGGTATCCAACCCACCGGGTCAGGATTGAAGCGGACTCCCATCTGTACAGGATAGTCCGACAGGAACTGATTGAGGTCAATAGTATCCACCATCAGGCTATAAAGGAGGTCAGCCCCTGCTTTAAAGTGGCGGCCTATAGTGCTGATGGAGTAATAGAGGCTATTGAGAAGAAGGAAGGTGCTTTTGTGCTTGGGGTACAATGGCATCCTGAGTGCTTATGGCAAGACAGTAAGGAGAATTTTAATATATTTAAAGAGTTTATTGAACAATGCAGGGAATAGAGATGGGGGAAGAGAGAGGATGGATAGAAAGCCCAGACAATATGTTCAGTCACTGGACAGGGCCCTTGATATCATAGAAGAATTGGCTAAAAGCGGAGATAGTCTGAAGGTTACTGAGTTGAGTGAGAAACTGGCCTTACATAAAAGTACGGTCCACCGGCTGTTGGCTACCTTGCTTTATAGGGGGTATGCAGAACAGAATGAAAATGGACGTTATAAGGTAGGCCTGAAACTGTTTGAGATAGCCGGTAATGTTTTAAATAAAATGGATTTGAGAAAGAGGGTTAAACCCTTCCTGGTTAAGCTGCAACAGGAGACCAGTGAAACGATACACCTGGCTATTCTGGATGGAAAAGATGTAGTTTATATAGATAAGGAAGAGACCAGTGAGATTATCAGGATGCATTCTGAGATAGGCAGCCGGGTGGATGCATATTGTACAAGCCTTGGCAAGGTATTGCTGGCCTATAAAGATGTAGATATCTACCATCTATATGCAGAAGAAGATTTGGAAAAACATACCGCTAATACCATTATTGATAAGGAATTGCTGGCAGAGCATTTAGCTCTGGTCAAAAGACAGGGTTATGCCATTGATGATGAAGAACAGGAACCTGGAATCAGGTGTATTGGAGGACCAATCTTTGATTATACAGGGGAAGTGATTGCTGCCTTCAGCATAGCCGGTCCCATTAACCGGATGACAGAGGAACGGGTGAGGAGTTTGACATCCATTGTGCTTAATTATTCCAGGTTGATTTCTTCATCTTTTGGTTATATTGCTGAAAATACATCAAGGGAATTTACTTAGCCCTGGCGGTTTTTTTAGGAAAAGGGTTTCGTAGATTATAAGAGTGAAATAATGATGGTTGAATAAAATTGGAAGATAGCTTAATATTAAGAGGTGTTTTTCTTGCGCAGGGAAAATTCTTTGGA
This sequence comes from Halothermothrix sp. DTU029, assembly GCA_001512435.1. Taxonomy (GTDB): domain Bacteria; phylum Bacillota; class Halanaerobiia; order Halanaerobiales; family DTU029; genus DTU029. The sequence continues at coordinate 1,017 of LFRS01000045.1, read as the reverse complement.
GGAAATACTGGAAAAGACAATAGATTGCTGGAAGACAGCAAAAAGGATATCTTCTCCATCGGGGAATCTTCCAGGACCGAGTACGATAGTATCAAGCTTGAACTGGAGGAGGTCCATGAGAAGATAATCAATATTATCCAGGACCTGGACCGTCTGGAACGGCTGAACCGGCAGGCCAGAATACGTCTGATGGAAGTGAGCAGGGATTTTCATAACTATACTGAAGCAGATATAAAGGCAGCCTATGAGGAGGCAGAAGGGACTGCCATCAAGATTGCTGTATTAAGGGAGAAGGAAGAGCAGTACAAGACCCGGAGGAGGGATCTGGAGAAGAGGTTGGTCAGCCTTGAAAAAACCATCGCCAGGGCCGAGCAGCTTATATCCAGGGTCTCAGTAATAAAGGATTTCCTTGCCGGGGAGATAGAGTATTTGACTGAAGAATATGATGATCTAAAGGAAAAACAGAAGCTGGCCATAAAGGTCATCCAGATTCAGGAAGAGGAGCGGAAAAAGGTAGCCAGGGAGATTCATGATGGTCCTGCCCAGTCAATCGCTAATCTGGTTTTCCGGGTAGAGCTCATAGAAAAATTATTGCAAAAAGATATAAATAAGGCTAAAGAAGAAGTAACAGAGCTAAAAGATTTAATCCGTCTAAGTATTCAGGATATAAGAAAAATTATTTATGATCTCCGTCCTATGTCCCTGGATGACCTCGGTTTAATCCCTACCCTGGTCCGCTATATTGACAAATATATCAAAGAAACAGATATAAAAATAGATTTAATTATTTTAGGTAATCAGAAACGTTTAAGTGATACCTATGAAATTACGATATTTAGAATTGTACAGGAAGCTTTAAATAATATCTTTAAACATGCCCAGGCCAAAAATGGTACCATCAGGCTTGAATATGGTGTAGATAATATCAATATCTTGATCAGTGATGATGGGGTTGGCTTTGAATTATCCGGGATAGAAGGAGAGAAATATGGGCTGGCCAGTATGAAGGAGAGGTGT
>LFRS01000140.1:2096-5485 GCA_001512435.1 Halothermothrix sp. DTU029 | reverse complement strand
GTCCTGGCAGCAAAAGCAGCTGGTATGAAGTGTATTGGTTTTAAAAATGCTAACTCCGGAGACCAGGACCTGTCTGAAGCTGATTTAATAGTCAGTAGCTATAAAAAATTAACCATAGAAGATATACAAAACCTATTCAAATAAAAAACAAAAAAAGACACAGGGGGACGGTTCTCCTGTGTCATTTTTTATCTTATATATTTTTTTATCACAAGGCACCCACAAAAGAACCATCCCGTTGCATTACACTGCGTTAGCCTTCCTTATTATTCTGCCACAATTATCAGAGGAAATGAGTCCAGTGGCTCAAATTTATTTTTCTTAAAATCTCCATAACTCTGTATATTTGTAAAACCTGCCTTTTCCAGAAGAGCAATTAACTCCTTTGATTTTACGGGATAAAGAAGGACATGGTTTTCTATCTCTTTATCATCAACCTTCAAGATTGTCTTAAAATCTATCTTATGCACATCAGACAGGTAATCATAATACCTTTCGAATCTTAGGTTTACCTCTTCATTGACTATAGTCGGCAGACTATTTATCTCTTTAGCTAAAATCCGGTCATAATTAACTATCTGAAGCAAAAGTTTACCACCCGGTTTGAGACTCTTCCTGCAGGCTTTTAGAAAATCGTAGATCTCCTCTGCGTTATTGAGGTGGACCAGGGAGTTTCCAATACAGAATATTAAATCAAACTTTCTCTCCAAACTTTCAATCTCCAGCATATTTAAAACCCGGGCATCGATATTTCTCTCTTTCTCCCTCAGCTCTTCAATCATCATTTCATTTAAATCTATTGCTGTCACTTTATAACCACTATCATTTAAAGCTATTGAATACTCACCACTGCCACAGGCCACATCCAGTATATCTTTAGGAGGGGAACCGGCAAGCTCTTTCAGCAAAGCTATTTTTGCCTCACTTAGCGGAAAAATATAATCATAATACTCAGCTATTTCTGTATAAAATCCAGACATCTTCCCACCTCTTTTAGACAGGACACAGGAGAACCGTCCCACTGCTCCCTAACATCACTCCCAATTTAAAATTCAAATTTTAATCCACTACGGGTTTCTACTCTCTCTTCTGTTATGTAGTACATGGTTTCAGAGAAGAAGAAAATAAAATGGCCTCCTAATAATAAATAGGGATCCAATTCTTTATTTACAAAGTTCCCATTTAAACCTACTCCTCCATATACATCAAAAATAAATATTTCCGGAATCATATATATTGCATTTAATTCCAAATCTACTCCACTGTTTTTTTTATACTCAATATTCCCTCCAAAATATATTGCATCCTCATAGTGATGTTTAATACCTGCACTGATATAACCATCTGTACTTTTATAAATGTTTAAAATATTGGCAGGGTATTTGTTTTCATTAGCCAGTGCCATATGATCGGTTACGGCTAATATAATAAATACAAAAATGCAAATAAACATACTTCTTTTCATTGATTATTCCCCCCTTTCTATTTTATATTTTTTTACTGATAGAACTATTTCATCATTATTTTTTTCAATATCTTCTATTAATGCTTCAAATCCTCTCTCTATCTCTTCTGCAGGCTTTGCTTTACTAAAAAATCTTTGTTACAAAAGAATATTTATAATTTTACCTCATCTTATACGTATTAATTTACTATGTAGAATGTCCTATGTCAATTATTTGTTTAGATTATTTTCCTAATATTTCTTTTTTCTTTATCCCTAATCTGTCAATACTTATAACAAATCAAACTGGATAAGGAATTAATTAGGGACAGCTCATTAACCCCTGACAAACTGATCCTTTATAAATTTAGTTATATTATAAATATAAAAAAAGAGACCCTGGCATCTGTGTAAAGATGCTGAGTCTCTATGGTAATCAGGTCCTTTTTTACACAGGAAATATTTTTCAACCCAAAAGAACCATCCCTTTGAGTTATGACACAGAAAAACCGTCCCCCTGTGTCGTTATTCCCCGGCCGAAGGTGCCTGGCATAGTGCAGCATTCGGCCGCCTTATCAGTGGCTTTCTCCAGGATCTCCTCGATAGAATAACCCTGGCCCAGGGCTGTCAAATACATGGCGATAAAGGCGTCCCCTGCCCCCAGGGTATCCACCACCTCTACCTGCCTGGCCGGGTGATAATAGAACTCCTGGCCATAATAGGCCAGTACTCCTTCCTTACCCATTGTAACAATTACCTGTTCTGGCCCTGAATTGCTGACTTCTTTCATAAATTCCTTTATATCCCCTTCTAATCCTACAGCCGAGAAAAAGGCTATATCCACATAGGGAAGAGTCCTCGCCAGGTATTCTATGCTACTCATAAATGAATAATCAAAGGAAACAGCCAGGCCCTTTTCTTTAAAAAAGGGAAGGTAACTTTCTGTATAACTATAGACAGTAGTATGCAGGTAATCAAAGTCCTTGATAAACTCCAGATCCTTCTCTGACAGGGAAAAATCCCTATAGACCCCCTTGTCCACTGTAAGGACCTGGCTCTCCCCTCCCTTATTGATTATCCTGCCTATGGCATTTTTACCCTCTAATATACTTACATAAGAGCAGTCAACCCCTTCTTCCTTCAGCACTTCCAGCAAATACTGGCCGGCATCATCATTACCAAAGGTCCCCAGATAGGCAGTCCGGGTTCCGTATCTCCCGGCCAGTACTGCTACATTATAGGTACTCCCTCCGGGATAGAGTATCCCCTCTTCCGGGTAGAAATCTGCTACATTATCTCCTACACAGACCAGTTTCACATATATTCCCTCCTGAATTCATCTATTTCTAAATATATTTCAGCTATATCTTACTCTGTCTCTTCCTGAAAATACCGGGTATTGCCAAGGAATTTAACTATCAAGGGGACAACCAGGAGATGCAAGACAATACCTGGTAGTCCTGACACAATCATTGTTGGAACAAGTACAAAGGGATTGCCCTGTAAATTGGGTACTGCGAAAACATATACCATAATTGAGGCAACTATACCATAGGCGATTCTTCCCACCAGCATGCTCACCAGCAGACTGACAAAGATATTCATTTTTTTAACCCTGTACAGATAACCGATTACCAACCCATAGACTGCCAGTTCAAAAAACATCAAAGGCAGCATGGGCATCAAGGGGGGCATGGAAGTAATGAGAGAGCTCAACAAAGGGGTCAGGGCTCCCACCACAAGGCCGGCAACAGGCCCCATAAGTGCTCCTGCAATGAATACAGTTATATGCATGGGAGACAGGACCCGGGCCACATTACCAAATACATGAAAACTGATAGGTAAAACAATACCCAGGGCAATGAATAAAGCCATCAATACTAAATTTCTTGTTGTAAAAGTTTTGTTACTTGTCATAGAATATCCCTCCACATATTTTTTTAAA